>JAISCZ010000041.1 GCA_031265205.1 Deltaproteobacteria bacterium
CTTCATCATAGCGAATTCCTCCCAAAATTTTATCGCTATCGCGGCGAGGGGGGCTCCCCGCGCCATATAACCGTTTAGGGCCATTATCATTATATCCGAGTCTCCGGTATTCGCGAGAGTTTGAGCGCTAGGAGAGAGAAATTTGTAGGCTAGCGGCCCAGGGTTTTCGTCGTCAATTTTCCCCATCGGGGCGAAATAGAACATGGCGAGATCGAGATCCGTCAAGGCGGGGACGGGCGCTCCCGCCTCCAAGTCCGCGATTATGGTCCAGAATTTCTCGACGAACTCGGCCATGTAGTTCCGGGCGACTAATAGAATTTGAGCGAAAACGCGCCTCAAGAAATTCGCGTTCTCGTCGAGTTCGCGGGGGAAGCGGTTGGCTGGGAGTTTCTTAACGTCGGCCGAATAGACGATTATGAGCCTGACTAGCGCGTCAGCGTCATCCGTCGCGTAGTCTTCCGCCACTAAGGCGCCGTAAAGAAAGAACCTAAGAGAGATCGGATCGCTTCACGTTGGACTGGAATTCTAAAATTAGAAAACCGCCGTCGCTTAACTCGATCAGGCTGTCAACCGTCCTGGTCCTCATGTTGGGCGAGGTATATTCCGCGCCGCGCCGCGTGGCGCCCTCGATGAGAGAGAGATCGATACCGAGAAGCTCCAACGCGCCGGATAAGGCTTTCGCCAACGAGAGTTCGCGATAACTGTCCTTAGTTACCTCATGGCGACCGCCGGTCCCAGGGGCTTTCACCGCGGTCACGGGCGTTTCCTCGCGGTCACGGGCGTTTCCCCGCCGTTCCCAGAGGAGACCCCTTCGTCCGCCCGACTCGCCCGGCGCGGAGAGAGCGTCATCCACGGCGCCCACAGCGCCAAAATCATTAAAAAGTCGATGTCCATATTCTTCGCCGCGCCGTCTCGCGTATAATGGCGTTAACCGAACCCGAATCCGTTACGGGACCTCAAGAAGCCTCGCGCTCGCGTTAATTTAAGCCGCGTCATGAAATGGCTCATTTTGAAATAGAGCGCGAGAAGGCATACTACTCCAAGGCTCTATAGTTGTCAAATCGCGCTACTTTAACTACGCCATCGTCTTATAGCGCTACTTTTAATCACTACGCCACCACGACCACTCCCTCGAGCGCTTCGCGCGCTCTCCGCGTGGCGGCGGGCGCCCGTCGCGGCGGTAGAGGGGTTCGGGCCTTGATAATCCCGCCCATGGCCGCGCGAGAGCCAGGGCGGCGCGTTCCGCGCGGCCCTGGCGTTGGAGCGCGCCGCCCTGGGGCGCGACCGCGCTTAAAGCCCTAGCCCGGCGCCCTAGAGTCCCCCGAGCGAGGCTTGGGGAGCGCGCGGCCCCTTAGGCGCGCGCCCAGCTTTGGGAGGAGGCGACGTCCACCTTCAGGGGGACGGCGAGGGTCGGGGCGCCGGGGTAGAAGGGCGTGGCGCCGGCGAGGGTCATTTCCTCGCGGAGGATCGCTTGGGCCGCCTCCACTTCCGCGTCCGGGCACTCCACGATCAGCTCGTCGTGGACCTGGAGGACAATCTTGGCGGCGAGGCCTTCCGCGCCGAGGCGCCGCCAAACCCTGAGCATGGCGATCTTCATGAGGTCCGCGGCCGTCCCTTGGATAGTGGTGTTGATGGCCACGCGTTCCGCTTCCTGGCGGCGGAGGGCGTTACTGGAGTTAATTTCCGGGAGGTAGCGGCGCCGGCCGTGGAGGGTGGCGACCAGGCCCTCCCTTTTGGCCTTTTGGGGAGTCTCCTCCATAAATTTCTTGACCCCCGGAAAGCGCTCGAAATAGCGCTGGATAAAATCGCGGGCCACGCCCTGGCCGATTTTGAGGGCCCGCCCGAGCCCAAAGGCGCCCTGGCCGTAGATAATCCCAAAATTGATGGCCTTGGCCCGGCGCCTTTCCTCGTCGCTGACCGCGGAAAGGGGCGAGCCCCAGATTTGGGAGGCGGTTTCCCGGTGGATGTCCTCGTCGTTGGCGAAAGCCCTTAAAAGGGCCTCGTCCTGGGAAAACGCGGCCATGACCCGCAGCTCGATCTGGGAGTAGTCCGCGGAGACGAGCCGCGCGCCCGGGGGCGCCACGAAGGCCTCGCGGATCCGGCGGCCCTCGGACGTCTTAGTGGGAATGTTCTGGAGGTTGGGATTCGCCGAGGAAAGCCTGCCCGTGGCGGTGAGGGCCTGGTTGAAGGTGGTGTGGACGCGGCCGTCGCGGGGCTCGATATTTAAGGGGAGGCTGTCCGCGTAGGTGCTCTTGAGCTTATGGATTTCACGGTGCCTGAGGATCAGCCCCGCGATGGGGAAGGTGAGGGAGAGATCGCCTAAAACCTCGCTATCCGTGGAGAAGCCGGTCTTTTTGGCGGTTTTTTTGCCCGTGGGGAGCCCCAATTTGGCGAAGAGGACTTCCCCCACCTGTCTGGGGGAGGAGACGTTAAAGGGGCCGCCCGCCTCCGCGAAGATCTTCGCCTCCAGCTCTCGCAGGGAAGAGGCGAATTCATGGGAGACCTCTTGGAGGACGGCGCTGTCCACGAGGACCCCCAAGCTCTCCATTTCCCAGAGGAGGCCTTCCAGGGGAAGCTCCACGGAGCGGTAGAGGGCCTCGAGGTCGGCGTCTTGGGGGAGCGTCCGCTCTAAAGTTTCCGTTTCGGCGAAGGCGAGAAGGGCGTCGGCCAGGGCGTTGTCCCTGGGGTAGGAGGGGTCCAGGCGCGCCTCGCGGCGGCGGCGGGGCCTGGGTTTGGCGAGGATCGCGCGGACTCCCGCGCGGAGCGGCGCCTCCAGGCCGGCCAAGGCCGTTTCCCGCAAACGCGCCTGGCCGTCCTCGCCGAGGAGATAGCCGCCGAGGTCCGGGTCCCCCTGGCATGGGGGGAGCGCGAGGCCCCGGCGCGCGAGGGCGTGGGCGATATACTTATAGTTTCGGCCCCAGAGCGCGCGGCTGGGATTTAAAAGGGGCGGCGCCAAGGCCGCGAGGGTTTCCCCTAAAGGGAAGGGCGGGGGCCCTTCCTCCGGGTCCTCCAGGAGGGCCGGGGCTTTTTCCGCGTCGGCCAAGGGCAGAAAGAAGGCCTCCCCTAGGCCCGCGCAGAGGGCGAGGCCGTGGAGCCGCGCCCGCCGGGGGGTCGGGGAGTCCGCGTCCACGGAGAGGGCGATCTTGGGGGAGAGGGAGAGTTTTTGGATAAGATCGGAAAGGCCGGAGGGATCCAGCGGGCTTAAGACCTTAAAGGCGCGCGCCGTGGCGAGCGCGTCTTCCCTGGAAAGGGGCGCGGGATCCTCCTTGGGGGCCGGAGGGGCGCCGGCGGGGGCCGGCGTGGGACGCGAAGGGGCGCGGGGCGCGCCTTCCGGGGGAAAGTCGGAGTTCAGGGACTTTAAAAAGCGCGCGAACCCCAAGGACTTGTAAAAGTCCTTCAAGGCTTCCCGGTCCGGGGGTCCCCGGAAGGCGAAGGAGCTTAAGGGCGCGTCGGGCGCGACTCCTTCCCCCAGGTTGGAAAGGGCGTAAGAGAGGCGCGCCAGGCCCTCGTTGGCGCGGAGCCTGTCTTGGAGGCCCTGGGGCGAGACGCGGGCTAAAGAGGCGTAGAGATTGTCGAGGCTCCGGTATTCCCCGATCAGTTTGAGGGCGGTTTTTTCCCCCACCTTGGGGACGCCGGGGATATTGTCGGAAGAGTCCCCCATGAGGGCCTGGACGTCCAAAAACTCTTGGGGGCTTTCGAGGGTGGGGAATCTCTCCCGAAAAGCCTCTTGGGTTAAGGCCGATTTATTGGCGGGATCGGGGTCGCGCATGGAAATTCGGGGGCCCAAGAGCTGATAGAAATCCTTGTCGCCGGAGACGATGACGACGTTTAGGCCTTCTTGGGCGAAACGCCGCGCGTAGGCGGCGATGAGATCGTCCGCCTCAAAGCCCTCCTGGATCGTGGGGCGCGCCCCGATGAGAGCGGCGAGCTCGCGGATGGGCGCGAGTTGACTGACGAGGTCGGGGTCGGCCGGGGGGCGGTTGGCCTTGTACTGGGGATAGAGCGCGTGTCTCCTGGTGGGCGGGGCGGGGTCGAAGACCAGCGAGAGATATTCCGGTCGGTGGGTGGAAAGAAGGCTTAAAAGGGTCGCGGTAAAGCCGAAGATGGCGTTGGTGGGCGCCCCATCCGGGGAATTGAGGCGGCGGATGGCGAAAAAGGCGCGGAAGATATAAGCGCTCGCGTCCATGAGGTAGATCGTGGCGGGGCTTGGGGAGTCGGGGGTCGTCGCGGTGGTCATATGGGCCTTGGGGCTGGAGGAGCGAGGAAAAGGGAAAGAGGAGGCGAGGGAAGGGGAGGCGGCGGTTTCGGGCTATCGGGGGCCGCGTGGGGCAATTTGGGGGATACTTGGAAGGGCTTGGGGAGGGCGCGGGAGGCGTCCGAGGGGGAGGCGGGCCGCGAGGGCGAAGGCGCGCCGCGGGCGCGTCCGCGGCCCCGCCGCTCCCTTAAGGCGCGGGGGGCGTGGGGCCCTTCGGGGGAGCGCGCCTCGCGCGGGAGGGGCTTTAGGGGATATTGAGGATAACCCCGGCCGGGGCTATGTCCCCAAGGATATGGGGATTGAGGTCCCGAAAGGTCTTGTAGTCGAGCCTATGCTCGCGGGCGAGATCCTTAAGGCTCTGGGGCTCGCTGAGGGCGAGGCGTGATTTGGCCAGAACGGGCCAGGATTGGTCGCTGCGGTAGCCGTAGGCCGCGGGGTCGCCGTAAAGGACCTTGCCGGCGATAACCTGGTAAAAATTCTTGCCCAGGTTTTCGGGGACGTAGAGGCGGTAGAAGTTCTTTTCGCCCGGGGCCTCGGCCTGGGCCGCGGCGAGTTCCCCTTCGCTTAAAAGGGCCGCGAGGGCCATGGCCCAGGAGCCGTAACGGTCGCGCAGGGCTTTGAGCTGGGCGGCGGCCTTCTGGGAGGAGAGGACCGGGTCGAGCCTTTCGTCGACGCTTTTGTTGACCGTAAGTCCCATGGCCCGCGCCTCGCCCTCGGAAAGGCGCCAGATCCCTCGGCGGCCCCCGGAGCGGTAGGTGGGATTAAGGTTCGTGAGGGTCAGGGGCAGGTATTTGAAATCGTTGGGAACGCCGCTCTCCTTTAAGGCGCTTTCCACCGCCGGCAGGGTTTTGGCCGCGCGCCTTAAAGAGAGAAAGGTCCGCGCCTTGGCCTCGGAGAGGAGCAACAGTTCCTGGTCGACGCCCTCAAAGACTTCCGCCTGGTTTAAAGGGACGCTTTCCCCCGCGAAATTGAGGGAAGCGGAAAAGAATTCCGCCGCCCGCGCGAGGGACGGGGGCGCGGCGAGCCAGTGGGAGGCCGTTAAAATGAGGAGCGTAAGCGGAAATGGAAGAGCGCGGCGCGAAAACATTTTTTCCTCGAAAGGGGGCGCCAGGGCGCCCGAAAAGGCGCCGCGGCCCGTAATGGAAGGGCGCGAAAGGGCGCCTCGGGAGACGCTTAGAGCCCTTAAGCGCGGCGTGGCGTAAAGGCGCGAGGCGCGGCGGGATTTATGGGCGATAAGGAAAGGCGCGGGGGGATTCGCGAAAAAAGGCGCGCGCCCGCCGCGCTCTTTCCAGAGACCCCCAAGGGATCCGGCGCCTCCGGGGCGCTTCCCCGCGCGCGGGCCAACTTGAGGGAGCGTTTCCGCGGATCTTCCGCCTCCGTCGCCTTCTTAGGATCCTCCGCCTCCGACGCCCCTGGGGGCGGGCGGCGGGGCGACGGCGGCCCGGAGGGCTATTAAAATTTCGGGGTTGGGGTTTTGCCGCGCGGCCGCGAAGGCGTCCTCGCCCCGTTGGTCTTTGAGGGAGGGGTCGGCGCCGCCGTAGATGAGGATCTTAATCACCCAGGGCTCGGGATTGACCCAGGCGGCCAGCATCAGGGCCGTGCGCCCCGCGCCGTCCCTTTGGTTGACGTTGGCCCCCTGGATGGTCAGGTAGCGGGTGATTTCCGGAAAAGGGTTGGCGGCCGCGGCCATGAGGGGGGTGAGGCCCACGTCGTTGGTCGCGTTGACGTCCAGGCCCAGCTTCAGAAGCTCCCCGATGACGGCGGGGTTGGAGTTGGCGAAGGCGGCGGTAAAAAGGGCGTTGGAGCCTGAGTTGTCCTTGGCGTGGGGGTCGGCCCCGGCGCGGACCAGGGCCCCGATAATCTCGGGAACGGGGTTGTAGCCCGCCGAGATAAAGGGGGTTTCGCCCCGGTGGTTGCGCCGCTCGATTTCCGCGCCGGCCTTGATCAGCTCTAAGGCGAAATCCGCGTTGGGGTTGAGGCGCGCGGCCTGCGTCAGGGCCGTGTCGCCGTCGTTGTTGGCGACGGAAAGGGAGGCCCCCTCGCTTAAGAGGAGCTTGAGGACCTGGAGCCTTTGGCCGTGGGCCGCGGCGGCGATGAGGGCGGTGTTGCCGTCCTTGTCCCGGGTGTCGAGGGTGGCCCCGTATCTTAAAAGCGTCGAAAGCACCCCGGGGCTGGGGTTTAAGGAGGCCGCCAGGGAAAGGGCGGTGCCCCCGTTCACGTCCCTTTCGTCGGGCCTAAGTCCCGCCTCCAGGAGGACTTCCGTGGAGAGGGGCAGGGGATTGAAGGCCGCGGCGAACATGAGGGCGTTGAAGCCGAACTTGCTCTCCACGGCGTGGGGGTCCGCCCCATTATGGAGGAGGACCGAAAGGGCCCCGGGATCGGGGTTGTGGGCGGCGGCGGCCATGAGGGCCGTAAAACCCTCGGGATCCTTATAGGCCGCGTCCGCGCCCTGGGTGACCGCCGCGGAGATAGCCACCGTCGAGGCCGCGCCGCAGAAATCCAGCCAGGCGGGCCCTTCGGTGGGGACTGGGGCTTCTTCCGGGGGAGGGGGCGCGTCCGGGTCCGGGGGTTCCCAGACGGCCTGGAGCTCCCCGGCGTCCAAAGAGAGCGGGGCCTTTTCCCCCGCGGGGGGAAAGGGAAAGGCTCCGAGGTCTTCCGCGGGCGGCTCGGAGGCGGGAGAGGGTTCCGCCACTGGCGGCGTCACGCCCGCGGGCGCGAAGGAAAGGGTCGCGGGGGGAGACTCCTGAGCCAAAAGGTCCCGCGCCCCGGGCCCGCCAAGGAGAAGGGCCGCCCCGAGGGCGTAAAGGAGAAGCGCCGCGCGTCCGCGGGCGGGGAAGGTCTTGAGGGGGCCGCGGGGCATTGGGGCTCTCTAGAAGTCGTTTTTGGTGACGACCACGATGCCCCTGGGCGTGAGGGCGAAACGTTTGCGGTCTTCACTGGGGTTATAGCCGATTTCCGTTTTGGCGGGGATCTTGGTCCCGTCGGAGACGATGGCCTTTTTGATCTTGCTGAAACGGCCGACGTCAACGTTCTCCATGATGACGGACTCGTCGATTTCCGCGCCGCGGTGGACGCTCACGTTATAGGAAAGCACGCTGTTGCGGGCCGCGCCGCCGCCGATGACCGAGCCGTGGGAGACTAAGGAGTCCTGGGCGAGGCCGTGGAGCAAGCCCCCGTCCGGATCCTGGACGGAAAGGGTCTTGACGGGCGGGAACTGGCGGGGGGAAGTGCGGGTGGGCCAGCGCACCCCGTAGAGATTGAAGAAGGGCGTGAGCCCGCAGAGGTCCATGTTGGCGTTCCAGTAGGCGTCCAGGTTCCCCACGTCGCGCCAGTAGCTCGAGTCCGGGGCCACTTCCATGGGGAGCTCGGCCCGGGAGCCGCCCGCGTCGGTGAAGAAGACCACGTCCTCGATCTTGTTTTCGCGGCGGTAGGGATAGGCCATGACCCGGTGGGTGTCGAGGATGCTGGGGAGAATGTCTTTGCCGAAGTCCGGCCTGTCGTCTTTCTTGAGCAGGTCCAAAAGCGTGTCCGCGCTGAAGAGGTAGATGCCCATGGAGGCCAGGCAGGAGTCGGGGTTGCCGGGGATAGTGGCGGGGTTTTGCGGTTTTTCCTGAAAGCCCGTGACCCTGAAGGAATCGTCCACCTGGAGGACCCCGTATTCCCGGGCCACCTGTTTGGCGGTTTCGATGACCGCGATGGTCACGTCCGCCTTCTTTTCCACGTGATAGCGCTTGAAGCGCGCGTAGTCCATCTTATAGACGTGGTCCGCCGAAAGGATAAGCAGGTGGGAGGGGTTTTCCGCCTCGATCATCTCCAGGTTCTGGCGGATGGAGTCCGCGGTCCCTTGGTACCACTTGTCTCCCCTCATCATTTGGGGAGGGACGATGCGGAGAAAATGGCCCAGGCTGGGGCTGAAGAAGTTCCAGCCCTCTTCCAGGTGCTGGATGAGGGTCTGGCTTTTGTACTGCGGCAGGACGAGGATCTTGTAGACCTCGGAATTGATGCAGTTGGAGAGGGTGAGATCCGCCAAAAGGTAAATCCCGCCAAAGGGGATGGAGGGTTTCGAGCGGGACTGGGTCAGGGGCATGAGGCGCTCCCCTTTACCGCCGGCCATGACGAGGGCGATGACGTTTTTCATGTTTAATCCCGGGAGAAAATGGCGAAGGTATTTTTGGCCAAAAGCTATTTTAGGGATATTTTAGCATAAGGCCTGGGGCGATTCATCTCGCGGCGCCCTTTCGGCGCCCTCGCGGCGCCTTGGAGGCGCCTTTGGAAGGGCGAAAGGCGTCCGGGCGTCGCGGCTTTGGGGGAGGCGCGCGCGAAGCCTTGGGGGGACTGGCCGAAGGGCTGGCCTAAGGGCTTTCGCTTGCTGACGCGCTCTCGCGCGCCGCGGGTCTTTAATCCAGACCGTGGGGAAAGAGCGCGAGGATCCGCCGCGTTTCCCCGTCCTGGCGCGCCTCCTCGGCGGGGCCTTTTTCGTGGTCAAAGCCCAAAAGGTGCAAAAGGCCGTGGACCAGGTAGAAATAGAGGAGATAGCCCGGGTCGGTCTCGCGCTCTCTGGCCTCGCGGAGGACGGTCTCCAGGGAGACGAAAAGATCGCCGAGGTAACGGGGAAAAGGTTCGCGTGGGCCCTGGGGCGCGCCGGATCCTTCCGCGGCCCAGGGGAAGGACAAGACGTTGGTGGCCCGGTCCACGCCCCGGAAATCGCGGTTTAAGGCGCGGATCTCCCCGTCGCCCCCCAAGCGGGCGGAAAGGGAGGAGTCGGCGCGCCCTAAGGCTTTGAGGGCGAGGCCCAGGCGGCGCTTGATTTTGCGCGGGTTAATGGGTAAGCCGCTGTTTTCCGGGCTCAGCGTTAAGATGACCATAGATGACCTCGCTGCGGTCGGCCTGATCCTTGGAGGCCTTTTTGTCCAAAGTCGGGTAGCTGATCCGGTGGTGGTAGATGCCCACGAGGATGTTCGCGAAGACCTTTTTGGCTTCCACCAGGTCTTTCAAGACCAGCTCGCTCGCGTCCAGCTGGCCGTCGTCGAAGATCCGGTTGACGAGGGCGTCCACCAGGTCGGCGATTTTGCTGGGGGTGGGTTCGGTTAGGGAGCGGGTCGCGGCCTCGCAGACGTCCGCGAGCATGACCAGGCCCGCCTCTTTGCTGGCGGGCTTGGGGCCGTGGTAGCGGAAATCCCCCTCGTTTACGTCCTGGGAGCGCGCCCCGCGCTTTTCGCTGGCCTTATGGTAGAAATAGCTCATGAGGCTCGTGCCGTGGTGCTGCTCCACGATGTCGATTATCCCTTGGGGGAGCTTGTGCTTGCGCGCGATTTCCACCCCGTCCTTGACGTGGCCCACCAGCAAAAGGACGGACATGGTGGGGGTCAGGTTGTCGTGGCGGTTTTCCCCGCCTTGATTCTCGATAAAGTAGAGGGGCTTGCGGATTTTGCCGATGTCGTGGTAGTAGGCCCCCACCCGCGCCAGGTGGGGATTGGCCCCGATGGCCTCGGCCGCGGCCTCCACCATGCCGCCCACGATGACCGAGTGATGGTAGGTGCCCGGGGCCATGACCATGAGATCCCGCAAGAGGGGCCGGTTGAGGTTGCCTAGCTCCATGAGCTTGAGGTTGGTGGTGAGGCCCAGGACCGTCTCGATGACGGGCACCAGGCCCGAGGCGAGGATGCCCGAGAGGATCCCCGAAAGGACGGCGGCCCCCAGGTCGTAGCCGACGGAGGCGATGAGGAGGGGTCCCCCGTCCATGAGGGTTTTCCCGAGGACCGCGACGGCGCCCGCGAGGCCGCAGGTGACGGAGGAGGGAATGAAGCGGCCCCTTTCCGAGATGTGCCGCAGATGGAGGATGGCGATGAGCGAGCCGTTGGCCAGGTAAATAAAGGCCTGGAAGGCGTCGATGGGGGCCAGGCCGGCCCCCAAAAGGGCGCCGAGGAAGGCTAAGGGTATGGCCCGGCGGTTCCCGAGGAAAATGACGGAGAGCATGGCCGCCGCTGGAATGGGCATGGCCAGGAAGACCGTGTGCGGGGCCAGGAAGGCGAAACCCGCCGAGAGCCCCTGGCCCAGGCGTTGGGAGGACCAGGCCATGAGGACGCACATGAGCGGGGAGAGGGCCATTAAAAGCCCTTCCTTGAGCGTCGCCGGGCCGCGGCGCTCGAAGCCCGCGATGGCGTGGACGATGGCGAGGAAGACGACGAGGATGAGGGCGAGCCCCGCGGCCCTGGAAAGTCCCCGGGTCTTCTGGCGCTCTTTTTCCAGCGCCGCGAGCTTAAGCCGTCCGCTTTCCGAGACGATTTCCCCTTCCCGCGCGATGATTTCCCCGGGGGCGACGTGATAGACGATAGGCGCGACGGACTCTTCCGCGCGGAGGACGGCCTCGGCCTGGGCCGCCTCGTCAAAAATGAGGTTGTCGCGGAGCGCGGCGCGGACCAGCTCGGCGCAGAGGGCCGTCTCCGCCTCGCTCAAGTCCGCCCCCAAAAGCTGGGCGCGGCGCTCGGCCTGCCGGTAGGCGTCGGAGAGGTAGAGAAAGGAGTCAAAAGGATAGGCCGCCTTGGGGGCGCCGACGCGAAAGAGATCCACGTCGCGGCCCCGGAAGGGCGCGAAGGTCTCGCGGCGCCGGTCGTCCAAGAGCCCTTGGCTGAAAAACTCCAAGGCGACCCGGGAGGCCCGGGCCTCGAGGGAGGCGGTAAAGCCCTGGTCCCGGAGGCGCTCTAAAAGGCCCAAGGGGGCGCCGGGGGGCGCGGGGAAGGCCGCGTTAAAGTCGCGCGCGAAGCTATCCGGAAAGCGCGCGAGGCCCAAGGCGAGAAACTGGCGGCCCCGGCGGAAGTGGGACCTGAGGGAGGCGAGGGTGGCCGAGGCCACGTTGTCGTCGAGGATAAAGAGCGGGACGGCGGCGCGACCGGCCTCGCGGCGGGCCGCGAGGGTCGCCTTGGGGTCGGGGACGGAGACGGCGCTTCCGGCCCGGATGGTTCGGTTGGCGACCGCGCCGACCTGGTAGTCCTCCGTGGCGGGCTTGGCGAGAAAGGCCGTCGCGACGGCGACGAGGGCGACGAGCGCCGCCCGGGCGAGGAAAGCGCGGTTGGCGTAAGGCTCCAAGGAGCGCGCCAGGCCGCTGAAAAGCCTTCCCCGGCCCGCGCCGCGGATTTGGGCGCCGCCTTCTTTGCGCGGCGCGGGGCGCCAGATTCTTCTCATAAAAACACCCGCGCGGGGGCGCCGGAAAAGGCCTCTGGGCCCTTTTTAGAAACCGGCCCTCCCGTAGGCCTCGACGATCCGGGCCACCAAGCGGTGGCGCACGGCGTCGCGGCCCTCAAAAAAACAGAAACTCACGCCCGGGATTCCGACGAGGATCTTTTGGGCGTCCTTGAGGCCCGAGGGGACGCGCGGGCTCAAATCGCTTTGGCCGGGGTCCCCGGTGACCACGGCCTTGGACCCGGGCCCCAAACGGGTCAGGAACATCTTCATCTGCTCGCGGCTGGCGTTCTGGGCCTCGTCTAAGATGACGAAGGCCTTGGAGAGGGTCCGTCCCCGCATGAAGGCTAGGGGGGCCACCTCGATTTGGCGTTTTTCGTAGAAGCGGGCGAATTTCTCCGCGGGAGTGAGCTCCGAGAGGGCGTCAAAGAGGGGCCGGAGGTAGGGATCGATTTTTTCGGCGAGGTCCCCCGGGAGAAAGCCCAGCCTTTCCCCGGCCTCCACCGCGGGCCGGGCGAGGATTATTTTCTGGACGGCGCCCTCCAGGAGGGCCGCGGCGGCCATGGCGACCGCGAGAAAGGTTTTGCCGACCCCCGCGGGCCCCAGGCCGAAGGTCAGATCGCTGACGCGGATGCGCTCGAGATAGGCCTTCTGGGCCGGGTTTTTGGGCCGCACGCTCTTTTCCCCGAGCCTTAAGGGCGGCGCGTCCCAGAATTCGGCGAGATCCAAGTCCGGGTGGGCTTTGACGAGTTCCCCCAGGCAGCTCGCCTCCCAGGGGCTGGGCCCCTCGGCGGAGGCGGGAAGGCGCGTCAGGGCCCAGAGGGCCTTTTGGGCCAGAAGGACCTTTTGGGGGTCGGGGTCATTCAAGATGATCTCCCCGCCCCGCTGGCCCGCCTGGAAGCCCAAAATCTCGGCAAGGATTTTAAGGTTTACGGAATTCGGGCCCAACTCGCGGGGGGAGAGGCGGACCTTGGGGGGTTCCGGGCGCGCGCTCGCGGGCGGCGGGCTCGCGGGTTGGGCGTTTTTGGCGGTCATAGGCGAGACAAAGCCTGGGAGCCTTTACATGACGGCCGTCCCGACGGCCACGTAAATGAGGAGGCTCACCACGTCGTTGGTGGAGGTGACGACCGGTCCCGAGGCCAGGGCGGGGTCGACGCTCATTCTCCGGAAAAAAATGGGGGTGAGGGTCCCCAAAAAGGCGCTCACCAAAATGGCCGCCGTAATGGAGAGGCCCACGGCGAGGCCGATGTGGAGGGCGCCGTGGATGGCCCCGGAGGCGAGGGCGATGAAAAGGCCCATGGCCAGGGCGATAAAGGCCGTGACTTTCTGTTCCTTGCCGATATTTTTGAGAAGCTGCCCCTCCGCGAGGCGACCGGTGGCCAGGCCCCGGACGGTGATGGTCGCGGACTGGCTCCCCACGGCCCCGGAAAGGCCCATGACCATGGGGACGAAGGCCACGAGGGCCATGGTTTCCAGAAGGGACTTTTCAAAATAGTCGAGGATAAAGCTCGTGATGAGCCCTCCCCCGAGGTTGAAGAGGAGCCAGGGGAGGCGTAGGCCCACGGTCTTGAGGGTCCCCTGGCTGGAGAGCTCCTCCTCGGAGGAGCCGGCGAGGCGGTAAAAGTCCTTGTCCGCCTCCTCGTGGACCACGTCGATGATATCGTCGACGGTGACCCTCCCCAGGAGCCGGTTCTGGCTGTCCACCACCGGGGCGGTCTGGGCGTCGTATTTCTGGAATTTTTGGGCGACCGTCTCCTGGTTCTCGTCCACCCGCAGCACCAGCTCGGGGGACTTGTGGATGAGGGAATTCATGGTCTGTCCCGGATAGGCCAGGAGCAGATCCTTTAAGGTCACTTCCCCCCTTAAGGTCCCGGCGCGGTCGACCACGAAGACGCGCCCGACGTCCCCCACTTCCTCCCGGTTTTCGCGGATCTTCCCGATCACCTCGTCGACCGTGTCGGACTCTAAAGCGGAGACCAGCTCCACCTGCATGAGCCCGCCGGCCGTGTCCTCGTCGTACATGAGGAGGCGGCGGACGTCCTCGCCGTCCTCGGAGTTTATCTGGGAGAGGACCTCGCGGGCCGCGTCGTCCCCCAGCTCCCCCACCACGTCGGCGGCGTCGTCGGACTCCATTTCCGCGACCATGCGCGTGAGCTTTTCCAGGGGCAGGGACGAGGCCACGATGTCCCGCGAGCTCTCGCTCATCTCCACTAAGACGTCCGCCGCCTGCTGGATGTCCAGAAGGGACATGACCTTAATGGTGTCCTCCATGTCCAGGGGGCCTAAGGCGTCGGCCAGGTCCGCGGGATGGAGCGAGCGCAGAAAGCCGGAAAGCTCGTTTTCCCGGCCCTCTTCCAGAAGAGGCTTGATAGCTAATACTTTGTTGTCCGTCACGAGCGCCTCGGGCCCCCGCGCGCCGGGGCCTTATCCCCCCGCGCGGGCGCGCGGGAGAGCGATGGGTAAAAAAAGCGCGCCCCCCAAGCTCCCCGGCGGGGGGCGGCGGGGCCAAAGGGGAAAAAAGCGGTCCCCCGGCGGGGAGGCGGCGAAGGGTCCGGGGAGGGGGCGCCCTAGCCCCGCGCCGGGGGGAAGGTCCTTTCCAGGGGACCCTCGGGGCCCAAGGAGCCTAAGGATTCCCCGTTCCATTCGGCCTCCACGGCCCGCGCGTCGCCCAAGACCACGGAAATGTCCCGCTGGCCCTGAAAGGAGCGGCTGTCGCCCGCCTTGAAATAGATATGGACAAGGGACCCATTGTCCACCTGGACCTGGGCCCAGGTGTCCCGGACCGCCCTTAAGGTGAGTCGGCCTCCCGCCTGGGCGGCGGGGGAGGCCTCGGAGAGGTCGGCCGCGCCGCTGGGGGCCGGGGGCGCGGGGGGATTTAAGGGAATGGTCGCCGGGGCCACGGTGGGGGGAGGATTGAAGGGGATGGCCGCCGGGGCGCTTGCGGCGCCCGCGGGATTGGGCGCCGCGTCCGACGTCTCGCCCTCTCCCTCCGGCGCGCTTTCCACGGTCTCCAGGAAGGGCAGGTAGCCCGCCGCGAAGTTGTGGAAAGCGGGGTTAAAGACAATCAGGAGCGCGATCGCCACCAAGGCCACCAGGAAGATGGCCAGGGCCGCGCCCACGGAGACCCCGTCCTCGCTCGCGAGATCGATTTCCCGGTACTTGGTGGTGAGGGGCTGGCGGGGGTTGGAGTCGCTTTGCCCGACGTGCCGCTTGTACTCCCGGATGATTTCCAAAACTTCCCCGGGCTCCAGGCTGATGGCCTGGGCGTAGGATTTGAGGAAACCCTTGGCGTAGACCGGGGCGAGGGCCGTGAAGGCCCCGGTCTCCAGGTTGCTGAGCTGGTCGATGGTAATCTTGGTCCGCGAGCTGATTTCGCTCCGGGACAGGCCCTGGGCCTCGCGCGCGTGGCGCATGAAGGCGCCGAGCTCGGCGAGGCTGGCGAACTCTAGGGGGGGCTTCTCGCCAGCGGGGGCGAGACTGTCCGCGGGCCGGGGGGAAGGGGCGGGGCCGTGGGGCGAATCGGGGGAGAAAAACAAAGCGGGCTCGTTTTCTAGGGGGAGAAGGTTAAAGGGTTATTTTAATGACGGCCGAGGTTTTTTGCTCTTCCAGCCAGGTCTCGAATTTGGCCTGGGTTTTTTTCATCTCCAGCTGCCGGCGGGCGCGGGCCCTCCGCTCGGGGGTAAAAGACTGGGGATCGTCGGAATCGGCGCTCTGGAAGGCCTCGCCCGCGGGGAGAATGGTAATGAGGAGCACCACCTCGCCGCCGTTCAAAGGCTCGCTCACCGTCCCGGGGACCAGGGTCCGGGCCAGATCCCGCAGTTCCGGCTGCAGATCGATGACCGTCAGCTCGCCGGGGTCGCCGCCGTTCTCCGCGCCCGGGCCTTTGCTATACTTGCGGGCCGCGTCGGCGAAGGACAGGCCGTTTTCGATCTCCGCCTTGATCTGGCGGGCTTGGGCCACCACCTGACCGGCCCGCTGGGGGGTGGAGGGCAGAAAGATGATGCGCACCGCGTCGTAGTCCGAGACCCCGGTGGGGGAAGCGTTGGGCTCGTCGCCGGTGGCTTGGCCGATGAGAAATTTGGTCACCTCCTCCTCCGTGACCACGATCTTGCTGCGGACGCTGTAGCCGAGAACCTTGTTTTTTAAAATCTCCGTCCGGAGCTGTTCCCGGAAGGCCTGGACCGTGGTGCCGCTGGCCTCGAGGGACTGGCGGAACTGGGCCTGGTTAATGTTGTTGTCCGCCATAATGGACTGTATCGCGTCGGTGACCTCGGCGTCCATGACCATGATGCCGATTTTTTGGGCGGCCTGGTTGAGGAGCTCCTCTTCGACGAGCATGTCCAGAACCTGGCGCTCCAAACCGCCGCTCGCCGCGAGGGCGGCCTTCTGCGGCGGGGAGAGGGCGCGGACGCGCGCCTCCAATTCGCTGAGGGTAATAATGTTGCGGTTGACCTGGGCCACGATGCGGTCGACTTTGGTTTCGGCCAGAGCCCGCGCGGGAAAGAGGGTCCCCACCCAAATAAGCCCGAGGGTTACGGCTAACGCGCCGAGGAGGGCGCGCCGGGATTTGGCAAGCATGCGCAATTCCTTCGCGTGTAAAGGCAAAGATCCAAAAAAGAGAAAAAATTTTAAAGGTTTCGCGCGGCCCCGGGCCGCGCGCCCGGAAAACCGGAAAAAACGCGTTCGCGAAAAAAGGCCCCTTAGGCCCGCCAAGAGGCCGACCGCGAGGCGCTATTCCCCGCCGCTATCTTAATTGCCCGAGGGCTTTGTGGTCAAGAGTCACGTGGGGCCGCGCGGGGGAGCGCGTCTCTGGGGCGCGGGCGCCAGAAGGATCGTCGGGGGACCTTAAAGGCGCGCGTTTGCGGGGAAGTTGCGTTTAGGCGCTCAATAAATTAGAATTTTGCGACGCTTAAAGGCCCCCTCGGGGGCTTGGGGCTTTTTAAAGGCCCCAAGCGGCGACCGAGGCGCGCCTTTCCCGGCGTTCCCCCTCCCTCGCCCCTCCCCGTCCTCCCCCGGGCGCTCCCGCGACGTTCTCGCGCCCCCTTCGCGCGGCGCCCTTTTTCCCCTTTGACCCCGAAGAGGCGTTTATGACTCCCGACACCCGCCCGCTTCCCCGCTTCTTTCGCCGGCTCGCGCGCTATCTCCTGGCCCTCGCCTTGGGCCTGGGCCTAGCCCTGGCGGGCCCCGCGGCGGCCCAGGACTCCCCGGGCGAAGGGGCGGCGGTCTCCCCCCGGGAAATACAGGATTTGAACACCATCGCCACTTTGAGCGTGGGGCTGGTGATTCAGGCCTTCGGCTATATCGGAACCTACGCCGATCTCCTGAGCCGGGACGTCTACGAGGCCCAGCTGGTGACTCAGATGCTGGGGGACACGGTTCGCTATCTGCGCAACGCCTTAGTCCAGCTGCGCCTCTACCAGGACGCCTCCCTGGACGTGTCCCGGGGGGACAGGCAGTACCTGGCGGAAATAACGGAAATTTTAGTTCTTTTAATCGAGGAGGCGGAAAGCCTTTCCGCCTTCGCCCAGACCCACGCCGAAAGCGATCTCCAAAATTACAAGGACGCCCGGGACAAGGCCTGGAGCCTCATAAGCGACACCGTCGGCAATTAGCGGGGGGCGCTTTTCGGAAGGAATGGAATTGTCTGGGGAACGAGCCCGCGCGGCGCGCGGCGTCAAGAGCTTGATCTTTCTGTGCGCCCTGGCCTGGGGACTGGGGGCGAGCTGGGCCTGGGCCCAGGCGCCCGAGACCCCGAGCCTGGACAACCCCCAGGAGCGGGAGATAATCCACCTGGGCGCTATCGGCACTTTCAGCGCGGGCTTCGTTTTAGAGGCCTACGGCTACATCGGGGTTTTGGCCGACGCCCTCCACCACGGAGTCTACGAGCCCGAGGTGGTCCGCTCCATGCTCGGGGAGTCCCAGGCCTTTTTGCGCAAGGCCTTGGATAAGCTCAAAATTTACCAGGATCGCAAGATCACCGTCTCCCCGGACGATTTAAAATTTATCAACGGGGTCGGGGAGATCATCTCCAGCCTTATCGCCGAGACCGAAAGCCTGTCGCGCTACGCGCAGTCCTTCGACAAGGCGGACTACGAGGCCTTCAAGACAGCCCGGGCCAAGGCCTGGTCCCTCATTAAGCTCTATCTGGGGATTAAATAGCCGCGTTCCTAACGCTTAAGGATCGCTTAAATCCATGAAGAGCCGCTCGTAGGCGGAAAGCCCGCGCCGGGGGCGCTCGGGGATTTTAACGTCCGCCAGCGCGGCCTCGACTCCCTCCAGGAGGGCGCCGGCCTCGCGGGGCAGCTCGGGGACCGCCAAAGCCGCGTAGTCGCGCGCTTTGCGCAAATCCCGGGGGACGGCGTCGCCCTTAAAATAAGCCAGCGCCAAAAGATAGGTCGCGAGGGGCGCTCCCCGGGCGGAGGCCCGGCGCATTAAGGCCAGCCCCCGGTCCTCGTCGCGCCGGACGCCCAGGCCCTCCAGGAGGAGATAGCCCAAGGCCCCCCGGGAATTTTCGTCGCCGAGCTTGAGGCCCGCGCGCGCGGACTCCAGGGCTTGGGGATAATTGGGCGCGCCGAAAGAGCCTAAGGCGTAGGCCATCCCCAAAACGCCGCCCGCGGGGGGATAACGGCCCCTTAAGGCCGCTTGGAGGGCGAGTTCGGCCTTTCTCTTTTGGGGGCGGATATCCTCCCGCCCGCCCAAATAGACGTAGCCCAGGCAAAAGAGCGAGGCCGCGTGGCCCTTGGCGGCGGCCTGGCCGGCCCAGTAGACGCATTGGCGCGCGTCCGCCTTTACTCCTAACCCCAAATAATAGGCGCGCGCCGCGGCGTGGGCCGCGTCGGGGTGGCCTTTTTGGGCCGCCCGCGCCGTCGCTTGGAAGGATTGGCCGAGATCCGCGCGGATCCCAATTCCCGCCTCGAGCATCCTCCCGAGGGCGTAAAGGGCGTAGGGGTCGTCGCGGGCTTGGGGCGAGGCCTTGGCCAGCCACGCGCTCTCCGGGGCGGCGAGGATAGCGTCGGGGGCGTTAATTAAGGCGTTCCCGAAAAAGGCTTGGGCGGGATCGTTTCCCAGGCGCGCGGCCTTATAAAGGAGCGTGAGGCCCTCCGCGCGCCGCGCCTCGCCCGCTTTTCCCTGGAAGAGATATTCCCCGAAATAGCCCATCGCCGCCGTGGAACCCGCGGCCACGGCCTTTTCCAGATAGGCGACGCCCGCCTTGGGGCGCGCCGGCCGCCCCTGTCCCGCGAAGCGGGTTTGGGCCAGGGCGAGGTAGACGTCCCCTTCCCGGAACTGGTATTGGAGCGCGCGCCGGTAAAGTTTGCGCGCCATTTGGAGGTCGCGCGGGAGGAGTCGTCCCTCCAGGCAAAGGGCGGCGAGGGCGAGGAGGGCGGGGGGAAAATCGCGGGCGGCGGACTTGCGCAGCCAGGCTAAGGCTTCCTCCGCGCCGATAAGCGGGACGGTCGGGTCTTGGGTCTCAAAGAGCCTGTGGAGGAGATACATCCCGCGGGGATCGCCGGCCCGGGCGGCCTTTAAGGCCAGCTCGCGCCCCAGGGCCAAATCGCGCGCGGGGGGCCCAATGTGGAAGCTCGCGAAAGCCGCTTCCGCGCCCAAAATCCCGAGGCTTACGGCCTTTTTCCAGGCGCGGGCGACGTTGGCGGCGCGCGCCTCGCCTCCGCCGGGCGCGAAATAGATTTCGAGGAGGACTCCCGCGAGCGCGTTTTTAAGGGAATGGGCCGTTTTGAGCCACTTTTTGGCCTTGGCGGGGTTAACCCGTCCGCGCGAGCCGTGGAAAGCGAGACAGGCGAGGATAATCATGGCGGCGCCGTCGCCTTCGCGCGCCTCTCTTTCCAGCTCCCGCGTCAGCGCGCCGTCGGGCGCGTCTCGCGGCTCCGTTTTAGCGTCCAGAAGCTCCGCCGCCTTTTGGGCGAAAAAATCTCCCGCGAAAGCCAGTTCTCTCAGTTCGCGCCTTAGATCCAACACGCTCTCTCGCTTTAGCCTCCCTATCTTCCGTCTTTCGTTTTCCGTCTTTCGCCTTCCGTCCGTCTTGGGTTCGCGGGCGCGGAATCAGAATTCTCCCTCGTTTCGCCTCCAATATCCTAGCCGCTCGCGCGCCGCGGGGCAAGAAATTATTTTCGCCGCGAGGCGCGCTCGCCTTTGGGCGCCTTCCTCAAACGGGCGAGAGAGCGTAAAGGCGAAAGAGGAAACGCAAAAATTTTTTTGCCCTTAGATCTTTTTCGCCATGAGATCTTTTTCGCCTTTAGATCTTTTTGGGGGAGCGCGCGAAGATAAATTTCGCGGCGGTTCCGCGCGCGAGGCTCAAATGGCGGCGCGCGAACCCGCGCGAGCGCTTACGCTCCGCGCGGGTTCGCGGGCTTCGCTCGCCATTTAAAAGAGGCGCGACGCGAAAATTGACTTAAGTTAAGCGAGGGAGCGGAATTTCGCGCGCGCGAGGCTTGGAGCCATGACCTCGCGCGGCGCGCGGACATGTTTCTTGAAGCCCGAGGCGCGCGAAAGCGCGCTCCGCGCGAATGAGAGCTTCGCGAATGAGGGCGCTACGCGCTGACAAGCGCGCGACGCGTTTTTTTTCGCGCCTCTCTCGACGATCTCGTAGTGAAAATGACAGGCTTTCGCCCGCGCGTCCGTCTTGAGGTCTCTTGGAGAAAATTTTTTGGGGGAGAGAAAGGCGTTAAGCCATTATTAAAATTAAGGTCTTGAGATCGCTATTCGCGATGATTTTTAGTCCGTGGGGCAATCCAAGAAATACGTCGCGCCGATATAGCTAACAAATCAGCGCGCGCTTGTTCAACTCCTCCAGAAGGGCGCGCGAAATGGACAT
Source organism: Deltaproteobacteria bacterium (assembly GCA_031265205.1). Classification (GTDB taxonomy): domain Bacteria; phylum Desulfobacterota; class Desulfarculia; order Adiutricales; family Adiutricaceae; genus JAISCZ01. The sequence goes on from JAISCZ010000041.1 coordinate 20,265, forward strand.
TAAAAATTTTAATCATTGAAATTAGAAAAATAATAGAAAATCCGATAAGTCTAGCGACCGCTCGGAGGGCTTAAAAAAACGATCTAAAACCATGTCTCGGGAAAAAGTGGCGAATCGCTGAAATGACCCAGGTTATCGCGGAAGTATTACGCTCCATAATTAATGACGAAGCCGCAATAAGTCGGCGTGCCTGCCCCGAGTTGTTTACGTCTTTCGGTTGTTAGCCTTAAGTAGGCTGGGAGGGAGATATGATATGCTATATATTGTGTTATGACTGTTCA
>JAISCZ010000070.1 GCA_031265205.1 Deltaproteobacteria bacterium
TTACATGCCAAGGCGATCGGATTTTGGTCAAATGACGCGTTTTTCGCCCAATCAAGTCGCCGGAGTCAAAATAAAAAATCCCGGACAGGGCGCAAAAGCCCGCCGGGAGCGTTTCAAAAAGAAATATTGTAATAAATGTAGCTAGACTATAGAATACAAGAGAGAGAGAGAGAGAGAGAGAGAGAGAGAGAGAGAGCAAATTACATGCCAAGGCGATCGGATTCCTTAAGATTAAATTGAAAGCGCAGCCGCTCGCCGCCATTGTAAGATTCTCGCTAATGTCCAGAATTATTGACCTACATAGGCAGGCCAAGGTTTGCGTCACTCAACCAAAAAACAATGGCGTTTAATTACCACAATTTATTTCAAATAGCAAGAGTTGATGAAAGCGCAAAAACCTTTAAGAGAAGCAACCGGACACAAAACAATGCCGCATATAGTTATTTATCTAATTAATTGTCCTCATTTAGCGTTAGCGACTGACCGAATTTAAGTTCCGGGACTTTTTGCGCTCGCGTCAAGAGTTACGTCAAGCCTTCAAGGCTACCCAGTATCCGTTCGCGTTGGGGCCGGGCGAGGACTGACGGGGGTGGGTGAGAGAGGCGAATTCAGCCATCTAGCGGACAAGAGGATGGGAAAGTCAATAAATTACTTAAATTACTGATAAATATTTACTCTAGCGCGACTATTTCTTATTACGCGCCTACGAATATCGGAAAGAGTCAAAATAGTTCTCCTTTGGCGCTCGTGGACCCTGGGACAGGTCAACTCAACGATAATCGGTCGCTCTCCTAATTTTTAGATATGGCGCGTAGCTATCAAGTCCCAGTTAAAATCTCCACGTCAGGTCTTTAAATTAGAATACTTTTAATATTTACCGGATCTTTCGCGGGTCATTATTATATTCAAAAGATCAAAGTTAACTCGTCTTTAGATTGAATAGCGCTTTGATAAAAAGAAAGAAATGTCAACGAATAATCCAAAATTTATTTGTTGTCGAGATTAAAAACTTGCTCGCGGATCTAATCCGTCGAGCCAGAGTAAAAAAATACGTTGTCAGTAGTTAACTTAAATAATAAGAGAACGCTGTTCCGTATTAACGAGATCCTCGATAAGGCAATCTCCGTAGAACGCGAAGAGGTCTCGGCCCCACGTCTTACATGTCGCCGAGGTTGTACATAGACGATCCATATTAATACGTCCTTTCATGTTTTTCGCCAAAATGATATAATGATCAATCACTACGCGCCTTATAATTTACTCGAAATGTTACCCGAACATTCGCGCGACATTCCGAGCTCTCCCTTAGATGGTGACCAGCGCTTCATCGGAAGATCAGCTACGGAACCCAAAGCGAAGGCGGGAAAAGTTACCGCGAGATTCCGCGAACTATCCACGCCACGCTAAAAATCATGGGCCTGAACCCCCTGCCGTATCTAGAAAAGGCCTTGAAAGACCGGAGCGAGAGAAAGCCCGCGCCCTCGATTCTGAATCAGGGAAAGCCCGTCGCTCCAAAATATCTCGAACTCGCGAAGGAAGAAGCCAAATAGTTGAGGCGCGGATAAGCGGCGAGAAAGACACTGATTTGCGGCCTGAAGGGAACCTTCCGAAGGGCGGCCCGGCGAAACCGCGTCCGAAAGTCACGCTCCCTAAAGCGGGCCCACTAAAAGCTCCTCCCAATGGAGATCCCCGAAAGGCTCCACAAGCCACGCTTGAGAAAACCCCAGCGAGCCCCTTGAAGGGATTCTGGGGCTCCCCCTAACGGGGCCTTTCGACGCTTCTCAGGAAGCGTTACGCCAAAGGCCTCGGGGTCAAGCCCGTCTTCGACGAAGGCGGCTCTCAAAGGCAACCCTGGGGCCAAGGCGAAAGCTCTCGGTCGGATGACAACCCGTCCTAAGACCCCGTCCTCGGCAACGCGCGGGTTTCCGGACAAAAAAAGCCTCACCGGGCGCCAAGACGCAATCGTCCGGCGCGCTACGGGCCGTGGACAAGTGGCGCCACGCCGCGGCTCGATCGCTCGAAGGCGCCGCGCCTCTTAACTCACTCGATCCTCGCGGCAGGACCATTGATTATGCTGTATCCATATCTGGAAACGCTGAGAGATGAACTTGCCTATATTGGGGCTGAAAATGGCAAATGAAAGGATACGCGGATTTCCCTTTACTTTGGAGCGCTTTTATTTTATTTTTATCAATTACAAGTGACTTTGTCTCTCTATTTTCGCTAATTAAGTTCCCTTGTGGCTTAATCTTTCAATCTGAGTTTTTTTTCGCCTCCCCCGCGAAAAAGGATCCCGGAGCCCATATGAGCGAAGAACTCGCGATTTTCCTCAATTTTCAGTTTTCCTCCCAAGAAATAACCGCGAAGGTCGTTGACGATTTTTCCTACCGGGTGACCCAAGCCACGCGCTATCAGGCCAATTGGCCCGCTTACGTCAAAGAGTTGGAGAAATACGGCGTGGTGGCCGACAGCGAGCGCCGGCCTTCCCTCAAGATTTACGGGCTTCCCCAAGCCAACGACCACCTGGTGGACGAGCTTAAAACCCTCCAGAAGGATATCCGCTCCCTTTTGGCGGGAGTCGCTCGCTCCCGCAGGATTGGCTCCAGCGTCTGGCGGAAAATCTTCGAGGAGGCCAACGAGGTCTCCCTCCTCCTCGCCTCCCCCTCCCTTAACGCGGACATTAACCCGGATAACATCGCTTCCCTGAACCTCAGGTACTCCTACGACGCCTCCAATTACCGCGCCTGCCTCATGGCCATTTTAAGAGATCTGATTGTCAGTCAAAGAATTTTTGACATCGAGATTGATTCCAATGGCAACCCGCGGTTCCCCGCCCTTAGCCCCGACGCCCCGCTCGCCGAGGATGGCGGCCTTTCCGGCGGAATCCCCATGGCGGAATCCCTTTCCCGGGCGAGAGCCCTTCCCCTCGCGCGGCTCGCCTCCCTCTCCGGCGACTCTCAGGCGCGCCCCGCCGCGGCGCCCCCCCCCGCCCCCGAGTCTTTCCCGCCAGAAATGACGAAAAAAGCGGAAAAACCGGTGGCGCCAGAGGAGCTAGAGAAAGCGGCGGAGCCGGAAGAGGAAAAAAGCCACGGATTTTCCTTTTCCCTCTGGACCGCGGAGGAAAACATCCCGCCCGCGCGGCTTCGCCTTAAGCCAGAAGCGCTCTTGAGTTCCGCTCCGGGCGCGGAGCCATTTCCCCCGCGACCAACCGCCGCCGCGAGCCTCGGGAAAAGCGCGCGCCCGATCGCGACAAAGGAGGAAATTTCCCCAGTCTCCCCGCTCCATAAGTCCCCGGATGACTTCACTTTCGTTGACCCCGCGGAACCCCTCGCGCCGGAGCGGCTGACGGGCGCCTTAAGCGCTGACGCGCCGCCCGACGGCCTTTGGGGAGACGGCGAGGAAGAACCCTTAGTTCTGTTGGAGCGCGTGGAAGAGGACGATTGGGCGCCCGCGCGCCTCATGGAGGATATCGCCTCGTTCCTCCCCCAATCTTCCGCCGCCTCTCCCCCGCCCTTCACTTTCTCGCTGGACTCGCTCGGCGCGGGAACCTCTCTTTCCGAGCCCTTAATTCCTGAAGAACTCGCGCGGAATCCCGCCCTTGACGCGGAGAACTCTTTTGAGCTTCAAGCCTCCGCGACTTTCCCCGGAGACCTTGGGGACGCCCCCACCTCGTCAGAGCCCCCGCGAACTCTCCCGGAAGAAACCCAGCCCCTCGCCGCGAGCCACGACGCCCTTGAGTCCCCGTCCGCGCCCGCTCCAGAACCGACGACCGCCCCCCAGTCCCCTGACGCTTCCGCGTTGGCCGCCGAGGCTCCGATCGCGCGCGAGCTAGCCGCTCCAAACGAGACGGCGGAACTTCAGTCCCCGGACGCCGCCGAAGAGCCCGCCGCGACCCAAGAACTTTTAGAAGCGGCCCAGGCGCCACAAGAGACTCCCGAGAGCGCCGCGGACGCTCCCGCGCTGGCCGGCGAGACCCCCGTTGGCGCCGCGGATTTTAGTCATTCATCGGAGACGGCGGGGGAAGACGCCTTAGGCGCCACGGAAACTCCGCCCTTAAACCTTCATAAACCCACGCCACCCGAGCCCGCGGCGGAAGTTCCAGAGACAGGCGACGGCGTTTCCCACGCCGCCGCCACTCCGGAAGAGGCGCCCGAGACTCCTTTAGCCATCGCGGATAATCGGGAAACCGCGCAAAACGCTGAACTCGGCCCTGAACTCCCTCTCGCGCGGACGCGCCCCGCCGCGCGGCCCGCCCTAGACAATCCCCTTTTTCCGCGAGCGTCGTCTCTCGCGGAAGAGAGCGCGCCAACGGAAGAGGTCGTTTCCGCGAACGGCGCGTCGGCGCTCCCCGTCGCGCCAGACTCTTTGGACGGCCCGCTTCTGGAAGAAGAGTTAAGCCTCTTGGATAACGAGGAAATTTTAGAGCTTTCGTGGGAAGCCCGCGCCACGGACTCCCCCACCGCTTCCGCGCTGGAAGGCGATCTCCCCGCTTCGCTCTTGGATACCCCCGCCGCAAACCTTCTCCCTGACGCGTTAGAGACCTCGGGGGAAGCCGCGTCCGGGGCCGAGGAGTCCTTCGAGCTGCCCCTCAGCGCCCACGGGGAATTCGCGTCGGATGATTTGGATTCCTTGGAAGACGGAAACGAGGAAAACGCTTTCTCCCAGAGCGGGGAGCGGGTCGACCCATATCCGACCGCCGCGCCCCAAGACCCTTATCTCCCCGCGAAAGACGCGACTCCCTCCCCCCGCTTCGCCCAAAGCGAAAAATACGTCTCGCCGAACGTTTATTACGACGAGGAATATCCCGCCGATCCGCCCGCCCGCCCGACGCCGCCGGCGGATTTTCTGCCCGTGGAATTTCTCCTCGTGACTATCGAGAGCCGGGATTTTCCCCCGCGGCCTTTTTTGAATTGAGCCGCGCCCGAAGCTTTGAGCGCTCCCGCCCCGCGCGAAAAGCGGCGGACAAATAAACGGCGCCTCTGCTCCCGCCGCCTGAAAAGAGGGCGTAGCCGACCCAATAAGGCGGCCCAAAGCTTCCGTCCCGTTCGCTAAAAAAGTAGCCGTTGGCTCCCCATCCGGAAGTCTCATGGCCCAAGGAAGGACGCTGAGAGTTACCCGAGGGCGTGTCTAAAGTTCCGCCGCGTCTCCATAGAGATCGTTGGATTAAACACGCGAGCGAAAAAGATCGTTGGCCAAAATGGCGCCTCTGGAACCATGGGGAAAGTCGTTGACCGAATGACCCCGGTTCCCCCAAAAAGCGAGCTTATCGCCGCCGGGACCTTCCACCCCCAAAAAGCGAAAGCCTTAGAAGGGAGTCTCGCGTTGAAAAAGCCGTGATATCGCCAAGTCTAGTCAGTTCTCGACAAGAATCCCCTTCCTAGACCGCCATAGCGTCATGGCCACGAAATTAGAGCGGTTCTGCTTCAGTCGGAGCCGCGTCGCGTTGAAGGGCCAGTTCGCCGGACCCAAAACCGGTTTTTGAGGTTAAAGACAAGCGACGGCGCGGTCGAAGGCGGCGCCCAATCTAAACGGCGGCGCCGACTTTTAGAGGACCCCCTTTGGCCGCGCTCGACCTTAAATAGAGAGTCCGCGCGAAATCTTCTTTAAGATTCGCGTTTTTAGAGTGGCGAAAAGAAACGTGACCGGTTAAAAAAGAAAAACGGGAAATTATTGTTAACTATAGAAAAATGACCCAAAAATTGCGATATTATTGCGAGATTTATGTTCCCTAATCAATAAATTCCACTTCTGGCCCAGAGGCATGAACTAAAAATCACGTTTTTAAAAAGACCCTATAAAAATCTTTCCTCCCCCAAAAAAAAGAGCCTTGCGGTCTTCACCCTTGCTTTTGGATGGGGCGGAACTTTATAATAGTCGTTAGAATCACTTTAGGCTATTTAGGTTGCTAGAAAGAAGAAGTTAACCTCGCGAATAAGGCCCACGCTCGCGACCAAAATCCAGGCGGCGTTATGGTTAAAGGCGACACGATTCTTGATTGCGTTAGTCTGGCGCGGTGGCTCCATGAATAAAGCCGCGATTTTTCTAAGGCGTCAATAAGCGATCCTTGACTCGAAATATCAGATGTCACGGGTAGCGCTGGCAATATGGGTCAATAACTATATTGGCGAATCCAGACTCGGGCGAAAAAAGGCGATCTAAATTTTAAATTTTTTCTTTTCCAAATTTTAGGAGCGCGCATGATGATGGAATTCCCCACCGAAGGCCAAACATTTTTCCAGATTATTGACAAAAATTTGCTTTATGTCGATAAAACCGAAATAATACATAAAATTGTCACTAAACCGGGTTGCTATTTTCTCTCAAGGCCTCGGCGTTTTGGCAAGTCGCTCCTGTTGTCGACAATTGCCGAATTATATGGGGGTAATAAAGATTTATTTAAAGATCTTTGGATAGCTTCCGATGACGTGGAATATAAATTTGAAAAATTTCCCGTTATTAATATCGGCATGACGGGATTTTCCGATAACGAAAATCGGTTAATCAACTTTATTAACGCGCAATTGCTTGAATCCGCTAAAATCAACGGCGTCAAAGAGGTAGATGGAGACGATCCGGCTGTCATCGCCACAAAACTCATTGGGTCTCTTCAAAGAGAAAGCGGAAAACGCGTCGTGTTTCTTATCGATGAATACGACGCTCCTATAAGCTCGCGCATTGACAATATTCCCCAAGCGGAACTTAACCGCGACGTTCTTCATTCTTTCTATTCTTCCTTAAAAACAGCGATGGATCAAGGAAAGATTCATTTATTATTCGTAACCGGCGTGACTAAGTTCGCGAAAGCCTCCATTTTTTCGGCATTCAATAATCTTAACGATATATCCATGAATTCAAATTACCATAATATTTGTGGTTTTTCCATGGAAGAATTTGAGCGGTATTTTGTTAGTTATCTTCCAGAAATATTGAAATACAATAAAAAAATGAATTTTCTTCCAACTTTCTTAAAGTTAAAAGATTTTAAAAATTTGATTCTTAAACAATATGACGGTTATTCTTGGGATGGAATACAGAGAGTTATAAATCCATACACTATAATGAAATTTTTGGAAAATAAATTATTGAAAAATTTTTGGTTTTCTTCCGGAACTCCCTCATTTCTTTTAAAATATATTAAACAACGTCCTCTTGAATTAACTGACATAGAGTCGCTCCATCTAGATACAATTCAATTAGACGCGGTTGAAATTGATAATTTAGAACTCTCCCCACTTCTTTTTCAAACAGGATATCTGACGATCGATAAACAGACAAGCCCAGATGATTATTTATTAAAAATTCCCAACAAGGAAGTCGAAGATGGTTTTAATTCAAGTCTTTTCCGTTATTTAACTAAAAAACGAGAAAATAACGCGCTAATTTTGGCTTTAAAAGAACAAATCGCGAACGCTCTCATGAATTTTGACTCTAATCAATTAGCGCAAGCTTTTACGCGGATCTTATCATGGATAACTTACTTTGAACAACCTGAAAGAGAAGGATCCCATCACGCCGTAATTTTCGCGGTCCTGAAATGCTTGTCCTTTCAAATTACTTCACAGATAGTTTCCACGGAAGGCGTTATAGATTTTTTGATTGAAATGCCACAAAATACGCTTTTTGTTGGCGAATTTAAATATGAAAAATTAGAAAAGGAACCCAAAGATAACATAGAAACGCGAAAGCGCGATAAACTTCAAAAAGCTATCGCGCTCGGAGAGGCTCAAATAGCCGCGAGACGCTATTATAAAGGATTACTCGCGAAAGGCGCGACGGTAAAATGTTTGGCGGTGGGAATCGTGGGGAGAAATGACGTGGCGGTTAAAATTTTCGATCCGCCGCCAGATTGAGCCCCCCCGCTCCCACGCGATAAATGAGGGCGACGCGTCGGCGTGGGCGCCTGTCAAAAACGATCGGACCCGCTTTAGATAAGGGGGACGCGAGACGCTTCCGGTAACGATACGCGCGCGGCGTCAAATCTTGGGTTCTTTCGCCCTTACCGCGTAAATCTTAAGGCGTTAACCCCGGCGGCGCGTCCGCGCGGCGCCGGAATTGAGCAGAATAAAGTTGTACGACGGATTGCGCTTGGCGTAAAGGATACGGTAATCCCTCTTCCGAAACTCGCGCCCGTCGCGGGGCGCCGCCAAAAATTTCGCGTCCGCGCGCGGATTTTTCGCGTGCCTGACCACGGATTCGCGGCCCACGACCACTCCCAGTTTGGTAACGCGCCCGGGGTCGCCCACGACCGAAAAAGCGACGATGGGGCGCGTGGCGTCCCAACAAACGTCGACATTGGGAAGCGCGCAGACTTTAACCGGGACCGCGGCTTTTTCGGCCAACTCGCGCAATTCGTAAGCCCATTCGTCCGAGAGATAGCCGCCTTCCCCTTCGCCGCGGAAGGTTAAGATAATGTACTTCAGCTTCTCTCCCACGTAGAAAATCTTCTCGTTCCACCAGCGCCGGAGACAGGCGAGAGCTAGCTCGCCCGGGCCGTTGGCCCCTTTGAGGGCGATCTCGCTCTGGACCGGAACGGGCCAATAAGGCGCGCCGTTGGCCGCGTATTTTTCCGCGACGTCGCGCTCGTATTTTTCCGCGCGTTCCCTGGACGTCGTCAGAAGGTCAAAGATCGGCTGCCCTTCTTTAATGGCGAGCGCGGCCTGGCTATTGACGAAATCAATCTGTTTAACTATCAAACTCTCGCCCAAAACGGCGAGATCCGGCAAAATGCCCTTGTGAGCGGCGTTTTTGTCTTTTTCCATGAGCGCTTTTAGCTCCTACCGCTTTTTACGAGGGGCGGCCGCGAATTTTATTAAAAGATTAACAAGGGGGACGCGCCTGGGGCTCGGAAAGCGCGCGATACCCATCCCACACACCAAGAAAACAAGCCGCTATAGCCTCCCAAGGCGCCCAAAAGACTCTTTGGAAGCTCGCGCCCCCCCAAATCCTTTTACGGGTCCTTAAAGGCCTTAACCCCACGCGTAACGGCTCTTCGCGCGCGGGATCTCACAAAATGGCGGCGCCTAAGCGCTCTTCGGGAAGGGAGCTTTTTTAGCTCGCGGCCACTATAACTTATTTTAACTTCCCCGTAAAGCCCCCCGGAAGCGTCTCCCGCTCCCTTGGGGTCGCGCGGGCGTCCTTCGCCGCGCGGGCGCTTTCTAAGGATCGCTTTGGGAAAGGCCCAAAGACGGCGCGGAACGCGGCGGGGCGTGTTTGGCGCGGCATTCCCGGCAAGGGCTCAGCGCGCTCGCGCCGTCCGCCGCGATCTCCCGCGCCGCGCGCGCGCGCGCGCCGTCCCAGATACTTTTCAGGGAACTTACGCGCGCGTCGCCCACGGGATAGCGCGACGCCGAGAGATCGCAGCAAGGGAGCGCGGAGCCGTCATGGCGGACTAAAAGCCTTTTCCAGGGCTGAGAACAGGCGTTTTGGGGAGGCTCCCCCAATTCCGTCGCGGGAAAAAGAGGCGCCGTTCCTTCCCCGAAATGCCCATAGCGTTGGACGGAAAAATAATCGGCTTTCCCCTCCCAGCGACGCCAAAAGGCGCAAAGCTCCTTTTCGTTAAAAGACGCGCGGCAAAAGCTCAGGCGCAAAAGAGGCGTCGGGCTTCGGCGCGAGGCGCGCTCGCTCAAAAAGGCCTCGATATTTTCCGTAAGTTCCGTAAAAGATCCACCCGGGCGCGCCACGCGGTAAGTCTCCTCCGTCGCCGCGTCCACGCTGATCATGAGCCTGGTGAGCCCGGCCTCGATCAGATCCCGCGCCTTGGCCCGGGTCAAAAGGGTCCCATTGGTGTTTAAATGCGCGTCCACCAAGCCTTTGTCCCGCCCGTAGGCGACGGTTTCGGGCAAAGACGGAAAAAGGAGCGGCTCCCACAGGCCCCCGAAACCCATGGACCTTTGGCCCTCCTCCGCGCCCTCGTCGATAAAGCCTAAGACCTCCGCGAGGGAAAGGCTTTCCGCTGGGCTTTCCCCCGCGCCGCGCGCCGACATCAGGCAGATGGGGCAGCGCAGGTTGCAGCGCGAGAGGATCTCGTAGTCCACGTGGATAGGAAAGGCGGGCCTTTCCAAGCGGGCGCGGGCGCGCTCCCAGAGCGCGCGGTAGGCGCGGAACTTTTCCCCCAAGATTTCCGCCAAACGCGCGTCCGGATCTATTCCCGTAAGGCTCACGAGCCGCGAGATCCCCCGGGAATCCTCGCCCAAGAGCTTTCCGGGCCATGGGCCTTCGCCTTTTAGGGGTCCAGACGTAACGCGGCCTCGGCGAGGCCCCAAGGGTTTTGGGGGGCTCGAAGCGTCACGCGCGCTAACTCTCCCATGGGGGCGGGAGCGTCTAGTAGCGCGACCAGGTAATTGCCCGTCAGGACCTTAAGCCTCCCGCTGGGGGCGTGTGGGGTATTCTCGACGATGGCCAAATGCTCGCGTCCCAAGGACGCTTGGAGAAACTCGCCCCGGCGCGCCCGATCAAAGGCGCGGGCCCTTTGGGCCCGCTCCTTTTTATTGGCGGCCGATACCTGTCCCGGCAAAGTCGCGGCGGGCGTCCCCGGGCGCGCCGAGAAGGGGAAAACATGCGCGTAAGTCACAGGGAGATCCCGCAAAAAGGCGAGAGACTCGGCGAAATCCTCCTCCGTCTCCCCGGGAAAGCCCACCATAAAATCCGTCCCCAAGGACATTTGGGGATAAAGTTCCCGCAAGGAGCGCGCCACTTTGGCGTAAAAGGCGACGCGGTAAGGTCTTTTCATGAGCGCGAGGATCTTGTCCGTCCCGGCCTGGAGGGGCACGTGGAGGTGGGGCGCCACGAAAGGATGCTCCCCCAAGGTCTCGCGGATTTCCCAGGCCTCCGTGGGTTCCAGGGAACTGAGGCGCAGGCGGAAAGAGTGGGGCGAGGGGTTAAAGACCCGGGCGATTTCGGCGAGAAGCCTCTTTAAATCGGACGGGGGAGAGAGATCCCGGCCCCAGTTCCCCAGGTGGATCCCGGTCAGGACCACTTCGCGAAAGCCCCTCCGCGCGTAGGACTCGAGGCCCGTAAGGACCCTTCCGAGGGAAAGGCTCCGGCTTTCGCCCCGCGCCTGGGGAATGACGCAGTAGGAGCAATTCTGGGAGCACCCGTCCTGGATCTTCTGGAAGGCCCGGGTTTTCCCCAGCGCGGGGTCTCCCAAGTCCCGCGCTTCCCCGGAGCCGACCGCCGCCAGTTGAAGCGCGCCCGCGCGCGCCTCCAAAACCTCTTTCAGGTTCCCCTTGCGGTCGTTGCCGAAGATCGCGCGCGCCCCCGCCTTTTGGAGAAAAACGGCGGCGCGCTCCTGGGCGAGGCACCCCGTCGCGAGGATCGTGGCCCCGGGGTTTTCCCGCCGCAGGCGGCGCAGGAGGCGCAGAGCCTCTTTTTCGGCGGCGTCCGTCACCGCGCAGGTGTTGAGAATAAGCAGATCGTAAGGGCCCCCGGGGCTTAAGGCGTAGCCCAGGCTTTGGAGCTGCTCCGCCATGGCCGCGGACTCGAACTGATTGACCTTGCAGCCCAAGGTGAAGACCCGGGCGCTGGGGAGACGCGAGAGCAAAGAGAACCTTCCGCCGCTTTCCCTAGGGGAAAAGCACCACTTTGCCGGCCAGTTGGTCGCCGGCGAAAACGGCCAGGGACACCGCGATGTCCGGCATGGTCAGAACCGTCGGCAGATCCGCCGAGACCGCCCGCCCGCCCAAGGTCAGCCGGCGGTCCGTCCACTCCATGGAATCTTCCAGCTCGATCCCCGTGAGGGTGACCAGCGTTCCCGGGCTCACCTTCCAGCGCCCCGCGAGGCCGAGGGTCTTCGTCTCGGCGCCCAGGGTAAAGGTCGCGCTTTTGAGTATTGGCCTCGCGATGGCCAGATAGGCCTTGGCGAGCGTCCGGGGGCCGTCCTCGGCCCCCAGCTGAAAAACCGTTCTCCCCCCGCGGCGGATGGCGAAACGCGCGATCGTGTCCTTGGCCGTGTCGCAGACGGTCCCAGCGTCATTGCCCGTGACGTCCCCCGGCCTCCCCACGAAACCTTTGAGGTTCATGACGACGGTGGGGGGCAAAGGCGCGAGGGAGGAGATCGCGACCAATTTCACCTTCGCGCCCGCCGGGACGACCAAGGTCTCCTCGGGGGCCAAGCGCCGCGGAGTCCCGTCCACCTCCAAGAGAAAGGCGGACACTCCGCCCTCCCCCGCGCTTTCGCCATCCCGGGGAGGCGAAAGGGGCGAGGAGACGGATGGGCCCGGACGCCCTTCCGGGGAAGCGGCGACCGTCTCCTGGCCGCCCGTGGGGGACGCTTCCGGCCCCGCGCCAGCGGGGGAAACGACCGTCGTGACCGTTCCTTCCGTTCCATCCGGGCCATCCGGGCCATCCGGGCCTTCCGGGCCGGCGGGGATCCCGACGGAGCCGTTCCCGGGGGGCGCGACGCCCACCCCGGGAACGGCGCCCAAGGCGGGCTCGTTGGAGGCGAGAGGCGGCCAGCCGTCCCCCAAAGCGGACGGGAAAAGGCCCGGCAGGGCCCCGGCCTCGGCCGTGGCTAAGGCGCCGCCCGCGCGCTCCAGAAGGGCGGGCGGCGCGCCGCGCGCCTCTTCCCCGTGGAAGGCCAAATAGACTTTCCCGAATTTGGAGTTGTCGCGGCGGACGACGAGGGCCGTGGGTTTTTCGATAACGAGGGGAACGTTGATGTCGTTCAAGCCCCCGACGCCTTCCGCGTCCACCGTCAGTCCCCGGTCGTAATTGGCCCCGATATAGACGACCTCCACCCGATCCCCGGGATTGACGAGGAGGGTTTGGCCGTCGCGGACCGCTAGGCTGACCCCGCCGTTGACGGAGATGAGCAGAAAGCGCAATTCCGGCGGATCCAAATAGATCCGGGGATGCTCCACCTCCACGCCGTAGAGTTCCAGAAAGGCGTTGACCGCGAGGTTATGCTGGCGGATCTTCATTTCCAAAGAGGGCAGCTGCTTGGAAGTCTCAATGCCGAAGGCGGGAATGCCAAGGACGGTCAGGGCGTAATAGGTCGCGCTCTGGCGCTGCTCGCGATGGGAGGTCCTGGAGGACAAAGTGTCGTGGTTCGCGAAACGGAACTTATAGTTCTCCTCGGGGATCTCGCGGTTGACGATGTCCACCGCGCGCCGGGCGTCCTGGCCCAGGTGGATGACCCTGCCGGTCGCGGGAAAGGTAAAGACCTCCGCGTCGGCGATAACGCATTGGCCGTAGCGCTGGGGATTGGCCATCTCGCTTTCCCAGCTCGTTCGAAAAAAACCCGAGCCGTCGTGGAGATTTAAGAAGAGATCGGACTCGGCCATGAGGTTTTTGATCACGTCGACCCGGAATAGGTCGGGGTCCTCCGCCGTCACGCCCGCGGCGAATTTGCGGTTCATGTCCCCGTCGGACCCGCGCTCGTAGGCGATAATGGATTTGAAGTTGGCCCGGGGGACCACGATGAGGTTCCCTTTTTTGAGGGCCAAATCCACGTAGAGGTCAGCCGAGAGAAAGGCCCCCGGCTCGTCGCCTTGGATCCCCCCGAGAATCATCACCGTGGGGCCCGTTTCCCGGCCGAAAATCTTATAGACCTCCAACTCGTCGCCCGTCCCCTCGAAATAGACGATATGCTGTCGGTCGCTGGGCGGTCCCAGGCTCGGGGCGGCCGCGGCGCGCTCCGCCCCCGGGGCCCAGGCGAAAAGGGTCAGGAGGAGGAAGGCCCAGGTTAAGGGGGCCCAGGCGCGCCCGGCGCGCGAACGCCGCGCGGGGCGGGTGGGCGTGAGCGCGCGCGCCAAACTACTCACCCCCTAAATCCACTTTTTTCATAAAAACGAGGGCCTTGCTGTCTTCTTCCCAGGCCAGCACCTCCACGGAGAGCACGGCGCCCCCCGGGGGCACCGGAACCTGTCCCCGGTACGCCTTGGAGGCGATGATGTTATATTTGCCTCCCAAATCATAGCCCTGGGAGGGCTTGGAGAGATCTATTTTCGGAAAGGAGACCAATTCCACGGCCCCGGAGGCGTCCCTCACGGCGAAAACCGCCACGGCTCGGCCCCTTAAGCGGACCCCCGGCTCGGCCTCTTTTTTGAGGTAATAGGAAAAAACGCCGTCGCTCTCGAGGCGAAACTCGTCCACGTCCAAATTAGGCGGCGCGGCGGGGGGCGTCAGTCTTTTATGGAAAGCGTCCCAGGCGGAGTTCTCCGGGGAGAGCGCCTCGGCGGACGCGGGACCGCCCGCGTCCCCTTCCCCGCCCGCTTCCCCATTGGCCCCACCCGCCTCCCCGGGGGACCCGTTGGGCTCCTCGGCGGGCGCGGGGCCCAATGGGGCGGAGGGACTTACGGCTTCGCCGCTCTCTTCCGGGGCCCCGCCGGGGAGCGGTATATCGTTATCCGTCCCCTCGGCGCTTAAGATAGCCCTGTCCAGCCTTTCCAGGATGGCGCGGGCCTCCTCGGGGGCCTGGGAGACGGAGCGGGAAAACTCCAAGGCCTCGTAGTGGCGGATGGCGTACTCGTGCTCGTCCTTTAAAGAGCCGTAATCAATCATGAGGCTCGTCGACACGTAGGCGAGAATCCCGAACGCCAAGAGAACCAAGATGGAAATGGTCGCGATGGTCCACAGAAAGGCCGTGGAGACGCTGAGCCTGCGGGTGAGGCCGTCGTCGTTCATAATCAAGATATGAAGGCGCTTGGGAGGTTCCCTCCGGTTAGGGGATTTCAAGCTTGGGGGAATTTCCTGCATACTCTCTTCCAAACCCTCTTAGGAGTTAGCCTCAAAAGTCTCAGCCGTTATCTTCCACTGGCCATCCTTTTCCCGCGCGAAGAGGGTCTTGACGCCCTCGTCGCGGTAATTGTCCGACTCGTAGATCTGCCGAAAGGCGATAACGGCCCGATCTTCGCCCTCCCAAGAGATTTCGGGGGCGACGAGTTCCACCTGGATCGTTTTGGCGTTGTTTAAGAGCCTGCCCTTATATTTTTTAAAAGCGGGCAGGAACATGTTTTTGTCCGGGAAATAGAAGTCTTCCGCGTAAAAAGCGAAGAAAGCCTCGTTGTCCTTCGCCTCCCAACTCCGGGCCCAGGCCTCCAGCCAAGAGAGCAAAGCCGCGCGCCGGTCCACGGGGCTCGCCGGACGCGGGGGCGCGCCCGGCTCCGGGGCCGGATCCGCGACCGCCGCCGGGAGCGGATCCGCGGCCGCCGGCTCCAGGCTCGCGACCAAAGTCTCGCCCGTCTCCCCCGGAGGCGCCGGGGCGCCAGAGGGAGCGCCGGGGCTCTCCCCCGAGGACTCAAGCGCGGCCGCGGCTTCCGGAGTCGCCGCGGCCGGCGTCGCGACCGGCGGGGCCTCCGGGGGACTTTCCGCCTCGGGGCCGGGGAGCGCGGGTAGCGGGTCATCCTCGGGTCCGGGCGGGGCGGTTAAGAGGCCTTTGACCGTGGGGTTAGTGGGCGATGGCGGCGGAATGGGCGCCGCGGGGGCGCCCGAGCTGGTCCGCGCCTCGGGATGGCTCAGGGCGAAACTCCCCGCTTCGGCCACCAAAATTTCCCCGGGCCCAAGCTCGGGTTCCGGGCCGTCGTCCTGGCCCGGCGCGGAGGAGCGGGAGGTGGCCGTCGCCAAGGGCGAAAGGCCCCGGGCCCGCGCCTCCAAGTCGGCGCGGTCCAGCTCGTCTTGGGTGGAGTCCGCGTTGAGGCCGCCGGAGGCCGAGGCGAGGGCCAGGACGTGGGAGCCGGGCTCAATGGCCCCCGCGCTGGCCGCGACCAAGGGCTGGGAAAGGGAGGCCACGGCCAGGGGCGGATCGTTTAAGGCGGCGTAGCGCTGCTCGGGGGAGAGCCATTTATCCTCAGCGACGGGGGGATTGCCGACAAACTCCTCGGCGACCACCTCGTAGGAGTCGCCCTTGGGCCTAAGGTACAGCCTTTTGTCGCCGACGGACTCGTAGCGGCTGTCGCCCCGGTAACGCTGGCGGAAAGAGACCACGATGACGTCGCGGTGCCGGAAGACGCGGACGTTCTCCAATTCGATCTCTATTTCGCGGTAGCCCTCGGCCACGTTCGCCTTGTGGCTCATCCAGGCCTGAAAGCTTAAGCCCTCGGTGTTCGCGAAATTCGCGCTATAGAGGGAGCCGTAGGTGGCGAGATCTTTCCCGGCCCACGCCGCGCGCCATTTTTCCACGAAAGCCCGCACGGCTCGGGCTTCCCGCGCCAGGGACTCGCGGGAGGCCAGGGCGAGTTCCTCGTAGAGGAGGATGGGGGTGTCGTAGAGGCCGATGCGCTCCTCGAGGGCCGCTATGTCGTGATTGAATAATTCCACGCAGCCGTTGGAGTCGTAATCCACGAGGGGCTTGTTGATCCCGTGGGTCCAGATGCCGTCCCCGCCCCGGCCGATGGTTCTGTCCCAAAAATTGGGGTAATCCATGGGATAGGCCAGGACCCCGTAGATCTCGGGAAGCTCCCGGGGCAGGAGCTTCTGGTTGAAAACGTAATAGCCGCTCGGGGTCTTCTTGTCGCCCCGAATCAGCTTGTCGCCCTGAACCATGCCCGTGGAGCAGGGAATGACCTTTTCCAGGACGATTCCGCCCCGCCCGTCGCGCCGGTAGATCCTCAGTTCCTGCCGCCCCTTGTCCACCACCAGGATAATCCCGGGCTCGTCGCCCGGATCCAAAATGGCGTCGGGCCAGAGACCCTCCTCCTGGGCCAGGGCCGGGGCCCACGCGGCCCCTAAAAGCGCGAGGCTGAAAGCCAAGGCCCCCAGCCGCGCGGCGCGGGCGAGCGAGCCAAGCCCCCAAAAGCCGACGGCCCGAGGCCATGAGTGACAAAAATTAACCATCCCTCTCCGAGCCTTGTGGTGAAAACGCGCGCTTTCCATACGCCGGCGGCGCTCCTTGGGGACCCTGACGCCTTAAATCTCGGGGGACTTTAAGGGAAGCTCCCGGTCGCCGGCTGGCCACTCGACAATCAGGGTGGCGTCGGCGAGGGAGGGATCGGCGGGGAAACGCAGGGCGAAAACTTTTTCCCACTTATTGAAAGCCGGGAAATAATTGTTCCAAAAGAGCGGCGGCGCCTCTTCCATAAAGTCGGGGGCCAGCGTCCGCCCGGAAACCCGCAGTTTAGCCCGGTAAGCGCCGTTTTTCAAAAAATCATCTTTTTGGAACTGGCGGTTGAAGATTCCCAAGAGGACCACCCTTCCCTGGCCCCGCGGAAGCCATTTGTCCATAACCCGGGAAAACTCCCGGTCCTCGCCCCAGCGGAGCCGCGCCGCGCTCAAAAGGGCCGGGCCCACGTTAACCGCGTCGAGCCACAGGGATTCCCCGGCGTCGTTGAAGAAATAGATCTCGTCGTGGGTCGCGCTGTTCCTCACCAAGTCCAAATAGGCCTCGCGTTGGCGCATTTCCGCGAGTCGGGTGGGCTCCAGGGGCGCGAAGACGCAGCTGGCCACGAATAAGGTGAGGATCGCCAATAAAAGGGAGGCTTTCATCGTGCCCTTCCGCGCGCGCCCCCAAACCGTCGGCTCGGGGGGAAAATAAGGAAGCGACTTTTCAGGAAAAACGCCGCGGAAACCCTCTCGCCGCCTTCCCGAAAGCGTTCCCTCAAAGCGGCCTTACGCGCGAAACCCTAACTCTATAGGAAAAAAGGCGCGAAAGCCGCGCGGCTCCCAAGCCGGCGCGCTCGCCGAAGGCGCCTCGGACGTAAAAGCGAGAAAAAAAGAGTTAAGGGGGCTTTCAGGGAGAGCCAAGGGACAGGCCACGAGCTTTTCGCGAAAGGCCTTTCCCCAAGGGAAAAAATCGCTAAACGCTCTTTTTTTAAAAAAAAGAGACGCTTCCGCGGACGCTAGAACCCCGTCATAATAACTAATTTTGACGAAAAAAAACAGAGACGCCGCGCGGCGCGCTCGGCCCCCCCGAGGGCCGCGCGGCGCGCTCGGCGCGCGAAATGTCCCCCTCGCGCCATTGGGAGGCGAGGCGGCTTTTTTTTTGCCGATCCCAAAATTTATTTAAAGGCGTCAAAAAACGCGCGCCCCCTAAGGGAAGCGGGAGAGCGGAGTCCTTAGGGCGAAGCCACCCGTCCCCCCGTCCCCGCGAAAAGTTGACAAGCGCTGGGAAAAGAGAGTAAATTTTTTTGAGTATAGTAGGCGTAAAAATTTATTTGGCCCTCCCAGCTTGTCTGGGGGGGCCTTTTTTGGCGCGCGCGAGAGACGATTTCCCTTTAGCGGTCGCCCGTCTCCGGGAGGCGCTTTATTTAAGAAAAACTCGCGAGGGAGTCGGAACGGCGCGTTTTTTTGGGGGATCCCGCGGGAAAAGGGAATTTTTTCCGTCCTCGCCCGAGAGCCTCTCCCCCGCGCCCTTAAACTTTCTCGCCCCTTGCCTTTCTTCGCCTTAAGCCCCAATCCCCGCGGCGGCGGCGAGCGCGCTTTCGCTGGGCTTTGGCCCGCCCTTGGGTTGGGGAAGGGCCACGCGCCCCCGCGAACGCTTGACAAGCGCGGGGAAAAGATAGTAAACTTTTCAAGTTGATCATTTGAGACTTTCAAAATTTTGGCCCTCTCAGCTTGTCTGGGGGGGCCTTTTTTTATGGGCGCGAGAGACGATTTCCCAACGCGACCGCTTGTCTCCGGGCGGCGCTTCATTTAAAGAACGCGCGCGCGGGCGCGGGCGCCAAAGCGCGGCGTTTTGGAGGGCCCTCCAGGACGCGGCAATTTTTTTCCCGTCCGGCTTCAAGAGCCTCTCCTCATCGCCTTAAACTCTCGCCCTTGTCTTTCTCCGCCCCAAGCCCAAGGCGCGGCGCCGCGAGCGCGCTTTCCCCTAGGCTTTGAGCCGCCCTTGAGTTGAGGGTTGGGGTAGCCCCCGGCCCCCCCCCGCGCGAAAAGTTGAAAGGCGTGAGGGATTGACAAACGCGGGGAAAAGAGAGTAGCTTTTTGTTGGTTTAAATTTATGGATTAGTCACATTTTGGCCCTCTCAGTTTGTCTGGGGGGGCCTTTTTTTATGGGCGCGAGAGACGATTTCCCAACGCGACCGCTTGTCTCCGGGCGGCGCTTCATTTAAGCGACGCTCGCGCTCGCTTGGGGCGCCAAAACGCGGCCTTTTGGGGTCCCTCTCAAGGCGGCGGAGATTTTTTTCCGCCCGACGTCAGGAACCTCTCCCCATCGCCCTTAATCTTTCCCGGTCAGGCCTTTCTTGGCCTCGAGCCCAAGCCGCGCGGCGGCGGCGAGCGCGCTTTCGCTTCGGCCTTTGGCCGCCCTTAGGTTGGAGGGTTGAGGTAGCCCCCCGGTCCCCGGGCCCCCACGAAAAGTTGACAAGCGTGGGGAAAAGACAGTAAAATTTTGCTTAGTTATTTTAGGCGCTTATGAATTTTTGGCCCTCCTAGCTTGTCTGGGGGGCCTTTTTTGTTGGCGCGAGAGACGACTTCCCTTTAGCGCTCGCTCTTCTTCGGGCGCCGCTTTCTTTAATGAGCGCTCGCTTGGGGCGTCGGAGCGCGGCGTTTTTGGGCCCCTCCCAAGGCGGTGGGGACTTTTTTCCGTCAGGACCCGAGAGCCTCGCCCTAACGCCCTTAAACTTTCTAGTCCCTCGCCTTTCTTTACCCCAATCCCCAAGCCGCGCGACGCGGCGAACGCGCTTTCCTCCAGGCGTTTAACCGCTCTTGGGTTGGGGATTGAGGGACGCCGCCCGCCCCTCGGGCCAGGCCATCTACCTCTTTATCCTCTCTTTTACCTTCGCGCGCCTCTTTTTGGCGCCCCTCCACGAGAGCTGGACGGTTCCCCTGGGAGTCATTAATCGCCCTCGCGAGCGAAAACGCCATTTTGCTCGTGGAGTTCGCCAAGGAGGCGCGCCAGAACGGCGGCGACTTCAAAGAAGCCGCGGCCACGGGATCCTCTCAGCGTTTCCGGGCGGTTATCATGACCTCCATGGCCTTCTTGACGGGCCTTCCGCTCTTGGTCTTCGCCAAGGGTCCCGGGGCCGCCAGCCGCCAGAACGTCTCCATCGCCGTCTTCGGGGGCGTGATCGCCGCCAGTGGCGTGGGCGTCATCATCATTCACCTGGTCTACGCTCCGCTTGTCTACGCTCCGCTGGTCTACGCTATGTTCCAAAAGACGCGGGAGTTCTTCCACCGCCCGCGGGGCGAGAACCTCCACGGGCGCGATAGCGTTCTGGAGAAGCCGAAACTGGAAAAGACGAAGTTGAAGAGGGCGCGCCGCGCTCGGGCGCGTTTCCGCGCTTCGGAAAGTTCTTTCGCTAGGCTTGGCGGGCCGCCCCCCTGGCGCGCCACGCGCCAAGGCGCGCCCAGCCTGAAGGGGGGGGGGGTAGCTTGGGACGCGATTAAGACGCGCGAGGACTCAAACGCCAAGGATCCGCGCGTGATTGGAGGCGTTCGCCCATCCAGTTTAAATGGGCGGACAGAGGCGGGTCCTTTATCTAAATCCGAGCCTCATCGCCTGAACCGTGACGCGACGCGCCATAGAGACGCTAAGAGGCGCGTCGGGCGCGGAGGTATTGTCTAAAGCCTTCGGCGGCGGCTTTTGGCGAAAACTTTGGACCGCGCCCAAGGCCCTAAAGTCCAATGGCTAACGCGCTCGGCTCCGCTCTTGTTAAGGGCGCCTTTGTTGAGGGAGGCCCGAGAGAAGCTTGCGCGCGCGAAGAGGCTTTCGTGGGAAGGGGGCCGACCCTGGGATCCGTGGAAAGGCCGCCTTTCAGCCTGAAGAGGCCGTAGCCTCCGCAATCCGCGTTACCGTGGCCTTCGTGACGGGCGGCGGGTACGCGCTCCACGCGGCCCCGGGCCGGGGCGCGCTCAACCTAGCGAGGGATCCCAAAGCGTCCCTGGGAGTTTGGAACGGCGTCGAAAGGGAGACGCCTCGTGGGGCGAGGCCCGGAAGGCGACACGCGCCCTGCGCCGGCCGCGCCGGACGGATGTCGGCGAGCGGGCCCTGGAGGCGGGCCTGGCCGGGACGGGCTGGTTAAATGGGGGAAGCCTCAAGCTGGCGTCAGCGCGAACGCGCGCCGCGGCGGGGAGGCGACCGGGGCCTTTGGGGGCGCGGGAACGACCGCCTACGCCACGGCGCGGGCGGAGCCATGGAGAGGCCAGGCGCGGCGGGGGAGGGCGCCGTTGGACCCGCGACCGACTCCTGGCGGAAGAAGGCTTTGAAGTCTTCTTCCAACCGCGAGTTCGCGCGCGTGTCTCGCCCGCCGCCATCGCGGACAGGGCCGCTCTCCTCCCACAAGACGAGCGCGAGCGGCTGAGGTTTCGCCTGGAGCTTCGCGGAGACGCGTCCAGGCGAGGCGTCCGGGCGGTTTCCCTCCGCCGTGAAGGACGGCGACCGCTAGCTTGACGAGAGCGCCCAGATCCGGGGAGGGGCGCGTTTCGCGCGGGCCAAAGCCGGGGAAGCGCCTGGGTGAGGTCGCGGAGGCGGCAATCGGCTTGGCGAGCTGTCGCGGGAAGATGAACCGGCGGCCTCGCGGCGGCGACCGAAGCCAGCTCCGCGCCCAGCGCGATGTCGCGACCGTCGACCGGGGCCAACAGAGCGCGGGAGGAGTCAGCGCCGGGCATGGCGCGCCCCCAGCGGTAAGGGTCCCTGGCGGCGTTCCCACGACTTGCCGGGCCGCCCGGTCGCGCTCCAAAAGACGACCAGCGGCTCGGAGACTCCGGCGGGCGCGGGGGAAGGACGCGGTTGGATACCGAGGTGGGCCCGGCGGAACGGCGGTCGCCAGGGGCGCGGGCCGTCAGGCGCCCTTGACGGGAGCGTCCGCCCCAGCGGTAAGGTCCCGTGACCTGTTCTCTCGCTTGCCTTTTCCTGGCCGGCGCCAGTACGGCCCCTCCAATCTCGCCACGTCAGCTCGCAAAAGCGAATATGACTCGGCTAGTTTGTCAATTTTGTTGTTTGTATTGTCAATTCGGCTGTTTGTATTGTCAATTCGGCTGTTTGTAGCGATTACGCTTGTTTTGACCTCATTTATGCTCTCTTTGACTTCATTTATGCTCTCTTTGACATCAGCTTTGACCTCATTTATGCTCTCTTTGACTTCATTTATGCTCTCTTTGACCTCATCCTTGAACTTATTCATGCTCTCTTTGATCTCATTTACGCTCTCTTTGACATCAGCTTTGAAATCTTTGAAATTAGCGAAATTGTCACTTCTTAAAACGTTCATGTCACTTCTTAAAACGTTTATGTTGCTGGAAGTGGTATCGGCGTGATATAGGAGAAACGCCACGACAAAAGTTACGATAATGCCTAAAGCCATAATGATTACGCCGATTCCCCATTGGAGAACGGTGGAGTCATTGGACGCGGTTATCAGGCCGGGGACGTTGTTGATGGCGTATACCGCGACAAGCGCCGAGAGAATAATACCGACAAAGACAATGACGACTATCTTGAAGAAAGAGAATTTAGCGTACGTCGCCGCGGGGTCCGCGACTACCGCCAGGGGGCGGACAACGGTCCCGGGCTCGGGGGGCGGGCTATTGGGCGCAATATTGCCATCGCTCATCGTATTTAATCCTCCTGATATGTGACTTTATCATAAGAGCTTTTGCCTCGCAATAGCCCTCCCGACCGCGGCCGCCGCGAAAAGTTGACAAGCGCTAGGAAAAGAGAGTAAAATTTTTTTGTAATTTAAGGAGACGATTTAGTCATTTATCTCATTTTGGCCCTCATTTTGGCCCTCTTGGCTTGTCTAGGAGGGCCTTTTTTATGGGCGCGAAAGACGATTTCCTTTAGCGGTCGCGCGTCTCCTGGCGGAGCTATCTTTAGGAGCGCCCGCTTGGGGCGCCGGAACGCGAGGTTTTGGTGAGTCCTCCCAAGGCGGCGGGGACTTTTTTCCGTCAGGACCCGAGAGCTTCGCCCCAACGCCCTTAAATTTTCTAGTGCCTCGCCTAACTTTACCCCAAGCCGCGCGGCGGCGGCGAGCGCGCTTTCGCTTAGGCGTTTGGCCGCTCTTAGGTTGGGGGAGGCCCCCGCTAAAAAGTTCGGCGCCGCGCGGGGGAAAGAGAGTAAGCTTTTTTTAGAGCATTGATTTTATTTAACATCCTTTGGCCCTCTCGGCTTGTCTGGGGGGGCCTTTTTTGGGGCGCGCGAGGGACGGTTTCCCTTTAGCGGTCGCGCGTCTCCTGGCGGAGCTATCTTTAAGGAGCGCTCGCTTGGGGCGTCGGAGCGCGGCGTTTTGGGAGGCCCTCCAGGACGCGGGGAATTTTTTCCCTTCCGGTCCCGAGAGCCTCTCCCAGGCGCCCTTAAACTTTCCCGCCCTTGTCTTTCTCCGCCCCAAGCCGCGCGGCGGCGGCGAGCGCGCTTTCCCCTAGGCTTTGGCCGCCTTTGGGTTGAGGGAGGGCCCCGGTCCGTCGCGAAAAGTTGACAAGCGTGGGGAAAAAAAATAAAATCTTTAACGCTATTACCATGAATACTTAGATGTTCATTTTGGCCCTCTCGGCTTGTCTGGGGGGGCCTTTTTTCGCGCGCGCGAGGGACGGTTTCCCCTAAACGGCCACGCGTCTCCGGGCGATTTATCTTAAGGAGCGCTCGCTTGGGGCGCCGGAGCGCGGCGTTTTGGGGAGTCATCCAAGACGCGGGTTTTTTTTCCGTCCGGCTTCAAGAGTCTCTCCCCCTCGCCTTAAACTTTCCCGCCCTTGTCGTTCTCCGCCCCAAGCCGCGCGGCGGCGGCGAGCGCGCTTTCGCCTAGGCCTTTGGCCGCCCTTGGGTTGGGGGTTGGGGAAAGTCACCAGCCATCCCGCGCATCCCGGCGAAAAATTGACAAGCGCTGGGAAAAAAGAGTAAAATTTTAATGGTACTAAATTAGATTCGCAATTTTAGTTTTGGCCCTCTCGGCTTGTCTGGGGGGGCCTTTTTTGTGGGCGCGCGAGACAGTTTCCCCTTAGGGGTCGCGCGTCTCCGATTGGAGTTATCTTTAAAGAGCGCTCGCTTGAGGCGCCGGAGCGCGGCGTTTTAGGAGGCCTTTATAAGAACAACGGGAACTTTTTCCGTCCAGACCCGAGAGCCTCTCCCTAACGCCTTAATCTTTATTGACTCTTGCCTTTCTTCGCCTCAAGGCCTAATCCCCGCCGCGGCGGCGAGCGCGCTTTCGCCAAGGCTTTGAGCCGCCCTTGGGTTGATGGAGGCCCCCGCGAAATAGTTGACAAGCGTGGGGAAAAGAGAGTAATTTTTTTTGGGCTTAGATATGACTATGTTCATTTTGGCCCTCTCGGCTTGTCTGGGGGGGCCTTTTTTATGGGCGCGAGAGACGATTTCCCTAAAGCCGCCGCGCGTCTCCGATTGGAGTTATCTTTAAGGAGCGCTCCATAAGGAAGCCGAAGCCGGAGCGAGGCGTTTTTGGTGGTCCTCCCAAGGCGGCGGAGACTTTTTTCCCGTCCGGCCACAAGAACCTCTCCCCTACGCCTTAAATTTTCTCGTTCCTTGTCTTTCTTCGCCTCAAGGCCCAGGCCGCGCGGCGGCGAGCGCGCTTTCGCTTAGGCCTTTGGCCGCCCTTGGGCCCGGGGTAGGCCCCCGCGAAATAATTGACAAGCGCTGTGGAAAGAGAGAAACTTTCCTCGTGAAAACGCTTCGCGGATCATTTTGGCCCTCTCGGCTCGTCTGGGGGGCCTTTTTTGTGGGCGCGAGAGACGATTTCCCTAAAGCGGTCGCTCGTCTCCGATTGGAGTTATCTTTAAGGAGCGCTCCATAAGGAAGCCGAAGCCGGAGCGAGGCGTTTTTGGTGGTCCTCCCAAGGCGGCGGAGACTTTTTTCCCGTCCGGCCCCAAGAACCTCTCCCCTACGCCTTAAATTTTCTCGCCCCTTGTCTTTCTTCGCCTTAAGACCCAATCCCCGCGGCGGCGGCGAGCGCGCTTTCGCTTAGGCCTTTAGCCGCCCTTGGGCCCGGGGTAGTCCCCCAGACCCCCGCGAACGCTTGACAAGCGCTGGGAAAAAAGAGTATGTTAATCCCGTTTTGGAGTAATATGGCCCTTTGGCCCTCCCATTTCACTGGGAGGGCCTTTTTTGTGGGCGCGAGAGACGTTTTCCCGAAGCGACAGCTCACTTCCTGGCGATATTTTCTAAGGCTAAACCAAATCCTCTTTCCGGGCCAACAAAAAACGCCAGTGGTAGGGTTTTTCGACCACCATTTCGGCGCGCCCGCCCGTACGCCGATCCTCAATCCAAATGACAGAGTCAAAGCCCTCCTGGCGCAGGAATCCTTCCACCTCTCCCTCGCCCCACTCGTTCCAGTAGCCTTTCAGGTGATTGTGGCCAGGGTCCAGAAAACCGTCCCTTTCCCAGCGGATAACGGTTCGCGGCCCAAAATTGTCCCGCAGCAAGAGGGTCCGCGCCCCCGCGTCGGATATCCGCGACAGGGGACGCCGAAAGTCCGCGTTAAAGGAGAGCGCGTTTAAAACGACGGCCACGTCAAAAGCGTAACCCGTCAAATCGTCTAAGGACTCCAAAAGCAGGCGCGCGGGGTCCAAGCCCAAATCCCGAAAAGCCTCTTTCCCGATAGCGATCATGGAAGGGCTGAAATCCACCCCAAAATAGGAATAATCCAGTCCCCTTTTCATTAGAGAATGGATAAAGTGCCCCGCCCCGCAGCCGGCGTCCAAAAGCCGCGCGCCCCGCGCCGGCCCCAGGGACGCGAGTATCTCCGCGGCTTGCCGGGCCGCGTCCATTTCGGGGGCGACATTCATGGCCCGCTCCCGGCAAAGCGCCCTTAACCGCGCCGAGCCCTCCCAGATGTTCAATTCAGGGTTAGGTATCACGCTCCCTTACGCCTCCCCTCGCGGCGCCTGGGACCCTTCCGGCGCGCCGGAGTCGGCGCCCCCCGAAGGATTGCCGTTGGGCGCGGCGGAAGCCGGCGCCGAAAGCGGGCTGGAGGCGGGCTCCGACGCGACGGAAGGCGCGGGCGGAACTGGCGGCGCGGGCGAAACCGCCGCGACGGGATCTGGAGCCGGGCTGGGGGCGGGCTCCGACGCGACGGGCGGCGCGGGCGGAACTGGCGAAGCTGGCGGAAGGGGCGAAGCCGCGCCCGGGGAAACCGGAGCCGGAGGCGGGCTGGGGGCGGGCCCCGTCGCGACGGGCGAAACGGGCGGAACGGGCGGCGCGGGCGAAACCGCCGCGTCGGGATCCGGAGCCGGGCTCGGGGCGGGCTCCGACGGGACGGGCGACGCGGGCGGAACGG
>JAISCZ010000082.1 GCA_031265205.1 Deltaproteobacteria bacterium
TCCAGCGGCGTACCCGAACGCGCCGCTTGCCCATGTCAAGGGCTGGATCCCGGGGCAAAGGCCCGTCGCGCTGGCGGAGCCTCTCTCCAAGGCGCGCCGCGAGGCCCTCGGATGACTTGGAAAAGGAACTCCGGCCCTGTCCAAGGCCGATCTCGCGCCCGAGAGATTTTTCCTTTTCTCCCCAAGATGGGCTTTCCCGCGAACATCCACCGCGACGCTAAAATCAGCCGGCAAAAACTGGCCGCCCGGGCGGAAAACGGTCGCGAGGCCCGGGCCTTTTAACGGAGCGGCGCTTTTCTCGCGCCGCTCCCCGCGCCCTTGGCGAGCCTCGCGGGCTGGCGGGGTTGAAGAGAAAAATCCGTTCGCGGGAAGGAAGAGCCTTATCCGGCGCGTTGGAGCTTCTCGGTATCGATCTCTCTCTCATCGAGGGCGCGCGCGGCGCGGCGCGGAATATACCTTGCCCAACATGAGGACCAGGACGCTTGGCGGCCTGATCGAGCTGAACGACGGCGGTTTTCTAATTTTAGAATTCCAGTCCACCGCGAAGCCATCCGATCTCCCCAGGTTCTTTCTTTACGGCGCGTTAGTGGCGGAAGACTACTCGACGAATGACGCTGACGCGAAGATCAGGCTCATAATCGTCTATTCGCCCGACGTTAATAAACTCCCAGCCAGACGCTTCCCCCGCGAACTCGACGAGAACGCGAATTTCTTTAGGCTCGTTTTCGAGCGAATTCTATTAGTCGCCCGGAACTACATGGCCGAGTTCGTCGAGAAATTCTGGCCCATAATCGCGGACTTGGAGGCGGGAGCGCCCATCCCCGCCTTGACGGAACTCGATCTCGCCAAGTTCTATTTCGCCCCCATGGGTAAAATTGACGACAAAAACCCTGGCCCGCTAGCCTACAAATTTCTCTCTCCTGGCGTTCAAACTCTCGCGAATACCGGAGACGCGGATATAATGAGAATGGCCTTTAATGGTTATATGGCGCGGGGAGCCCCCCTCGCCGCGATAGCGATAAAATTTTGGGAGGAATTCGCTATGATGAACGGAACCGACGTAAAAGTCGTGGACACGCTGACGGACGGGCAATATTCGCGCCTTATGAAGGAGAACGAGACCCTGTCCGAGGAGAACGAGACCCTGTCCTCGGAGATCGAGACCCTCACTGTCCTGGCCCAGCGCGCCGTCCTGGCCATGAGCGCCGAGAACAAGAGCGTGGTGGAGATAAGCGAGTTATTGAATATTTTTCCGTCCGAGGTTTCCAAAATTCTGGAAAGCGCCGAAGCGGACCAAAAGCGGCCTAGCTAGGCCCCTTAGGCGCGTCCCCCGGATAAGCTTACGAGGCCTAAAAGCCTTCGCCGGAGCCTCCCCTTCCCCGAGGGAAGGGCGAACGCGCCAAGACTCAAGAGCGACGCGGCGCGCGGGCGGCGCCCCGCTCCACGGGCGGCGGCGAGATTCCCCGCGATCGGCTTAAGGAGAGGCGACTTAGTCGCGAAGAGCCAACGCCTCCAACTCCAGAAATTCCCTTCTCTCCCCCCCCCTAAACGAGCGCGCGCGAACGCGAAGCCAAAGCGCCCGCGCGCGGGCGCGGAGCGCTTTGGGCGGTTTGGAGGAACTAGCCTTTAGGAGCGCCTCTGACGATATAGCCAAGCCACGGGCCTAGGGCCTTTCCCGTCCGCGAGCGGACGGCGCCGAATTAAGCTAAAAACCAAGCTTTTCCTTGAGCCCTTTTAGAGCTTACCGTAAAAAGTTAGCCTTTTTCGCTTTGAGCGGACGCGATCCGCGCTTATACAATTCGCGGAAAGGCGCCCTTGGGCTGGGGAAGACTCTCGAGCCATGGCGCGCGCCTCTTTTCCTGGAGACGCGTTTTTAGCCCCAAACTAGCCAAAAACCCACGGATCTTTCCTTCCCAATTCCCCTCAAGGCCGTTTAAGCCGCGCGCGGGCGCGCTCGCGCGGAGCGCGAAGGCGCTCGCCTTTTTCGCGCCTGGAAAAAAAGCGCGCTTCCCCGCCAAACGTTTCCAGCCTTCCCCTGGCGCGCGCCGCGGGGCTTACCCTTAGGCGGGAAGGGGCGATGGGACCCTTTCCGCCCACGCGAATTCGCCTAAGCGCCTCTATTTTTCCCTTTATTTTAAAAATCTTTTCAGGTATAAGTTTTTTTTGAGCGCCGAAAGAGGCTTTTTAGCTTTTTTCCCGCGGAGTCTCGCGCCTTTCGCTATTTTTCTATCCACCTTTATTTAGGTACCGCCTCATGGGTAAAGACACCCACTCCGACACCCCGCCCAACCCGCCCAACGACGCGCGGCGGGGCCCAAACGGCCCGTACCCCCACGCGCCGGGTGGCCCCAGGCCCTATTCCGTCCGCAAACCCATGGGAGGCGCCTCCAAAAGAAGAGTCGTCCTCATCGATCCCGCCAGCGGAACCCCGCCTCCACCCCTTCCGCCGCCGCCCGCCGCGGGCGCGCCCCAGCGGCGCGAGACGCGGCCCGCGCCCCTTTCTCCCGCCCAGCGCCCGGCGGGCCCCAACGCGACCGCCCCGGCGCGGCCCAAACCCTCCGACGCCTCCCCCCGCGGCGGTCGGGTAGTGGAGCTTAACCCCAAGGTCTCCGGCTTCGGCGCGAAACACGGGAGCCCCAAAAAGATTACCGACTTCGGGCCGCTCCGGCGGGACGGCGGGCCCAACGGCGGCAAGCCGTTCCCCCCCAAGGGGAATTTCGGCAAAGGCGGCTTCCGGGGCGCCGCGACCCCCAAGCCGAGCCCGCGCAAGAGCCCCGCCGAATTCCGCTTCACGAAGTATCCCCCGACGCTCGCGGGACAGAGCCGGCTCTTTTTGGCCATCCCGCTCCCCGACCACGTCATCGCGGAAATCGCCAAACTCCGCGAGCATTCGCCCCTCATGGCCAAAAAGCTCCGGGAGTTCAAGCTGCACGTCACCCTCAAGTACCTGGGGTACGTGCCGTCGGAGACTCTCCCGCTCATCGTGAAAAAGCTTTCCGAGGTCAAATTCGCGCCCTTCGAGATCGCCCTCCCTGGGATGCACGTCTACAAGTTCAACCGCAAAAAGAAAGAACTCATCCTCAAGGTCGAGGACACCGACCCTTTAAGGCTCCTGAAGAGAAGCGTCTCGTTGGCCCTCAAGCCCCTGCGCCTTCCCCCCATCCGCGTGATCCACCAGGTCCCGGTGATTCCCCACGTCTCCCTGATCTATCCCCCCCGGGTTCCCTCGCCCGACCTGGATAACCTCCTGGCCCGCCACAACCGGCACTTCGGGAGCTTCAAGGCGGAGAAATTCGTTCTCTACCTGACCACCACCACGGAAGCGAACCTGGAGCACACGGCCCTCCACAGCTTCAGCGCGAGCTAGAGCTCCCCTTTTTCGCGAGCGCGGGCTTTTAGGGCATGGGCTTTTTCCCGCGCCATCCTTAGAGGCGCGCCGGGGAGAGGCTTAGATTTCCCCGCCTTGGCGGGGACTCTCCCCCCAGGACTCCAAAGGCGGCCTTAAGGCCTCGCGGGCCGCGGGCCCTCCCGGGCCCCGCGAGCGGGCCACGCTCATTAAAAGCTTGATGCGGTTGAGCTGGTTGACCTCGGAGGCCCCGGGATCGTAGTCCACGGCCGTCAGGTTCGCGCCGGGAAAGCGACGCTTGAGTTCTTTGACCACGCCCTTGCCGGTGATGTGGTTGGGAAGGCACCCGAAGGGCTGCAGGCAGAGGATGTCGCGGACGCCCTTCTCCAGCATGAGGGCCATGTCCGCCGCCAGATACCAACCCTCCCCGCTCTGGTTCCCGAGGGAGACCAAAGACTCCCCGCTCCTTTTCAGTTCCGCGAAGGCGTTCAGGCGCCCGAAGCGGGGATGGCGCGCGAAGGCCTCCCTTAAGGGCTCCCGGCATTTTTCGACGACCCGGATAAACCAGAGGCCCAGCCATTTTTGGATAAGCCCCCCGGCCATGGCCTCGGCCCGAAAGACGTTATCGTGGAAACAGTAGAGGAAAAAATCGGTCAGCTCCGGGAGGATGGCCTGGCCGCCCTCCTCCTCCAAGATGGCCACGGCCTGGTTGTTGGCCTCGGGATGGAAATTGATGAGGATTTCCCCCACGACCCCCACCTTCGGCCGCTCCGGGGGCGCGAGGGGAAGGGAGGCGAACTCGTCGGCCATCTCCCCGATATAGCGGGCGAAGAGGGCCTTGTCCCCGGCGCGCACCACGGGCTCGGCCTTGGCGACCCATTTTTCGAATAACTCCTCCGCGTCGCCCCGCTCCCGCTCGTAGGGGCGGCAACTTAAAACGAGGCGCTGCAAAGCGTCCCCGAAGAGCAGCCCCAGGGTCATCCGCCCGAAGGAGGCCCTGTCGAGCTCTATCCCCGGCTCCTTGGCGCTCGCGGAAAGCGAGAGGGGCAAAACGGGGACGGCGCCCAAGCCCGACTCCGCGAGGGCTTTCCTTAAGAAGGCCACGTAATTGGAAGCCCGGCAGCCGCCCCCGGTCTGGCTCATCAGAACCGCCGTCCGCTCCTTGTCGTAGCCCCCGGTCTTCAGCTCGTGGAGGATCTGCCCGATGGAGACCAGCGCCGGAAAACAGGCGTCGTTGTTCACGCGCCGCAAGCCCTCCTCCACCGCGGCCCGGCCCATCTTCTTGAGGACGGTCACGTTATAGCCCAGGGGCGCGAGGGCGGCGTCCAAAAAGCGCCAGTGCGTCGGCGACATCTGGGGGCACAGAAGCGTCCGGCTTTTGGCCTGGGCCTTCGAGACGAGCGGCGGCGCGTAATGGTAGGGAACGCTCGCGCTGTTCTGGGCCCGCTGGCGACCCCGGTCGCGCATGGCGGCCAAAAGCGAGCGCACCCGGACCCGGGCCGCCCCCAGGTTCGCGCCCTCGTCTATTTTTAAAAGGGTGTAAACCTTCCCCGCGGACTTGATTATCTCCGCGACCTGATCCGTCGTGACCGCGTCCAGGCCGCAGCCGAAGGAATTGAGCTGGACTAGCTCCAGTTCCTCGCGCGCCGCGCAAACCATGGCCGCCCGGTAGAGGCGCGCGTGGGGGATCCATTGGTCCCGGACCCTTAAAGAAACGTTCGCGGGGGCCAGGTGGTCGACGCTGTCGGCCGCGATGACCCCCAGCCCGTTGGCGGTTATGAGATCGGGGATCCCGTGGTGGACCCCCGGATCCAAATGGTAGGGATGGCCCGCGAGGACGATGGCCCTCTTCCCCGTTTTCCGCAAGAAAGCTAAGGCGCGTTCCCCTTGGGAGCGCGCGTCCGCGCGGAAGGCCCGCTGGGCCTCGTAGGCTTCCTTTAAGGCGCGCTTGACCGCGGACGCGGAAAGGCGCAGGAAGGAGAGTTCCGCCATGAGCCTTTTGGCCAGTTTCCCCAAGGGCGCGGCGAGATCGAGAAAGGGCGCGACCAGCCTGACCCCGCTTTCGCCGATGGCGTCCATGTTCAGGCGGATCAGCTCGGGATAGCTCCCCACCAGGGGACAGTTGTAACGGTCCACGGTGGGGTAAATGGCGGGAAGCTCCAGGGGCGCGCAGGGAAAAAAGATAAAATCCGGTCGGCTCGCGAGCAGGGCCAGAACGTGGCCGTGGACCAGCTTGGCGGGATAGCAGGCCGTCTGGCTGGGAATGGTGTCCAGGGCGCTGTTGAAGAGTTCTTTGGTGGAGGGCGGGGAGAGCTCCGCCCGAAAGCCTAGGGAGTTAAAAAACGTGAACCAGAAGGGATAGGTCTCAAACATCCCCAGGGCCCGGGGCAAGCCCACCCGCCCCCGGGCGCTCTCCGCGGGGAGCGGTCGGAAAAAAGCGAAAAGGCGATCCAGATTCCACGCGAAAAGGTTGGGAAGGCTTTCCACGGAGGCGGATTTTTCCTCCAAAGAGCCTAAGGCCGGAATCTTTTTGAGAGCGTCCGAAAGGCTTCCCAGGCGCACCTTCCCGGCCAGGGCGTCGATGCGGTCGGCGGCCGGGCTTTTCGTCGCGGCCCCCCGCTCGCAGCGGTTCCCGGAAACGAAGCGCCGGCCGTCGGAAAAACGGTTGACGGTGAGCAAACAGCGGTTTTCGCACTTGCGGCAGCGGGCGTTGGACGAGGTCACCCGAAAGGAGGCGAGGGCCTCCGCGCCGATTAGGGAACTCTCCGGCGCCCCGCGGTCGGCGCAATCCTCCATGGCCAAAAGGGCCGCCCCCAAGGCCCCCATGAGACCCGCGACGTCGGGCCGCGTGACCTCGCGGCCGATGGAGAGCTCAAAGGCCCTTAAGACCGCCTCGTTGAAAAAGGTCCCGCCCTGGACCACGATTTTTTCCCCGAGCTCCTCGGGTCGGCTCACGCGGATCACCTTATAGAGGGCGTT
Organism: Deltaproteobacteria bacterium; assembly: GCA_031265205.1. GTDB lineage: Bacteria > Desulfobacterota > Desulfarculia > Adiutricales > Adiutricaceae > JAISCZ01. Next base: position 6,326 of record JAISCZ010000082.1, read on the forward strand.
GCGGGTCACGGAGTAGGAAAGCCCCGCCGAGATGTCCCCCACCGGCGCCCCCTCCTTCTGGGCCTGCTTGACCTTGGAGTTCATAAAAACCGTGCAGCGGCTCCCCAAGTCCGCGGGCCGCTGGGCGAGGAGGGCCGCGGACGCGAAACCGGCCGCGTCCAGGCCCAAGGTGGAGGCGAATCCCTCCAGAAAGCTCCCGCAGCCCGAAGAACAGGCCTCGTTGAGCATGAGCCTTTCGATGATCCCGTTTTTGACGGACAGGCACTTGATGTCCTGGCCCCCGATGTCCACGATGAAGGAGACGTCCGGGACGAAGCGCGCCGCGGCCTTGTAGTGGGCCACGGTCTCCACTTCCCCGAGGTCAAAGCCCAAGGCCGCCTGGAGGAGGGCCTCCCCGTAGCCGGTGACGCCGGAGCGCGCGACGCGCGTTCCCGGGGGCGCCGCCTTGTAGAAAGCCGCGAGGGCGGCGATGGCCGATTGGAGGGGATTGCCGTGGTTGTGCCCGTAATGGGAGTGGAGGAGAGCGCCCTCCTCGTCCAAGGCCACGAGCTTGGTGGTGGTGGAGCCAGCGTCGACGCCCAGAAAGACCCGCGCCCCGGAGGGGAACGGGGCCCGGGGGGCGCGCGCCTGGGCGTGCCGCTCCCGAAAGGCCGCCAAATCGGCGCCGGTGGCGAAGAGGGGCGGAAGGGGCAATATTTCCGGGGGGATCTCGGCGTTTTTGACCTCCAAGACCCTTTGGGCGAGTTCCCTTAAAGGCCGGGGCTCTTCCTCCCCCGCGACCAGGGCCGCCCCCATGGCCACGAAGAGCTGGGCCTCGGGGGGACAGAGGCCCTCCCCGGGGAGGAGCTTTAAGGTCTCGCGGAAGCGCTTGCGCAACTCCGAGAGAAAGAAGAGGGGTCCCCCCAAAAAGGCCACCACGCCGCGGACGCGCCTCCCGCAGGCTAGGCCCCCGATGGTTTGGTCCACCACGGACTGGAAGATGGAGGCCGCGACGTCCTCGCGGCTGGCCCCCTCGTTTAAGAGCGGCAGAATGTCAATCTTGGCGAAGACCCCGCAGCGGGCGGCGATGGGATAGATCGTCTTATGGCCGCGGGCCAGCTCGTTTAGGCCCTGGGGATCGGTTTGGAGGAAGGTCGCCATCTGGTCGATAAAGGCCCCGGTCCCCCCGGCGCAGGTCTCGTTCATCCGCTGATCGATCCCCGCGTCAAAAAAGGTGAGCTTGGCGTCCTCCCCCCCGAGCTCGATGGCCACGTTGACGCGCGGCAGGAAGCGGCGGATAGCCGTGGCCCCGGCCAAGACCTCCTGGGTAAAGGAGAGGCCCAAAAGCTTGGCCGCGCCGATGCCCCCGGAGCCGGTCACGGCCACCGTGGCCCAAGCCTCCGGAAATTTTTCCGTGGCCTTTAAAATAGTGTCCACCGCGCTTTTCCGGACCTCGGAAAAATGCCGCGCGTAACTGTGGTAAAGGACGCGGTCTTCCTGGTCCAGGACCGCCACCTTCACCGTGGTGGACCCGATATCCAGGCCCACGCGCAAAAAATCGGAATTCATTTGAGCCATTTTGCCGCCGTCTCCGCCCCAAGGGACTCCGCCGCGCCCCAAATGTCGCGTGGGCCCACCGCCTTTAAGGCCACCCAGGGCGCCACGCCCGAGGGGGCCTCCGCGGGAAGCCCGTGGCGGGAAAGGGCCTGATTATAGCACAAGAGACGGGATGGGCCGCCCAAGGGGGCCCACTGGGCGGGGGAGGTGACCGCGTAGATGGCGATTAAAGGCGTCCCCATCAGGGCCGCCAGATGGGCCGAGCCAGTGTCCACGCTCACGAAAAGATCGAGGACGGAGAGGAGAGCTAAAAATTCCCCCAAGCTCGTCTTCCCCGTCAAATCAGCCAGCGGGGCCGCGCAGATTCCTTTCAAGGCCCGGAAAATTTCCCCGTCAGCCGCCTCCCCGGTCAGAAAAAAGCGCGCCCCGACCCTTTGGGCCAAAAATTCCGCGCTCGCCCGCGCGAGGGGAAGGGGCCAGGATTTTTCCCGCTGGCGCCCGCGCAGGCAGAGGCCCACGGCGGGGCCATCCCCGGGCGGAAGGCTCTCCAAGAGGGCGCGGGCCCGCGCGCGCTCGTCCTCGCCGACGGCGGGCGGGCGGGGATAAAGCGCGGGCGTAAGTTCCGCGGGTTCTTCCCCCGCCAGGAGCGCGGCCAGAAAGACGTGACTTTCGGCCATGTGGATGAGGTTGGGGGGCCTCCCCGTGCGGCCCGTCAGCGGCGCGGCGGAGACGGCGCGCCAGGGCCAGGCGGGCGCGTCGTAGCCCGGGATAGGGGCGAGGACGCGCGTTTTGTGGCCCGCGAGAAAGCTTAAAAGCCCCGAGCGCCTTTTGTGGTCAAAGCCCAAGGCCGCCTGAAAGCCCTTGGCGCGCAGGGTTCCGATTAAAGAGAGATTGCCCGCGAGGTCCCAGGCCTTGGACTTAAAATCCGCGCGGATTACCCCCTCCTCGCCCAGGGTCGGCGTCAGCAGGCGCGCGGCCGCCGGCCGCGCGACGAGGGCCGCCTGGACCCCGCGGGCGCGCAGGAAGGCGAGGGCCGGGAGACAGGCCAAAGCGTCCCCGAGATTCTTGAGCTGGAAGCCGACAAAGGAGGAATAATTCATGAGAGGGCCCCCGTTTGTCCCCCGCGCGGGGACAGGCCGCGCCCTCGCCCGCCAAACATAAGGCGGGAAAGGGAGCGCCGCGGGCCCGCCTAAGATCCGCCTTGGCCCGCCGCGCGCGCGACCAAGCCCTTAAAAAGGGCCATGGCGCGGGGATCCTTTTGAAAAAGCCCTTCGGGATGCCATTGGACCCCGACGCAAAAGGGGCTCCCCGGGAATTCCGCGGCCTCGACAAGGCCGTCGGGACTCCAGCCCGCCGCGACGAGGCCTTCCCCCAGGGTCCTGACGGCCTGATGGTGCCCGCTGTTGACATCCAACTCAATTGTACCACAGAGCCCCGCGAGGAGGCTGTCCTCGCGCAGGGTCACGGGATGGCTGGCGAAGGAGCGCCCCTGGCGCTGGCGGTGCTCGATGGCCCCCTGGACGTCGGATTGGATATCCCCCCACAGGGCGCCGCCGAGGGCCGCGTTCAGGAGTTGGAGGCCCCGGCAGATCCCCAAAACGGGTTTTTGGGCCTCCAGAGCCGCGCGGAGCAGGCCCGCCTCGAAAGAGTCCCGGGCCCGGTCGAGCTTGAGGAGGCGCTCCTCGAGGCCCAAGGGCGCGCGCCCGTCCATTGCCACGTCCCCGCCCCCCGAAAGGATCAGGCCGTCCAGGCGCTCCATAACGCGACCGCACAGCTCTCTAATCGCGGGGGAAACGGCGATAGCCCCCCGGACGCGCCCGCTCCCGGATGGCGCGCCAGACTCGGCCGCCTCGTCCGTGGCGGGCGCCGCGAAAGCGTTCTGGGGGGTGGGCAGAACCAGGGGAAGCCCCCCGGCGGCGTGGATGGCCTCGGCGTACCCGTAGTTCAGACGGGTTTGAAGCAAGGTGGGGGCGCTCGCTGACCAGTCGCGGCTGGCCCCGTGACTGGCGGAAACGCCGATTAAAGGCAAAATGGGCATAACTACTCGCTTAAGGAAAAAAGGGCGGGCTACAAAACTCTTAGAGGGGAGAGCCATGAAGAGACTTTCGCGTATTTTAACCCCTAAAACGACGCGAAGCCGGGGCGGCCTAGAGGGACCCTAGAGAGACCGTAGAGGGACCGTGGGCGACGGTCCCGGCCCCCGGGCGATGGAGCGATGGAGCGACGGAGCGACGGGGCGACGAGCGAGGGCTTCAAATTCGGCCCCTATTTCTCTAACATGGGCTCTTCCCCCTCTCCGGGTGGCCGGCCCGCGCGATTTCCTCCCGCGCGGATTTTACGCCTTCCCCGCGAGGGAAGCGATCCAGCCCACTGTATCCAACCCATGGAAGCGAGAACGCTTTTAATGACAGCCAATCTCTCCCTTCCGCGCGTCGGCGCTAGCGCCAGCGATACCCTCAGGGTGACCGCGGAGGCGATCGAAAATTTCGCGGCGGCCACCGGTGACGCGAATCCCGTCCACCTCGACGAGGCCTACGCCGCCAAATCCTTTTTTCGCCGTCGGGTGGCCCACGGGCTTCTGCCGGCGACCCTCGTCGGCAAACTTTTAGGGACCGCGCTCCCGGGACCCGGGTCTATCTACCTCTCCCAGACCCTGGAATTTAAGGCCCCGGTCTTTATCGGGGATTCTCTCGCGGCGCGGGTCGCGGTCCTCGCCGTGGACGAAAAAAGCGCGAAGATCCGCCTCCAGACCACCGTCGCCAACCAAAGGGGAGAGCTGGTTTTAAGCGGGGAGGCTCTCGTCCTCTATAAACCGCCGGCTTAAGCCTTTTAGCGGCGCGCTTCTTTTAAAAAAGGCGGTTTTCTCGCGCGCTCGCGGGCTTCAACTCAAGCGCTATGTCGCCTTCCCGCCTGGCGCGGGCCTCGCGCGAGACGCGCCGACGGGCTCAAGCCGCAAAACCCATGGAAACCTTTGGCCATCCTCAGGAACTAAACAAAAAGCTTAAAATTTCGCGCTCTCATGGGCAAGCCAATAATTTTGGCGGCGTATCGTTTCTGATGGTGGCGGGCGCGCGGTTTTTAAAATTATTCTTAAGGCTTGGGCAATTTAAAGTTACGACCTTCGCTCAACTGGACTTCCCGGACGTTGGCGGGAACGGCGAGGATATCGCTCGCCTTTCGCCGCCGACCGCCGGGAAAAGAGAGACTGTCCCAAAGCGCGAAATATACGCCCCGTCGCGTTAAGTTTCCTTAACCGCGTACACGCGCGATTTTTCGTCCCACTCCAATATCCAATTACGCGCTTCTTGAAAATCGACGAGAATTTCAGAGCGACCGCCGAATATCAGAGCCGTCTTGAATATTTTATTACCGCCTCCCTGAAAGCAAAAGTAATATCTCTTTCGTTCTATTTGCTCAAAAGCTTTATCTCGCGCCTTCTCCATCAATTCCTTTTTTCGGGATTCGTAGTTATCGTCTTCAGTGGATGGTAAGGGAACATATTTAAATTCTATGACAAAATCATCGCCATAACGCGATCTAAAGTGCAAGTCCATTACTCCCCCCGCGACTTCTTTTTGGGGTTCGCAAAGTTGGCCAGAAAATATTATGGCCAAAGTAAACATCATAGAATAAAAATTTTCGTTATATGTAAAAACTCGACACGACAAATTACTGATAAAGCTTTGGAAAGCGAGACGAAACCCATCCGCGTCCCTATTGATCAGCGTTTCCAGTATTGCCTTTCCCTGAGTAACTAAGAGTAAAGGCTTTTTAATAGGGTCTTCGAGAGATAAACATAGTTGGGCTATGGAAGTTTTTACCTCTAAATTCGGAAAATTAAGGAAATAGTAAGCGCCCTCGTCTGTGAATTCCGTCCGAGCGACCGTGAGGTATCCCGTCTGAAATAACAAGGCTTTAAGGTTTAATTTAGCGCCAATGTCTATAACGTTCATGCTATTAGTGAAGAAATTTTTGTGAAATATATCGGAAATTGTAATTTGACCTGTCTTAATCATATTTTCGAGAAAGCCAGGGTGACCGGTTTCTAGCCAGTAATTATCAAATTCTCTCTTGCGAAAAAAAGTTAAAACCGCCCATGGGTTTAGAACGGAACTTTTACCGTCCCAAGAGTACCCATCGTACCATCCCAGGATTTTGGCTTTTAAATCAGCGACGGTTTTTATCGCCTCAATACTGTTTGCGGAAATAAATTCATTTAAAGTTTCTTCCATATGCTCTTTAAATAAATGGTCAAATTCCTCTATGGTAAATCCTAGAATATTGGCGAATTTTTTTTCAAGAGTCAGATCCGTAAGGTTGTTGAGACCGGAAAAAAGAGACGTTTTGGCGAATTTGCTTACGCCAGTTATAAAGACGAAACAGCGTTCGTCCTCGCAGTCTTTAAGGGCTCCGTAGAAGTCTTTAAGCGTCTTCCTAATTTTAACGGCTAGATCCGTATTATCGAGATGAGCGAGAATAGGCGCGTCATACTCGTCAATGAGAATAGCCACGCTTTCGCCGTATTTAAGATTTAGTCCTTGGACGAGCGCCAGAAAAAGATCCGCTGGCGCGCCCGGCTCAAGCTTTATTTTTTCTTTGCTGGCGATTAAATTTAACTTATAGTTGAGGCTATTTTTCAGATCTTCCGGGGTATCGTTTTGAGCCGTGGCTAAACTCAAACGGATCACCGGGTGGGGAGCCCAGTCGTATTCTTGGTCGTAAATCCAAAGCCCTTTGAATAAATCCTTGCGTCCTTCAAAGATCGCCTTTAAAACGCTTACTAAAAGAGTTTTCCCGAAACGGCGGGGCCTGGAGAGGAAAAAAGGAGTGTCTTCCGTAATTAGCTCATAGATAAGGCGCGTCTTATCGGCGAAAATACGATTTTGCGCCCTGATTTTCGCGAAATTGGCGTATCCCAGTGGGAGTCTTCGCGGGGTGTCCATAAAAAGAGCCTTTCTTGAGATGTCGGCCTCTCGAAAAAGTGACTTCAGAGCTAAATAGCGTTAAAAAACGCGACCGCGACGCTAAAAGGAATTATACCTCAAATCAAGACCGAAATTATAAATATTTTTTAAAAATGGAAGGGAAAATATGAGGGTGTCGGTCAATTTGGGCTTGCTGGTTAAGTTGCAATTGTAGTTATAACATAAAATTTTCGCGCGCGACGACGCTTAAAGCCAAAATGTCATTTAGCGAGCGACGCTACGGCCTCACCTACCGATAAGAGGCCTGTGCCCGTTCGCCAAGCGTTTAGCGCCCCAGCGTAAGCGAGTGAGTCCATCGGCGTTTCCAGATATGGATAGCGATAATTTTAGGCCTCGCGCGGAGGGGATTTAAGCGCTTAACCCGGCGCGGAGCGCCTTTAAGAGACGCGCTCCGGCTTAGAGACGCCACGTAGCCCCTGACACGCCTAACGGTCGCGCCTTGACGTCCGGAAGCTTTAGTTCAGGCGGCGGCGCGGCGGCTCATGGAGTCGATCAGTTTGAGCTCGATCGGCCTTTTTGGCCAAAAGGCGCGCCGACCAACCATCGCTATCGGCGGGAGGCGGGAATAGCGCTGGGGCCACGAGTTTCTCCTCGATTTCTCGCTGAATTTGGACTCCCGACGGAACCGCCAGTTAAAGTCCATTTTCCAAGCGACGGCCAACCCTCTCTCGGCAAAGCGCCGCGCTAGCTTCTCGGCCTCTCCCACCGAAAAGCCCGGGGGTAAAACCCTCGCGTCTCGCGGGCGCCAAGCCGGGCCGCCGGGAGATTTGTCCGCCGGCGATAAAGCTTTGGCGTGGCGCCCGGTCCCGCTTTTACTCGAAGCCGCCCGCTCGTTTCCAAGCGGCGCCTTTCCGGGTTTCGCGCGACTATTTAATTTCGCGCCGCCATATCTTGATGAGTGCGCAAAAAGTCCCGGAATTTAAAAATACTTGATTGCCAATGCCATATAAATGCAATATAGTATTATAATATGCTATATACAGTATGATGTTCCATTATACAATTGTAATGAAGGGTTTTTGCGCTTTCATCATATCTTCGCGGCCATCCCCCTCGCCAAGGGCCATCCAATCGCGCCGCGATCGCGCGCCCGGGGGACGCCACGAGGGCGCGTCCGCGGCGCTCGCGGCCCCTTCCGCGAGGGGCGGCGCTTTTCCGGAATTAAAGCCCTGGGGAAGCGGCCATCCTGGCTCGTCCCCGTGGGATATTTAAAAGCGTGGGCGGACGAAAAAAAGCGCGGCTACGGGTCAATTAAGAGGAGAACCACCTGGGAACTCTTCATTTGGTCCAAAAGCAGGCGATGGCGCCCCTCGCCCCTCTCAATTATAAAGCTCTCCCCGAGGCCAAGGGTATGGGTCTCGCGCTTCTCCGTGTCCAAATGGTGCGCCCTTAAGGTCACTATTTTATCAATATTGTCCACGTCCAGGATCGTCAAGAGCACTTGGTTTCCCAAGATAAGGCGATTCTCCTCCTCGCGGAGGGCGAGGCGGGCGACGTTTAAAGGGGCGACGCCCTCGCCGCCGGCCTGGGGCGCGACGGCGCCTCTCTCTTCCAGGTCGCCCGAGGATTCCGCGCGCGGCGCCAAGCCGCCCGCGTCGGGGGAGTCGGGCGCGGTCGGGTTAGCGCGCCCTTCCGGGCCGGGGCTGGCCTCGCCGCGGGGATGGCCCTTGAGCCTTTCGATCTCTTGGGACTGAAGGGCCAATTGGACCCTGAGGGACTCGTTTTCCGCGCTCAGGCGGGCGACTTCCGCGTCCTTGTATTTCCGGGCGGCTAGGCGCCCGTTGTCGAAACTGAAATAATAGACCAGGGCGCAGAGGATAAAGAGCGCCACCAGCCTCCAGAGGCGATCAAAGGAAGGGCTTTTCCATCTGGCCGCGTCGGGCATCAGAGAATGAGCCCCAAGGAGACGCGGGCGATAAAATCGGAGATGGAGCTGTCCGTGGAGGGTTTGAGGAGGCAGTCGTCGACCCCGTTGCCGGGGCCCATGATCTTGGAGAGCATATCCTCGCCGGCCGTGCAGACGACAAAAAAGCAGGGGCCGTATTTATGGTTAAATTTAAGCTCCCGGCAGAAGTCCACGCCGGTTTTGCCCTCCTCCAGGCGGTAATCGCTGATGACGACGCGGGGCTTCTCGCTGAGGGTCTGGCTCACCGCGTCCTCGATGGTGCCCGCCGTCAGCACCACGAAATTGGCGTCCTCCAGAATCTTCCGCAACAGTTCCCGCTGGTAGCCCGAGTCCGAAAGGACGAGGATCTTGCGGGGCTGGAGATTGACGGGCGTGGAAAGAAGATAGGAAATGAGCTTCTGGGCGTTTTTTAAATTGACCTTGGCCTTGGAGAGCTGGTCGCCCACTTTTTGGAGCTCTTCGGCCAGGGCCATCTCCTCCTGGCCCGTGGCGGGCCGGAAACGCGCGGGGCCCTCTTGGACTCGCGCGACGGTGTTCAAAAAGGAGGTGGCCGTCACCTCGGCCGGCAGGAAAGCCCGCGCGCCCTCGTTAAAGGCCATCATGATGTTTTCGCGGTCGGTCTCGCCCCGCGAGTCCACGAAGATAAAACCCACCTCGGAGTTATGGTCCGTCACCTCCTGCAGCGCCTTGACGCTGAAAGCGTCCTCGGAGACGTAATCCATGACCACCACCTGGGGAGCGCGCTCCATGATGGACTGGGCGACCGCCGTGGGGGTGGCCGTCGGCTCGGGGAGCGGCGACTCCTCGGCGCGGTATTTGTCGCCTTCCAAAAAACCCATGAGCTTTTCGCGCAGGACGCGGTTTTCAATCTGAAACAGTACCAAGGAGGCCATGGGGGTCATTCCTCGCCGCGAACTTCCGGGGCCTCCCCTAGAGAGCCCCCGAGGGCTCTCTAGGGGAGGCGGGGAAGGGCATAGCGCCTGTGAAAGAGAGGGAGAAAAAGATGGCGCGCCGCGGGCCTCTAGGGGCCCGCCCGGAGCCAAGGGGCTAACGGGCCCAACGGGCGGGGCCCGCCGCGCGGGCGGCGGGCCCGCGCCCTAGTCAACGGCCAAGTTTTCATACTCAATGACGTTATAAAACTTCTTGAGCTGTTTTTCGCAAAAGGAGTTGACCTCCTCCAGGGAATGGGTCGAGGAGAACATTATTTTCAGCTTTTCCGAGGCCAAACCCTTTTCGATCTTGTCCAAACTGGGAACCGTGTCGATTAAGTCCCCCACCAGGGCTATTCTTTTGATGAGAAGATAGGCGACGAGCGAGGTTTCCTGGAAGGAGGGCCCAATCTTGAAGAGAGACTGATAGATGCGCGTGCCCTTGGCGATGAGTTTGGAAAAATAGAGAATGGTGCCCAAGGGCGAAAGGTGAAAATTCTCGTCGTCCGGCTCGGCCGCCTGTTTTTCTTTGGTCTCGGCGCGCTTGTAGCGGGCGAGTTCCGCGAGGAGATCGGGGTCCCGGACCTCGTAGCCCCGGCCGGCCCTGATTTCGCTCAGGCCGTACTCCATGTTTTTGACCGCGTCCAAAAGGAGATCGATGACCTCCTGGTTGACCAAAAGCTCCTTTTCCCGGACCTGGTCTAAAACCGTCTCCACCTCGTGGACGAAGGTCCCCACGTTGGTAAAGCCGGTCATAATAAAATTGCCTTTGATGGAGTGGAAATGCCGGAAGATAGTGTTGACCCGGCGGATGTTTTCCGGATCCTTTTCCAGCTGGAACACCTCTTCGTTCAAATCGTTTAAGATATTCTGGATCTCCACGAAGAACTCTTCGGCCATCGACTCGTCCATCGTCTCCTGGGGCCGGGGAATGGGGGCCTCCCCGCCCGCGGCCGCGCCTTGGGCCGTCTCCTCCGGGGCGGCGGGGCTCGGGGCGGCGGCGTTCGCCGCCCCGGCGCCCTCGGGCTCCTCGGGGCCCAGAAAGGAGGAGTGATCCATAAAACTCCCGTCGGAGGCGTCCAAAATCTTGCCGCTGGACATGGCGATGAGATCGAAGGGGTCCAGGACCATGCCCAGCTGGCTGCCCCCCAAAATGGTGGTCCCGGCCACCCCCCGCACGGAAAAGATCTCCGGCAGGGGTATCAGGACGAGTTTTTGGGGGCGGATAAATTCCGAGACCTTCAGGGCCACCCTACCGTTTTTCGCGTCGATGATAATGACCGGGAGATAGTCCTCAAATTCCGCGTTGGCGAGCGGGGTCCCCGTGAGCAGGCCCCGCAGGTCGTGCAGGGGCACAATGGAGCCCAGATAGGTGATGCTCTCCGTCCGCTCCATGGTCGTGTGGACGTTTTGCGTGTCGTAGGACTGGGTGGCCACGACGTTGCCGATGGGGACGGCGTAATAGCTCTCCCCGGAGCGGATGATGAGGGCGTCCGTGATGTTGACGGCCGAGAGCTGGGGAATTTTATAGGTGAAGACGGTCCCTTTGCCCGGGCTGGTCTCGATAATAATCTCGCCGCCCAAATTCTCCACGGTGCTCTTGACCACGTCCATGCCCACGCCCCGACCGGAGATCTCCGTGGCCTCCGAGGCCGTGGAAAATCCCGGCTGCATGATGAGGTTCCAGCATTCCTGGGCGGAAATGGCGTGGGCCGCCGAGGCGGGCAGAAAACCCTTCTCCACGGCCACCTGGCGAATGCGGGTCTCGTCCAGGCCGCGCCCGTCGTCGCTGACGGAGACGTAGGTGAAACCCTCTTTTTTGTAGGCGGTCAGCGTGAGCTGGCCCGTGGGGGCCTTGCCGGCGTGCTTGCGGTCCAAAGGGTCCTCGAGGCCGTGGTCCACGGCGTTGCGGATCTGGTGGGCCAAAGGCTCGTAGAGACGCTCGGCCACGGTCTTGTCGACTAAAGTGTCCTCGCCCACGAGCTCAAAATTGACCTGGCGGCCCCGTTTTTTGGCGAGATCCCGCACCAGCCTCCGAAAGCGCAGAAAGGTCTCCCGGATTGGGACCATGCGGATGTCCATGACCAGGTGATGGAGATCCGAGGAAATGCGGTTCGTGGTCAAGGCCACGTTCTTGATCATCTCCATGGAATTTTTGTCGATATTGGCCGTGGAGGTGGAGAGGTGGCGTTGGAGGATCGAAATGTTGGAAGCGGAAATGATGATTTCCCCGGTGAGGCCCAAAAGCCTGTCCAAGTGGGAAATCTTGACCGCCATCCGGTCCAGTTCCGGCGGAGCGCCTTTGACCGCGCTTTCTTTGGGATCGTTCGGGGTCTCCCCTGGAGAATTACCACTCATGATTAAACACCCTCGAAAGGACGATATTCGCCATCTCCGCCGTCGGAGGCTTGATTAGGTAATCGTCGGCCCCCAACCGCAAGGCCCGGAAGATATATTTGTAGTCAGCGTGAGTCGAGAGGATGACCAGGGGAATGGTCCGATATTTGGGATTGTTCCGCACGGTCTCGGTGAGCTCAAAACCGTCCATTTCGGCCATCACGAGATCGGAAATGATTAAATCGACTTTTGTCTTGGACAGAACGTCCAAGGCTTCCACGCCGTTGACCGCCTCGGTGACGTTCAAGCCCATGTTGACAAAAAGCTCTTTTATGGTCTTGCGCACCGCCTGATAGTCGTCCACCACCAAAACGGATTTGCCCCGCCACACTCCGCTGTCAAATTGCTGCTGAGCCATAGGCCTCCAAAATCTCCCAGTTAAGGGGGTTTTCGCCAAAACGACCTTTACGGGGCCTTAAATAAGGTCTTTGAATTATAGCACTCCCCCCAGGCGATGCAAAGAAGCCGCGCCCGCGGGCGGCTTCAACCCCCTTAGCTCCAAAATACCACAGGCGCCCATTTTTTAAAATAAATGAGACCCCCTCCCTCCCCCCGGGCCCCTCGAGAGGCCCCGCGCTCCCGGGACGCGAGGCTTCCTGTGAGCGGGCTTAAATTCGTTCGGATAGGGAAGGAGGCGCGGCCTGGCGCGAAGGGGAAAAAGACGCCGGGCCAAGGCCCCAAAAGCGCGAAAGCCCCCGGGAAAGGACTATTCCCGGGGGCTTCGGCGTTATAAAGAAAGGGAGAAATTTTAAAGGGTCTTCAGTTTTTCCTTGGCCACCCCAGCGGAGTAGCTCTTGGGATAGTCCCGCGCCACCTTCTGGAAGAGCAGTTTGGCGCTGTCCTTGTCCCCCGTGGCCTGGAAGGACATGCCCTGCTTGAGGAGGGCGGTGGACACCAAATCGCTCTTGGGGAAGCCCGTCACCACGACCTGGTACTCCAAAATCGCGTCGACGAACTGGTTCTGGAAGTACATGGACTCCCCGATATAGAACTGGGCGGCGGCGGCGTTGGCCCCTTTCGGCTCCTGGGCCAAATACCGCTTGAAAAGGTCAATGGCCTGAGCGTAGCTCTTTTGGTCATAGGCCGCTTTGCCCTGGTCGTAACCGTTAACCGGCGCCGCCACCGGGGTCGGGGGAAGCTGGCCCGAAGGGCCAGCCACGACCGGGGGCCCGGTTTGGGGGGCGCCATCCGGCGGAGCCACCGGAGGCGCGGGAATCGCCGTTTCCCCGCCTAAGGGCGCGGCGCCGTCAGGGCCGGGCGCGCCCGGCGCGAGCGCCGGAGGCGGCGACGCGGAAGGAGTCAGGACCGGAACGGTCGGCGGAATAACCGGAGTGACCACGTCCACGCTTAAGGGGGACAGGCCCGCCCTCTTTTCGAGACGGTCGAGGCGGGCCGAGAGATATTCCAGCTGCTGCCTTAAGGTCAGTCCGCCCAAGCTCGCGGTTTCCACCGTCTCGTTTAGGGTCTGGACGTTGAACCGCAAAGCGTCAAGCTCCTGGCGCAGCTCGGGGGTCCCCCCGGAGCCGCCGCCGCGCGACTGATCGCGAAGGTTGGCCACCTCCTGCTTCAAGACGTTGATCTCGCGCTCCAAGTTGCTAGAGCCGCCGATATTGATGCCTCCCCCGCCGCAGGCGGACATTAAGACCAGGATGGCCCCAGAGAGGAAGAAAATTCCGATCTTCTTGGTCATAAGGAAATTTCCCTCAAATACGATTGGAAAAAGCGTTTTTTTGGAGTGTTGGCTGAAGATGGCCCGAGACCTCGGGGAAAAAGGCTTGAGGAAGGCCGCGCGAGGGCGCGCGGGAGCCCTGAGGGGGGCTTTCTAGCCACTTTTTTTTAGCACAGGCCAAGAAATTTAGCAATTTACGGACATTTTCCTCGCGAAAAGGCCTTTTTCCCTGGGGAAAGCCCGATTTCCGACGCGTTCGCGGCTCGCGAGCGAGGCGCCGGGCGCGGCCTCGCGCAAGGGCCGCGACGCGCCGCCTCGCCTTTTAGCGGGCCTTGATCCCAAAAAGCGCGACCGCCGTCCCAACGTAATTAGATAAGCTCGATATAACGCGCTTTAAGGGAAAATTATCACGCTCAACCCCAAGCTAATTTCCCGCGAAGCCCACGCGTTTTCGCGCTTTTCCGCCAGCTCCGCCCTTCGCGGGTGACCCTTCACCCCTTTTGTCCTTACGCGACTATCGCTACCGCGAGATTCGCGCGGACGAGGGGTTTGGCGAAAGGGAAAAAATCTTTCGGCTCCGCGTCCCCCGCGTGGCGGCGGTGATTCTTAGCAATGTCCGTGGCTCCGCGCGGAGCTTTAACTACACAATTTTAGTTACCGAACGGTCAGATCGTCTCTTTTAGCGGTCGCGAAATTGTTTTCTCCGCCTTAAAATAAAATATATCCTGTTGGCGTTTATTGGGGCTACCATGTTATGATATCGTCAACCCGTCCGATAGTCGCCTATTATGACGAGGCGCGAGGCGATCCGAGTGGAGTTTTAGCCGTTATTCATTATTTTTTGATAAACGGCGCGTATTAACAAATCAAAGTCTTTTCGGGAATGAACCGTAAGATTTAAGAATTCGCCGCCGTCAAAGGATAATTGGCGACAACGCTACTTAAGAGCGCCAAATCTCTATGTTAAAGATTCAGAATATGGCCAATAGCGGGAATAATTATGAAAGGCATTAACACCAGCGTTCAAGATTTCTCAACTGTTATTTCCGATAACCTTATATACGCCGACAAAACAAAACACGTTTGGGAACTGGCGAAAACGAAAGGCGCGTATTTTTTATCAAGACCCAGAAGGTTTGGCAAATCACTCCTTTTAAGCGCATTCGAGGCGCTTTTTAAAGGACCTTCGGATCCCGAACAAAATCCACAAGGCCTTTTTAAAGATTTATGGATTAGCGGAGAAGACGCGAATTACGATTTTGACGATACCTATCCTGTTATATATATCTCTATGTCCACGGCTAATTATTCTCCTGAAGTTGTCATTGGGGATACTCAAAATAAGCTACGCGTGATCGCCAATTCTTACGGCATACCGCTTAACGATGGCAGTCCGCAAGCAATGTTAACCTCCCTCATTTTAGACCTTAAGGGCCAATATGGCAAAAACGTGGTTTTGCTTATCGACTCAAAATCCCATCAAAGTATAGCTAGGTTAATCAGCGGCCTTGACCCCGAAGGCCCGAAAGATCGAACGCTGGGCCTTAGTGGGCGCGGAGAAGACCGCCCCATATCGATCTGAAAA
>JAISCZ010000108.1 GCA_031265205.1 Deltaproteobacteria bacterium
GGCAATTTTGGGGGAACTCAAAGACCGCGAGGCCTGGCGGCCTTTTGTCCATGACCACCTCCACGATTTCCGGGATCACGTCCCCGGCCCGCTGAATTTTGACGGTGTCGCCGACGCGCACGTCTTTTTTCCGCAAATCCCCTTCGTTGTGCAGGGTGGCCTGGGAGACCGTGACTCCCCCCACGGCGACGGGCTCCATCAGGGCCACGGGGGTGAGGGCCCCCGTGCGGCCCACCTGGACCTCAATGTCGAGGACTTTGGTTTCCGCGAGGCGCGGCTTGAACTTGGCGGCGATGGCGTAGCGCGGGGCGCGGGCGGTGGCCCCTAAACGCGCCCACAGGGAAAGATCCTCGACGGTCACCACCAGGCCGTCGGCCTCGAAGGGGAGGATGTCCCTTTTCTCCTCCATCTGGAGAAAGACGTTCAGGGCCTCGTCAATGTTGTCGACAGTCTTGGAAAAAAGTGAATTCTCCACCGGAAAGCCCATGGCGGCGGCCAGGCCCATGACTTGGGAGAAGGCGGCTAGCGGGGAAAGATCGGGGAGGGCGAGGCCGTAGGCGAAAAATCTTAAGGGCCTTTCTTTGGTGACATTGGGGTCAAGTTGGCGCAAAGCGCCAGCCGCCGCGTTGCGGGGATTCGCGAAGACGGGGAGGCCAAGGTTTAAGCGCTCGGAATTTAAACGGGCGAACTCGTTTTTTTCCATGTAGATCTCCCCCCGGACCCGGACGGTGGAGGGAACGCCGCCCGGAAAGGCTCCCGGGGAGATCTGGGGCGGGATGTCTTTAATGACCCGGGCGTTAGCCGTGACGTTTTCCCCGACCCGGCCGTCGCCGCGGGTGGCGGCGAGGGTCAATTCGCCGTCGGCGAAGGTCAGCTCCACGGCCAGCCCGTCGAATTTGGGGGTGACGTAATACTTGATGGGACCGTCGTCGCTTAAAAAGCGTCGGATTTTTTCCTCGAATTCCCGTAGCTCTTCCGGCTTTAAGGCCTTGTCCAGACTCAGCATGGGGGTATCCCGGGTGACCTCCTGGAGGCCCCGGCCTCGGGGCTCGGAGCCCACTTTGAGGAGGGGAGAATCGGGGGAGGCGAGAGCGGGGTATTTCTTTTCGAGGTCCTCAAGCTCCCGGCGGAGAGCGTCGTAGGCCGCGTCGGATATTTCCGGGCTGTCTTGTTGGAAATAGAGCGCGTCGTGCCGGGCCACTTCCGCGCGCAAAAAATGGAGCCGTTCCAGGTCTTCCGTCGGCGAGTCTAGGGTGGGGAGCATAAAAGGGCCTCGGGGAAGCCCTCTTCGCGCGCGGCGCGGGGCCGGAAGGGGGTACGCGGTTAAGGGGCGGAAGGGCGTCTGGCCTCGCGCGCGGCCTATCCCAAAGAGACATATCGCTTTCGCGGCCCACGATTGAGGCGCCGCGGCCCTCGCGGGAAAAGCGCGCGGGGCGGAAGGGGTTGGGTGGAAAGGGCGCTACCCCCTAAGGGGCCGCGCGAGGCTGGGGCTCCCCCTAGCCGTTCGCGAAGAGCGAGGCGTCGGTGTGAGGGAGAAACTGGCTGGCCACGTATTTATCCATGTAGCCCGGGGTCTCGCTGAGCTCGAAATTGGTCATCTTCTTTTTGATTTCGTGGGCCACGCGCCACATGTTGGCCGAGAGGGCGGCTAAAGTCGCCCCCGAAAGGGAGCCGTTGCCGATATAGAGGAATTTTTCCAAGGGCAGATTGGGCAGTAGGCCAATTTCGATGGCGTTTTCGAGGTTTAGGGATTTGCCGAAGCCCCCGGCGATGATGACCCTTTCAAGGTCGCCCAGGCGGAGGCCCACGGCCTCGACAAGGGTTTGGTACCCGGAGAACATGGCGCCCTTGGCGCGAATGAGGTTTTCGATGTCGATTTCCGTGATGACCACGTCGTGGTTGCCGGCGCTCTCGGAGGCTGGCGCCAAAAGGTACTCCAGCCCATCCTCGCCCGCGCGGATCAGGGGCGCGCTCCCTTCGACGTAGCGGCCCTGCTTGTTCACGACCCCGGCGCGGAAGAGCTCGGCCACCACGTTGATGAGGCCCGAGCCGCAGACGCCCGAGGGGGGGCCGTTGCCGATGACGCCCAGGTAATGTTTCTTGGCGGCGGGGTCGTAGAAGAAGTTCTCGATGGCGCCCGGGGCCGCCCGCATGCCGCAGCGCACGCCGCCGCCCTCGAAGGCGGGGCCCGCCGAGCAGGCCGCGCAGGTCATCCAGTCGGAGTTGCCGATGACGATTTCGCCGTTGGTGCCAACGTCAATAAAGAGGGTGAGCTCTTCCCGCTTGTAGAAGCCCGAGGCCAAAACTCCCGAGACGATGTCCCCGCCCACGTAGCTGGAGACAGCGGGGAAGATCTTCATGACGGTGTGGGGTTCGACGTTGAGGCCCAGGTAGTTGGCCTTTAAAGTGGGCCAGGTGGCCGCCGGGGGCACGTAAGGGGCGAGGCGGATGTTCTTGGGGGGCACGCCCACCAAAAGGTGGCTCATGGTCGTGTTGCCCGCCACGAACATGAGGTACGTTTTGCGACGGTACCCGGGGTAGAGCTCTTCCAGGCGCTCCAGGAGCCGGTTGATGGTGTCGATGACTTGGCGCTGGAGCTTTTGGAGGCCGTCCTTGCGGTCAGCGTAGACAATGCGGCTGATGACATCCTCCCCGAAGGAGATCTGGCCGTTTAAGTCGGCGACGCTGGGGAGCGTCTCCCCGGTGAAAAGGTTGACGAGCCGCGCCCAGACCGAGGTGGTCCCCACGTCCACGGCTATGGCGTAATAGTCGTCGGAGCCCTCTTGGGGCCTGATGGAGACGATGCGGGCGTAGGGTGGGGCCTCCGGGTTCTGGATGGCGATGTCGTTGTTGATGGCGAGCTTGACCTTAAAGTTTCCCTCCCTGAGGACCTTGGGCATTTCCCGCAGCGCGGCGAGATCGATGTCCAGGTCCGTGAGGCCCAAATCGTTTAAGGCGGAGTTGATCCGATCGAAGTCGCTCGCGTTGTCCTCGTGGCTGGGGGGCGTCAGGATGAGGCAGGTTTCTTTGATGGTGGGGTCAAGGACGTCGACTTTGACGGACTCGTCGGCTTGGGTGGCTTTTTTGAAGAAGGAAGCGTCCCCCCGGGATTCTAAGGGGATAAAGATCCGGGCCGGGCCGTTGCACTTGGCCCGACAGGAGAGGCGCAGCTTATTTTTGAATTCCTCGTCCGAGAGGAAGAGACCGGGGCTGGCCTCCACGTCCCCCCCGCGGAGCTCGACCACGCACCGCCCGCACACGCCCTCTCCGCCACAGGAGGCGTTGATGTGAAGGCCTCCCCGGTTGGCGACGTCGAGGACGCTTTCGCCGACCGCGGCTTTAACGGTCACCTGATCCGGCAGAAAAACGATATCAAAAAGTTCCTTTTCGCTCATGCTAAAGTCAACTCCAAAGCAAAACGTGTTTAAAAAGAGCGGGGGTCGTTCTTGAGCCCCTCGGGGGTTTTCCAGCGCCGGTGGAGCCAGAGCCATTCCTCTGGGTATTTTTGGACAAAGGCTCCTAAAATGTCGTTGAGTTCCTGGGCGGCCTGGGGGATCCACTCCGGGTCCGGCGCGAGCGGGGGGGGCAGGCTCGGAAAGATCTCGAGAATCAGCCTCGCGCGGTCCCTGCGGCCAAAAAGCGGGACCAGGGGGGAGCGCGTCTTGGCGGCCAGTTTGACTGGCCCGAGGTTGGTGTGGGCCGTTCTCCCCATGAAAGCGAGCGGGGCCGCTTCCCGTTCCACCATGGCGGCTTGGTCAAAGAGGGTGCCGATGACCCCTCCGGAATGGAGGACCTTAAGCATTTCCCTCACTCCCCGGTCTTTGAAAATGAAGCCGTTGCCGCCTTCCGTCCGGGTCTGGATAAGGAGGCTGTCCAAGACGGCCGATCCTTGGGTGCGGCCCACCGTGACAATGGGAATCCCGAATTCCGCGAGGAGGATATGGGGAGCGAGTTCCCAGGCCCCCACGTGGGCGGTGAGGAGGATGGTCCCGGCGTGGCGCTCGCGCGCCAAGCGGTAGGCTTCCTCAAGATTCTCCCGGCCCCGCAGGTCCCAGAGGCCTTGGAAGGCGGCGAAACCCCTCATATGGAGGTAGATGACCTCCATAAAAGAGGCGCAGACGTTCTGAAAGACCTTCCGCGCGGTAGCGCGCGCGTTCAGGGTCGGCGGCAGAAAGCCGGCTTGCTGGGCCCGCGCGATGTTATTTTCGGCGATGATCCGGCGCCTGGGCCA
This sequence comes from Deltaproteobacteria bacterium, assembly GCA_031265205.1. Lineage (GTDB taxonomy): Bacteria > Desulfobacterota > Desulfarculia > Adiutricales > Adiutricaceae > JAISCZ01. The sequence goes on from JAISCZ010000108.1 coordinate 4,232, forward strand.
AAATTTGGCGAGCGTCAGCCCGAGAAGCCGGCCCGCCCACAGCCAAAGCCTCCGGGGGAGACGGGCCAAAGGAAAGAGGAGCAGTTCGAGGAAGAATACTCCAATTTTAGCTTTGAGGCTTAATTTGACCGATGGTGATATCGCCGCGAGCAAGGAAAAAAATAACCCTTTCGCCTTGGGGAAGAGCGCCCAAACGCCTGTCGAGGATGGAGGAAAGAAGAAGGTGGGAGGCGGATTCTGGCTAGGAAGGGAGGGAAAGGCCGGTCGTTGGAGAGGCGCGTTTGGCCCGCCGCGCCCTAGCGAACTTCGTGGCGGGGAGCGACGCGCGAGAGGCCCAATTGGCCGCTAACCTTTTCTTCCAAAAGCCGCGAATTGGGCTCCACAGCGGTTTCTTGCCAGTTCCAGAGGGAGAAAACCCGGATTGCGATCACGGTTTTTTTGAGAGGGATGAAGTAAAGAGGACTGCGAGTTAGTTGGGGAAAATCACCTTATCCAAAGAAAGAAGGCAAGAATAAAAAAAACGGCGGGAAATTAAAGAAAAAAGGCGAAAAAGCGCCTTGGGCGAACGCCCGCCAGAGAGTCCGGGAGAGATTGAGGCCAAAGGACCGCTCCAGACGTTGGGGCCCGCCCGAGAAAGGTTTGAGGCCTTCGCTTCCTCGCCCTCAAGAACAGGCGATATCTTACAACAGCGGGCGGATATTGTCAAAAAATACCCCCGCGACCCCGCGAAGGGGGCGCGAAGATGGTTCGCGCGCCTAAAATTGACCCGCGCTCCCTCTCCAGAACTCTTTGACGGGAGTTTCGCGGCCTTCAGGGCGATTGGAGCGCGCCGCTCCTCCCGCGCGGACGCGCGCGGGGAGCGGCCGGCGGGCAAAAAGAGCGAGTCGCCGAAAAGGCTTGGCCAGGCGCGGAATATCAATTCGCGGGTAAATTAAAAGCGGCCATCCTCCTCGCGAGTAGCCTCAAATGGAATAATTTAAGTTAAAAAATGATAAAAACGGCAAAAAAAGAAAATTTTATAAATATTGGGTCGCGATGGAAGCGTAATAGCGCGAGAGACTAAATTCGCCGCGAGGCGTCCCCGCGCTCGCGGAGCGGGATTTTCGTGGCGTTCGGCGCCATGTCGCCTCCCATGGCGGAGAGAGCGGCGCGCTCCAAGGCGCGCGCCGCCACGGCGAGTCTGAAGCGCGCGCCTTGGAGCGAAAATTGATTTTTGGCGTTAACGCCGCGCGGTCGCGCCGCGTCAACCGCGCGGAATAGAATAAAGGCGTCGCGCGGGGAAGCGCGCGCGGCGACGCGCGATCGAATAGGGCGAGGCTCGCGCGTTAGGAAATGGATTTTTCAAAATTTATTATATCGGCGAGTAAATTACGCCTCCAAAAAGCGGTCTTGACATTGTTGGACAGGACAAGCCGTTGCTCGGCGATATCGGCTGGAGTGTCAGAGTCTATTTTAATCAAATAAAAAAACTCAAGGGCTTTCTCTTTGTTAAAAGCGTTGTCGCTGGTAAAATACAGGACAAATTGAGCGAGAGTTTTAAACTGCCACCAAATATTTTCAGGGTAATTCGCGTAAAGCTTAACGCTTTCCCTGTATAAAGAAATGGCGACGTCGCTTTGATGTTTCATGAGCAAGCCGCAGATCGCGCTAAGATATCCCCGCAATTTTTGCTCGGCAAGTGATTTTTCGTCCAAGATAGTTTTAAGTCTGTCATCGTCCGTTATCGCTTTCAGCGAGAGAAGATAATTGAGGGTTTCGCGGGAATACTCAAAGCTTTCCCCGGCATAGCCAATTCTGGTTATCTCGTTTACGGCCATTTTGGCTTTGCGTTCAGTGATAAATCTTGACGTAACCGTTATTTTTTTGAGCTTACCAAATATTTCCATCGCTTTTAGCGAAAGAGAGGGGGCGAGTTCGCTATTTTTGGAAAGCGCTACGTAAGTTATGTGGAGTTGATACAATAAAGCAGCGTAATTTTCCAAATCGGCGGCGCTGTCTTCCGTAAAAAACGAGAAACATTTTTGGTGGAACTTTTCGGCGAACGGCAATATATTTCTGTTTACGCTGGCGTTATTGGCGTAGGCGGTCGAGATAGGCACGCTCAAAGAGTGTAGCGCGAATTTTTCGGCAGAGGATATATCATAAGAGAGAACTTTATCAAAGAAAGCGTTGACCTCGTCGGCGCGCCCCAGAGAGATTAAAAATGGGCTTAACTTTGACAAAGCTTTCGCCTGAATGAAAACTATCTTGTCTAAATTATCGTCGAAAAACGTCGGGTTTTCCGCGTAGTTATCGATTTTCGCAATATTGGAATAATGAAATTCGCTTGAGAGGTCAATACCGTAACCTTCGTCATAAACGTTATTCTCCTTATCAGGGATGGTTTTGATATTATCTTCGAACTCTTTGGGAGGAGGAGGAACGAGACTGATTTTGAGCGAAAACGGCAAAATACTATTGCCATTTGGGGGGTGATTGTCGGCGTTAGCGTCAGGGTTTCGCTGGGGCGCTTGGATCAGCGCGAGTTTCCCGCCTCGTTGGCTATTTATGAGACTATAAAAATCGTCAGTAATTTTAACTAATTCTTGGTAAGAAGCGAGGCTTTTTGTCAAATCTCGCGCTTTTTCGGCTAACAGACATATATAATAAGCCGTTATGGCAAGAGGATAATAGTGTCTTTTGGGAATATCGTTAGCGTACAGTTTTCGGAAAATTTCAATAGCGTCGTCTAAATCATCTTTTTCGCTTAAAAAAAGAATTTTGCACTGCGCGTAAAAAAACGTGAGAGGATTGACGAAATTCCTGGGATATAACGCAAAAAAGGCGTTGTAGTATTTTTCGGAATTTTCAAACGCGCCCATGAGAGCGTGCCAAAAAATGAGAATTTCAACGCCTAGGCGTAATATTATGGGATTTTTTGGTCTATCTTCCGCGGCGGGGGAGGATGCTATCGTCTCAAAAATTTCATTTACGCAGTACTCAACGTAAATTAACGCTTTTTCGGCGTCATTTATTAGACAAGGATCTAGCGGGGCGTTATCGTCGTTGAAATTACGCTCAAGGTAAAAGGCTAAAAGTTTATTTATCAGAGGACAGGCTAGGCCAAAAGCTTTTTCATAAATACGCTCAAGACGGTATAACTTGTGGGGTATCATTTTATGTGTCGCGGCGCGTGAGGTTAAACGTTATGGGAGTGGCTTTTTGGATAATATTCCGTATCTTTTCAAAAAGACGCGATTTCTACGAAATTAAAATAATTTCGCCCAAAAAGCGGACTTTAGGACTAAAGATCTTAAGGGCGCGAAACTTTACGCAAAAATTATAGTGAAAAACGCCCGAAAAGCAAGCCTTAAGAGGCGCGGTCGCGGAAATAAAAGCTCGCGCCCTCCGGGGAGTCTATTCCTTAAAATAAAGAGCTTATAAATTCGCGGCGCGCCGACGCGAGGGAAATGAGCTGGGACGCGAGAGAGGAGCGGGACGCTTTAGCTTAGCCGCGCGCGTCGATTCGCCCCTTCGGGCTTCGGGCGCGGCGGGTGGTTTCAGGGGAGTCCCGCCAGACGCGTACGGAGATTTAAGGGAAAGAAAAGGGGCGTCGCGGCGTGGCGACTCGGGCCTTGGGGAGACGGAAGCGAGTCCCCCGCCAATTTCTCCCAGGAAAAGTTTGCGGGCCACGTTGGGGCTTCCCGCCTCGTCTGGAACGGCCAGCCGCGCGACCGCGAGCGAAAGCCGGAGATAGGGGGGGGAGTAGTATTTTGGCGGCGCGGCGGTTATCGACGCTCGTCGCGGCTGGAAACCAGTTCGCGGGAAGGAACGGCCAAGGCCTCGCGCCTGGCGATCCTGCCCCAGCGTCGCGGGGGCCTTTGCGCGCGGAGTTGAGAGCGACGCGTGAGAGCGCTCTGCGTTGGCATATAATTAATATTTAAAAAGTTATTATTTACATATTTTAATATGACAGTAATTGAAATATCTAATTGACGCGTCAATATTAATAATTTTGACGCAAAACAATGATAAAGCGCGATATTTACGCCATATGCCGCGATTTAAACGCGCGTTTTCGTTGTTCGTCTGGCTTTTTCCCAAACCCCGTTCCGAAGGGCGGAGCGTGGGGAGCGCGTTTGGGGGAAGCTCCTTTTTTTTCTTGGAGTCCTTCTGTCCAAAAACATCTCTTTCCGCTTGAAGTCGGCTTAAATCCAAGGGTTCGCGCCTTATTTCGCTTCTTCCAACCCTTGATATATCTCAAGGAAGGCCCCATCTTTAAAGAGGATACTTTGTCTCAAGAAAGGAGGCCGTATGCCAGAAACCTTAAAAAACCCCAAAGTTCGGGACATTATTGAGATAGACGAGGAACTCTGCGACGGCTGCGGCGACTGTATCCTCAGTTGCGCCGAGGGCGCCTTGGCTTTGGTCGACGGGAAGGCCAAACTTGTCTCCGACGTTTATTGCGATGGGCTCGGGGCCTGTCTGGGCCAATGCCACGCGGGGGCGCTCCGGATAATCCGCAGGGAATCCGCTGATTTCGATGAGGACTTAGTCCGCGCGAATCTCTCCCACGAGCCTGGAAGCGCCGCTTGCCCTGGCGCGGCGTCACGGAGGGTGGCCCCCCAAGCTTCTTTGACCCCCACCCCCTTTGAGGCCAAAGGCCCCGCGCTGGGCCTGACGAACTGGCCCATCCAAATGAAGCTCGCGCCGCCCAACGCCCCCTTTTTCGATACCCCGGTTTTGGTGGTGGCGGCGGATTGCGGAGCCTACGCTTGCCCCTCGTACCACTCGCTCTTTTTAAGCGAGGGATATCCCCTGGTTTTGGGATGCCCGAAGCTGGACGACGTTGACCTTTATATTATTAAGATCAGCGAGATTCTCAAAGCCAACCCCCAAATTCGCGAGCTCAGGGTTCCCATTATGGAGGTGCCCTGCTGTCGCGGCCTCATCTACGCCGTCGTCCGGGCCCTGGAGCGCTCCGGGAGGGACGATACGCGCGTCCGCTGTTTTGTGATAAGTTCAGAAGGAAGGGTGGAGGAAGAGTTCCCCCAGGATTCCTAAAGGAGGAAGATATGCCAACTATCATGTGCCCCGGCCAAAATACCCAATTCTGGAAACCTGGAGACATCTTTGACATCACTTGCCCGGCCTGCGGGGCGAAGGTCGAATTCTTCAAAGACGACGCCCACCGCCGCTGCTCGGGGTGCGGGCATTCCTTCCCGAATCCCAAGCTGAACGAGGGTTGCGCCAAATGGTGCAAGTTCGCCGACAAATGCTTGGGGTTAAATCCGGAGATCCGCAAGGACGTGAAATTCAACAAGAACTTCAAGAGCGGAGTCAAATTCGGGGTGGAATAGAGCCTGGGAACCCCGTCCGGTCCCCATGGCTCAAAATTTAGCCTCGCGGCTTGGCCCGTTCTCGACAAGCCCCCCTTCCCTACCCGGGAAAGGGGGCTTTTGTCCGCTTATCGGCCCTGGCGCTCAGGCCCCTGGCAAGCTTTAGGCTGTTTTTGCCTATCTTAGGCGCGCGAAGGCGCGGGACGGGGTTTTTAAGCGCGAAAGGTCCCTCTTGTGACGATATGTCGCTGAAGCGCAATGAGGTTAGGCGAGAAAAAGGATTCCCACTGAAGGAGATGGCGGGGTCATTAAAAATTTGAATTGTTTTGATCTTATTGACTTTTGTTATTAAAAATTTGCGCGAGTTGAGGCTCTAACGCTCCATTTTAGGTCTTGTCGCCTTGTTTTAAATTTCCTCCTTCCGCAAGGTTAAAATGTCCTCCTTCCGCAAGGTTAAAATGTCTTCCTTCCGCAAGGTTAAAATGTCCTCCTTCCGCAAGGTTAAAATGTCCTCCTTCCGCAAGGTCAAAATGTCCTCCTTCCGCAAGGTTAAAATGTCCTCCTTTCGCAAGGTTAAAATGTCCTCCTTTCGCAAGGTTAAAATGTCCTCCTTCCGCAAGGTTAAAATGTCCTCCTTCCGCAAGGTTAAAATGTCCTCCTTCCGCAAGGCCAAAATGTCCTCCTTCCACAAGGTTAAAATGTCCTCCTTCCGCAAGGTTAAAATGTCCTCCTTCCGCAAGGTCAAAATGTCCTCCTTCCGCATCTTGCGGAGCGACAAGCGTTTTTCCAACGCGTTAAGCAAGGCGACAACGCATGCCGTAAGACAGATGTTTAGCGCGAAAGAGAGCAGCGTAAACGGCAGTGGCGAAGACATCCCAGC
>JAISCZ010000137.1 GCA_031265205.1 Deltaproteobacteria bacterium
GCTTGAATAGGCGCGTTGGCTTTATTGAGACAATGAGGCAAGAAGTCGCGACGTGGGAAACAGCGCGTAACCGCGCTGGAGCGGACATCACATGGCGCTTTACCACGGACGATGCCCGGATCAAACTCAGGAGGTTATATCCGAAGATTTGAATGATACATGGTACTAGGGTAACCTTAGGGCATTGGCCTAATTTGGCTCTTCGTCAAGCCAGGTTACTTGCTGAGACTAAACGCCAGGAGTTAGAGAACCCAATAGAGTCTGAGCAATTAATTTTTGAAGCTTTGGCTAGTGACTGGGTTGGGCGGTTTATTAATAAATATTCTAAAAAGAGAACAATTTAGAAAGAAGAACTATCTTTTTGATATTATTTACCCAGTATTAGGCGGGCTCCCAGTATCCGCTATAACTCCCCGCCTAATCCTTGAAAAGGTCTTAAGGCCTATTGAGGCGGAGGGGAAGAATGAAACCACAAAAAGGGTTAAGTCTCTTCTTAGCCTTATATTCCGGTACGGGGTCGCTAGTGGTCAAGCGGAAAGTGACCCTACCCGGGACTTACGGGGAGCCCTGTTACCAGTCCAAGTAACCCATAGGCCAACCATAACGAATGCGGCCCAGGTGGGGGGACTTTTAACCGTTATTAGGTCCTATACTGGGACCCCGGCGGTAGCCTATGGCCTAAAAATTCTTCCCTATGTCTTTGTCAGGCCTGGGGAACTTCGCCATGCGGAGTGGGGGGAATTTGACTTCAAGGATGGGCTTTGGAGGATCCCGGCGGGGAAAATGAAGATGCGGTCCCCGCACCTAGTGCCTCTGGCTACTCAAGTTTTGGCTCTTTTGGAGGAGCTTAAGGAGTTTACTTGCTTTGGGCCCTACCTTTTTCCTGGGGCAAGGTCTCCTAATCGCCCTATGTCCGATATGGCCTTGTCCGGGGCTCTACAAAGGCTTGGCTACGCCAGGGAGGAAATTTGCCCACACGGGTTCCGGGGGATGGCTTCGACCCTCTTAAATGAGCAGGGTTTCCCGGGCTGATTGGATTGAGAAACAGCTGGGACATAGCGAGCGGAACGGGGTCAGGGCGGCCTATAACCACGCTGATTACCTTCCCCAAAGGCGGGAGATGATGCAAAAGTGGGCGGATTACCTGGATAGCTTGGTCAAAAAGTGAGATAATTAGATTAAGGAGAACACTATGGACATGGCGTATAAAGTTATGCTTTTTGGCCTTGCAATTGGCATATTTTGTACTATTTTGACTATAATTAAATTAAAAATTATAGATCCACGGGCTTATAAAAAGAATGAACCAGATTTTGGGAGCCTGGTCAAAGGGGATGGGCTAAGTTACATAGATTATTAAGCTTAAAAAATATTTGTAAAGCGTTTTAAGTTAGGTTATGATGCTTTATGAGCGCTCAGGAGACGTTGTAGTGACTCAAAATAACATAGTAATGGGCAACATAGAGCCATAAAGTTTTTGGGTGGTGAAAAATGTCTGTAATCGCTGACTCAGACATGACTATTAATTCCGCAATCGCTGTAGCAAATTGGTTTATTGAGCAGAACCAGATTGACCCAAGCGCCCTTACTCATCTGAAGATTCAGAAGATGCTATACTTTGCCCAGGGCTGGCATCTGGCTCATTTAGATATACCATTGTTCGAAGACCCTATTGAAGCGTGGAAATATGGGCCTGTTGTGCGGTCCGTGTATCGCGCGCTCAACTCATACCAGGACAATATCATAACGGCTCCGATCATGGGATATGTCCTCAAAGACTTGGACTATACACCCTTGGGCACACCTCAATTTTCGTCACTAAATAACAATTCTATAGATTTTATGCGGTGGATCTGGGACAGCTATTCAAAAATGGAAGCATGGAAACTTGTATCCATAAGCCACGCAAAAAATTCACCCTGGGACAAGGTAGCTAATCCGAGAACTACCCGCTCGGCGGCCACGGATAACGAATTGTTCGGTGAGTATTACGATCTAGTAATACCAGTGGAACTCATGAAATCATATTTCAAGTCGTTACTGGCAAGGACACGCCGATATGCGTGAGCGTAATAAATTTAATAATCCATCACCGCCTGATGATGAAATATTGCCGCAAATCGACGCCGAACGCGTTATTATTGGCTCTCGGGAGCATATCAATCAAGTTCCCGATAAAAGGGAACTTACTACTTTATTTGATACCATTAAAAACCAAAATTTTCAAATTGAGAGACTTGCCACAACCTTTAACAATGTAAATATCAAAGCAATGAGAATAAGTGGTTTAGAATCAGATAAGCGCTACTTAACATTCGCTTGTTTAGGTTGCGTTTTTTTTACTTCTATGGCTGGAATAACTGATGGCGATATATCTAAGTGGTTTAATGTTGGTTCAGCTATCTGGGCTATCTTTATGACAATTCCAGCGTTTTTGATAAAAAATAAAGAAAAATAAATGTAATCCCATTTTTAACCCCTCCCCCGAAGCAACCACCGCGCAACCTCTCCGGAGGGTATACAGTATAGGCTTAAATGGGTTTTTCGTGGTAACTACTGAGCAAGCTTCCGGAAGGCCCTTTTTAGGGTTAAGAAACTGGTGTGAAATACCCCTTGGCTAGGCCCCTAGCCTGGGAACTTCATGAAAAGATTCCGGGGGGAAGGTATTGGCAAGGGCTCGGTTTTAACTTTGTAAAAAATTTTTACGATTGACCTAAAGCCTAGGCCCGGCCTGTACTTTGCTAAAAGATTCCCGGAAGGGCCCTGATGGGGAACTCGAGATTTTGATTTTACGAAAAGATTTTCGGGTCCAGGGGATGGCAAGGCTTGGGTTTAGACTTTGGGAAAAGTATTAGGATTTTTCCTGTGACTCGCCCCCAAAAGAATTTCGCGAAAAGATTTTCTGGCCCGAACCACAGAAAAAATCAGGGAAAGATATTAAGAAAAGTTTTTCACACAATGCTGAGAGAAACCCGAAGCTTAAACTTTGTGAAAAGTTTTTCGGTTAAATTCTGTGAGATAGCCCCCGGGTAAACTTTGCTAAAAGATTTTCCCGGTCTTGGTGTGAAATACTCGAGGGTTTAACTTTGCCAAAAGTTTTCCGGTTTTTTCTATGGAGGCCCCCTCGATTAAACTTCGGGAAAAGTTTCTCGGCCCCCAGCTGGGGGGAGTCCCCCTAAGGAACTTTAAGAAAAGTTATTTCACACCCGGCTGTGAAACTCCCGGGGATTGGACTTCGCTAAAAGAATTCCCGGAGCCAGATCAAGGCCTGGGCCTCGGGAGAACTTCGCCAAAAGATTACCCCCCAGCCAGGTCCTGGGGGAGCCCAGAAATGACTTTGGGAAAAGTTTCCCCCCGGGGGGCTGTGATGGGCCCAGGAAATAGACTTCGCCAAAAGAATCACCCTCTCATCTGGCGGGGAACTCGAGTTTATTCCACACCAGGGGAGGGATCTGGCGCTAGTTTGGGCCAGGGGAAGATTTGAGGGCCCCCGCTCCGCGCCGAATATGACTTACAGTACTTGTTTAGAATGTAAAATTCTGGGTCAAAACCGTAAGGAATAAGGAAAAAATCCCGGCCAGGAATCTCGCCAGTATATGTCACCCCGTCCCTAGTCAAGGCAAAAATCATGGATTGTCTCCTTCAGTTTCAGGCTCGACGCCATATACTTTTAGCTCTCCGGATATTACTTTCGGCAATAAAGCGTCTCTCATCTCCGCTAGATACTTATTCTGAACGTCGTTAAGGTACCTTATATGCTGGGCCCAGGGCAAATAAACGCATTCTAGGATATCAGACATAATCTCTTTGTCAGCGTTTTCTATCTTTATCTCCCTAGACTTGCTCAGGGTAATAAAATTGTCATATTCAAACTTTATCCCCAGGTCATGATACAACTTCTCCTTATTCTGGGTTTCCGTAATCTTATTACCCTCCTTCATATCAGTCCAAACCTTATCTAAACCCTTTTGCTTGGCGAAGGTCTCGTTAAGGGTCAGTTTCAAAACGTTCTTTTCTCGGGTAATCCTATTGATGTCATCGGCAATATCCTTCAGGGGCCGATGGATGGTGGACGGGGCGTCTATTTCAAAGTACCTGGCCGGGGTCAGGTTGTAGCCTTGGTTCGCTATCGTTTCCTTGGAAACATACTTGCAAAACTTGGCTTCCGTTTCCGGAAGAAAGACATGCTGGCAAATGGTCAGGATTTCCGCAGGGGTTAGGGTTGTAAGGCCCTTTTTATGATGAGAGTGCAAAAAGTCCCGAAACTGACAATCGGTCATCTCTTGATGCCAAATAAAGACTACTAATCAGGTAAATATGCCTTATAAGGTATCATTGTCCGTCTGGCTACTTTGGCGAAGGGTTTTTGCATTTTCATCTTTTTATAGACCCTATTAGCCGTATGGTCCGTCCCGCTCTGTTCCCTTTGCCGGGTAAGTCCAAAGGCCCGACAATCCATTAGGCATATCTTCTCGTCGGCTCCTCGGTTAGGGTTCAAGAGCAATAGCACCACGCCAATATTTGTGCTCTCGAACATATTAGCGGGCATTTGAAATACTCCCGCTAGCTTGTTTTCGTCCACTAAATACTTTATATAGTCCTTATCTTTAGGGTCAGTGTTCACGCTAGGGGGAAGAATTAGAACGGAATTCCCGCGCCCGAGCTTAAGGACATGGTCAACAAAGGCGTAATTCCCCGTTCTAGGGATAGGTTCCTCTGAAGCTTCACCAAAGAGCCTTTCAACGTCAGGGGCTTTGTAGCTTAGATTAAATGGGGGATTAGATATTCCGGCGTCGCAAACAAACGGCCCGGGGTCTATGCCAATTTTCGTAACCTTAGCGTCCATATCGCCTTGGGTCAGTTCATAGGTCTGGAAAATCTCCCCAGTCAAGGCGTTACCATGGACGACCCATCCCTCGATGTTCCGGACGGCCAAATTAAAGAGGAGGAAGGGTATAACCTCCCCGTCTAGCTCCTGGCAAACGGCCGTAAAAGTATCGTCTAAAACCCACATCTGGATAGTTAAAGAGCCTGTCCCGCCGCAACAGTCATAGAGGGTATCAAGCTTTTTTGAGCCTAGTAAATGGGTAGCTAAAAGCCCTAGCGTGGGCGGGGTAAAATCCTGTTTTAATCCTTTCCTGTCGGCCCCGAAATATTGCCAAAACCTCCGTAGCCAGTCTTCGTTTAAGGCCGGGGTATAACAACAGAAGGTCTCAAAACCCATAATATCATGAGCTTCGCATATCTCCATCAGCTTCACGCCAAGTTCATGAATATCCTTAACTCCAAAAGCATTAGTTACTTGCCGAAAAAAAGCCTTCATATCATGTTCAGGCTCTCCGGTAAGCTTTTCAAAATAATTAAACATTTTACCTCAACTCCATACAACAATATTTAGTGTGGTATTAACTGAAATTTACCCGCTATTTAGCGCAACCTCATTCTCATACGATTGGAAGGTATCTATCAGCCGCACCACCTCCATCATTTTTCGTCACGTCTTAAGAACCATTATGAAAAGAGGATCGCGCCGGAAGCGAAGTCTTTCGCGCGTTTCCTTTCCGGCTCGGCGAGCGCGCTGGATAGGGCGGGCGCTAAAACTAATACGGGGCGCGCGATCGTTCCGTCGCCTACCAGGCGCCCTTTCAGGAGCCGGGCCGCCAGAAAGTCGACAGGCCTAACTAGGGCGCGGCGCTCGCCTCGCCGCGATGGGAGCGCCTGGGGTCTCCGCCGGCGCGCAGCGCCTATCGGGTTTTCCCTCGCGTCAATATGGGGGCGACCCAAAGGGTTGGGCGAGGGTTCGGGTCAGAGGGTCGCGGGGATACGTCAGGGGAGGAAAAAAGCCAACTAAAGTGAGGATAGCTTGGAAAGAGGGAGGATTTTGGGATTTTTAAGGGGTCTGACGCGGGGATCTCCGTCCCGCCAGGCCTCAAGAAGAAAGCGCGCCCGCGTCGCGGCCTCTCGCGTCCTCCAGGAGCGGGACGCGCTCGTCGCGCGCGGCGAAGGGCCTATAGGAATCTTTTAAAGTTGGAACGCAAATCCCCCAGGTTTGCTCCCTCGCGGGATCGCTTTGAGGGGAAGAGCCAAAAATATCCCTTGGGAGAGCGTGTGAAAGAGGGGCGCGGGAAAGTAGCCGAGAGAGGGGATAGCCGACTCTTAAAACAAGTGGGGAAGAGGGCGAGCCATAGGGGGAGCCCCAAAATACCGCTGTCGTTACCCCAAAAATCCCGGCGTGGATCATGGAAACGTTTCTTTTCGCTTTGGTGATAAAAAAAAGAAAAAGAGGAAATATCTTGATATTTGGCGATTGACGTGATATTTTCTTTTGCAATGGCAAATTTTTTTTCGCGCCAAGACGGGCGTGCCTCAGGCCCCTCGCGAAGGCGACGGGAATTCACGCTGTTTTAGCCGGCCTCGCGGGCGGCGTAACTTAGGACGCGGCGAGCGTCTTTACCTAACGGCTCGTTATTTTCACTGGCTGACCCAAGAAAGGGCGCCTTTCCATGACTTTTCAGGACATATTGGACAAGTGCCGCTCCGAAGCGTTCAACGAGCGGGACAAGGGCAATCGCTTTGAAAGGCTCATGGTCAACTTCCTGAAGACTAGCCGGGCCTACGAGACCACTTTCAGCCAGGTCTGGCTCTGGAAGGACTGCCCTTTTCGCAAAAGTATCAGTCAGACGGGCAAGGATATCGGAATAGATCTGGTGCTCCGCGACGAGGATGGCGAGTACTGGGCCGTCCAGTGCAAATGCCTCAAAGAAACCTCTCGCATAGACAAACCTGATGTCGATAGTTTTATCGCGGCCAGCGGGAAAGTCTTCAAGGACGACGCGGGCCAGGATTGCGTTTTCGGCTATAGGCTATGGATCTCCACGACCAATAAATGGTCAACCGAGGCTGAGCGGGAACTGAGTGACCAGAGAATCCCTTGCGTTAAAATTAGCCTGGAAGACCTGGAAAAAGCCAAAGTTGACTGGGATAAGCTGGATCGGGGCTTTTTCGGGGAGCAAGCCAGGCCAGAGCGCTTTACTCCGAGGGAAGACCAGAAAGAGGCTTTAAACACAGCTCGCGAGCATTTTAGCAAGCAAGATCGTGGCCATATGACCATGGCCTGCGGCACCGGCAAGACATTTACCTCGCTCATAATCGCCGAAGAAATGACCAAGGGACAGGGGTTGGTTCTTTTTCTGGCCCCTTCCATCGCCCTGATAGGTCAGACTTTGTGGGCGTGGTACGACAACGCCCAAAATTATTTTCAAGCTATTTGCGTCTGCTCGGACAAAACCGTCTCCACGCTCCGAGGGAACGCGAAAGAGGATCAAGTCTACGGGTCTCCGGTTGATTTGCCGCTGCCGTCCTCCACTTCTCCGGACAAAATCGAAAAACGGCTTACGCTAGGACGCTTGATGCGTCCGGAACGCCTCCAGGTAATCTTCTCCACTTATCAGTCGATAGATAGCGTGGCCCAAGCCCTGAAGAAGGCTAAAAGGGAAGTTGATCTTATCGTCTGCGACGAAGCGCATCGGACAACCGGGATTTCTTTGACCAAGGAAGACGAAAGCCATTTCGTCAAGGTTCACGACGACGCCTTCATTAGGGCCAAGAAACGTCTGTACATGACGGCGACTCCCAAAATTTTCGGCGATCAAGCTAAAAAAACGGCCGAGGAAAGTTCTGTCGCCTTATGTTCAATGGACGATGAAAGCCTCTACGGGGCGGAGTTTTACCGACTGGGATTTGGAAAGGCCGTTGATCTCGGGCTTTTATGCGATTATAAAGTTCTTGTCCTAACCGTAAACCGCCGGGAAATACCTGAGAAGATTCAGGCTCTCGCCGCGGACGGAAAAAAAGAGATTGAGGCGGATGACGTTTCTAAACTCATTGGTTGCCTCAACGCCTTGTCCAAAAACATGGTCTACGACAACAAGATTCTGTCCCAGGTCGATCCGGGGCCGATGCGCAGGGCAGTGGCTTTTTGTCAGACCATTAAAAAGTCCAAGGCTATCTGTGAGCGTTTTACCGAAATTAAAGGAGACTGGAGCGAGAGCCTGACGGAGGAGGAAAGACAAAGATTGGTAACGCTTGAAACGAGTCACATTGACGGCACTATGGGAGCTTCACAAAGGGATGAAAAAATGTCCTGGCTCAAAGAAGCGCCAGAAAACCCGCAAATATGCCGTATTCTTACCAATGTGAGGTGTTTAACAGAAGGTGTAGATGCCCCCACGCTGGACGCCGTTCTTTTTCTTTCGTCAAAGAATTCCCAGATAGAAGTCGTTCAGTCTGTTGGGAGAGTTATGCGCAAGGCAGAGGGGAAGCAATTTGGGTATATCGTCATCCCGGTCATTGTCCCCTCCTACGTCCAGCCTGAAGACGCCTTGAACGACAATAAGGCCTTTGAGACGGTCTGGATTGTTTTAAACGCCCTTAGATCACACGATGATAACTTTCGCGGCATAATTAATAGAATCCAGCTCAATAAAAATCGTTCAGACGGGCAAGAGAAAATATTGATTGGCGGCATTGCCAAAGGCGACCTTGAGGCATACAGCCTAGACAACATAGAAGACGCGATCCAGGAGCGCGATTTCACCACGGATTCTAGGAGCGATGAAATTCGACTGCACAACGCGATATACGCTCGCTTGGTGAAGAAAGTTGGCAGCAAACAGGATTTTATGCTGTGGGCCAAAGACGTGGCGAAAATAGCCGATGGCTTTAAGAACCGCATCAGCAAGGTCGTCAGCCAAGATGGCCCACACAAAAATGAATTTAATAATTTTTTGGATGGCTTAAGAAAAACGCTTAACCCATCGGTTAACTCTGATGACGCCATTGAAATGCTGGCCCAGCACTTAATTACCAAGCCCGTCTTTGAGGCCCTGTTTGAAGATTATTCGTTTGTCCAGAACAACCCTGTGTCAAAATCATTGGAAGTGATGATTGATGTTTTGGGGGATCAGAAACTGGAAAACGACACGCTGACTTTGAAGAGGTTGTATGAGACCGTAAAAAGCGACGTGGCCGGATTAGATAATTTAGCCGCTAAACAGAAAGTTATGGTTAACCTATACGATAATTTTTTTAAAATCGCCATGCCCAAGGCCGTGGAAAAACTTGGAATAGTTTATACGCCGATAGAGGTGGTCGATTTCATAAATAATTCCGTGGCTAAGGTTATGGAAAAAGAATTTGGCCGTGATATTTCCGATCCCAATATCCACATTATTGATCCTTTTTCCGGGACCGGGACATTCATTACCAGGCTAATCCAAAGCGGCCTTTTAGATTCAGGCGAAAAACTTAAAAATAAATATATAAACGAACTCCACGCCAATGAGATAATTTTACTCGCGTACTATATTGCCAGCGTTAACGTCGAAAACGCTTATCACACGGCCATGGGCGAGTCAGCCAAATACATTCCTTTTGAAGGCATATGCCTAACTGACACTTTTCAACTTTATGAAGAGAAAGATTTTCCCTATCAAAATGACGATCCGCTTTTAAAGAATACGGAGCGGATGATGAATCAAAAAATGGCTCCCATTGAGGTTATCATTGGCAATCCGCCATATTCGGTGGGACAGCGTTCAGCTAATGATAACGCTCAAAATCAAGTTTATCCAACTTTAGACGCAAGGATTAGCAAGACATACGCGGCAAAATCCACGGCGACGCTTAAAAATTCACTGTATGATTCATACGTGCGGGCATTTCGTTGGGCAACTGATCGGTTGGATAAAATTGATCGTGGCGTAGTCGCCTTTGTATCCAACGCCGGGTGGCTTGACGGAAAAGCCATGGATGGCATGCGTAAGTGTCTCGCCCAAGATTTTAGTAAAATTTATGTATTTAATTTGCGCGGTAATCAAAGGACTTCCGGAGAGCTATCTAAAAAAGAAGGTGGTAAAATTTTCGGTTCTGGCAGTCGGACACCCATCGCCATTACCGTGCTGATTAAAAATTCTGCTCATCAAGGACCTGCGGAGATTTATCATCATGATGTTGGCGATTATCTGACGCAGAAAAAAAAATTGGCGATATTAGCCGTAAAACATGATCTGTACAATCACGATTTGGCCTGGGATAGAATTGAGCCGGATAAGGCAGGTGATTGGTTAAATCAAAGAAATGACTTGTTTGCAAGTTTTTATAATATTGGAGACAAAGATAGTCAAGAATCATATTTTTTAACTTACAGCCGTGGTTTGGCGACTTCAAGAGATCCTTGGTGTTATAATTTCAATAACCAATATCTAAAGCAAAGTATTAATAATAGCATTGATTATTATAACAATCAAGTCGCTATTATCGATAAACTCAAGCTAGAAAACGATGAAATTGATATTAATAAAATTATAGAATATGATTCAAAGCAATTTTCATGGGATCATCAGCAACTAATAGATGTCGTTAAATCCAAAAAATATTTATTTCAAATAGATTCTATCAATATTAGTTTATATCGCCCATTTCAAAAAATAAATTCATATTTTAATAGATCATTAAATAATCGCGTTTACCAATTGGCAAAGCTTTTTCCGTCCAAAAAGCATCCCAATTATGTAATTTGCGTTCCTGGCATTGGTGGAACTAAAGAATTTATGCCTTTAATTTCAAATTTGCTCCCGGACTTGCATCTCAATGGCGATTCTCAATGCTTCCCCCTCTACTACTATGAAGATATCAAAACTGCGCCAGTGTATGATGATAATCCCCTTTTTGACAATGCTACTATAATAGGTGACTATAAACGCCGCGACGCTATAACTAACTTCATCCTAAAAGAGAGCCGCGCAAAATATAGTCTTAAGGTTTCTAGAGAAGATATTTTCTTCTACGTCTACGGATTTCTCCATTCTTTGGATTATAGGACCGCATTTTCAGCCGATCTTAAAAAATCTCTCCCCAGATTACCACTGGTGGACAAGCCTGATGATTTCTGGGCTTTCTCCAAGGCTGGCCGGGACCTGGCCGAACTCCACCTCAATTATGAGATGGTTAAGCCTTACGCTAATGTCAAAATCACTGGCGTGGACAAGGGGAACTTTATTGTCGATAAACTCCGTTTCGCCAGCAAGGATGACAAAACGACAATATTGTATAATAAGTCAATCACTATCAGCGATATACCCCTGGAGGCCTATGATTACGTGGTAAATGGCCGCTCGGCGCTTGAATGGGTCATGGACCGCTACCAGATCAAGACCGACAAGGAAAGCGGAATTAGAAACGATCCCAATGACTGGGCTAAGGAACGTCGCCAGCCACGGTACATACTTGATCTTTTGTTAAGCCTGATAACTGTCAGCCTTGAGACCATGAAGATCGTGAAAGGTCTTCCCAAGCTGGATTTCTAAGAGACCATGGCGCTTGAGGCCAAGTTCCGTTTAGGGCGAACCTGGGCCGAACGCGGGCAGTCGGCGCCAGAGATCGAACGCGATACGCCGAACCGGCAGCCCATCGCTTAAACGGTTGACGCTGGCCTTGAGTGATAGGTCAGCCCTAAAATCGCGCGAGGGCGGTGATTTTTTTTAGGACGGCGAGGAAGGAATTTCTCCCCTTTTGGTGGGGGGAGGGAGCGCGGGGTCGTCATGTCCCACATGCCTATTGGAGTGGCTCTCGAGCTGAAGAAAGGGCGAGGGTGAAGAAACGGCGGGCAACACGCGACGCTTACGCCAACCCTAGGCGTGTCAGAGCGGATCCTTTTTCGGGGCCAAGAGGAGGGGGGATGTTTTGTCGCTTCCGAGGCGAGATGACGCTCGTGGCGCTTTTATAGCGCTATTCCCAATGGATAGGCGGCTTCACTTTGAGGAAAGGCCGTAGCGGCGGCGCGGGCCCTTCACGGAGAACTCCAGAAAAACGGCCCGGCATTTTAAGGTGGGAGGCAACTCTTCACGACCGCGTTCGCGAAGGGCGGTCCGGCGGGGGAAGAAAGGTCGCCCTGGGGAGTTTAAGAGTTCCCGGGGGATTGGCGCCCAGGGGAGTAGCTTTCGCGTCGGATTTTTGCTATCTTGGAGGGCATAGTGAGGCGGTATCGCGAGGTTCTTTAGCCAAATTGTCGGAAGAGCCTTTTAATAATTGACAGCGGACCTATCAAGCCCAATAAAACGCCGTCTCGGGCTCTTTCCCGCCCTCGCGGGAGCTTGAAGGTTTTCGCCAATACAGGGGGTTGGAACGCGCGTGACTGAAAGAGAAAGAAGCGTATTAATCAAGAATATAAACAGGCTTCATTTGACGAAGTTAGGCTTGAAGCGGATCGAGGGTAATCTTGGTTTAGAGCCAGAAGAAGCTTTAGACATGTTAAAGATAATGATCAAGTACCCTTTTGCAGAAGTGGAGCGGGTAGACAAAAATTGGCACGTTCGCTCGCGCGACGTTTTAATCGTGGTTAACGCATCAACTTATACGATTATTACCGCGAGGATTGTGGAGCAAGGCTTTTTCTAAGCTCTCCGCGAGTTCTCTTAAAAGCGCCTATCGCGACGGGGAAAGAGCGGCGATAATTTAGGGACGAGACCTTATTTTCCTTTCTTCGGCCGGGTGGTTTTCCCTAAAGAGGCGATGTAAAATTTCAGGTCGACGCCGTTAATGACTTGCGGGCGGTGCCCTCGTGTCATTTTGGCGGGCCTGCTGGCGGCCAATTTTCCGCAAGCCAAGGCTTCCTGGATAGTGGAGATGCTTCTTTCGGATAGAACGGCGGCTTCCTGGGGAGTGTAGTCGCGCTCTTCGGAAACGGCGCCCTTTAAACAGAGTCGGTCCCAGGGGATATTGAAGGCCAGACTGTAGGGTCCCGGAAAAGAATTGAGCCTCTGAAGATCATTCGCGATAACGGTGGCGATCTGTTCCGGCTTTAGTTCGTTTGGCGCGCCAGTTACCCGGAACGTGAATAAATCCTTCTTTTGGCCCGGAGTAGGCAGGGGAGCCTCGGGCTGGTCTTCGTAGGAGAAGACGTGACGCGTTTTTTGGTAATCGAATTTGATCGATATGATCCAAGTTTTGGACATAGTCTACCGGTAAAAGGAGCTTGATTTCGCGCGCGGGACGGTTATATTAGTGAAATAGCGTGACGCTTTAATAAAAATATAACGATTATTACGCAAAGGTCAAGCCTATATGTAAAAATATTGAGCGCTCTTTTTAACGGAACAATCTCAAAACGCCAAGAGCCGCCCCTATTCGCGGCGCCTTAATAGATTAAATATTTCTTGACAATTTTTTAATTTTATCGCCCTCCCTCGCGCGCGATTCTTTAAGGATAAGGCGATAAAATGGGCTATTGTCAGCCGTTCGCGCGGATTTTTGATAATTAATATCAGAATTAGACGCCGCGGGGCGCGCCGTTTTCCCCTATGGCGCGGAGCGTCGCTTCCGGCGGGCGGAGCCTTGATCCTCAGAGCGCGAGGCTTCCGCCGCGAAGCCTTTCCGGAGCAAGACTTTTGAGTTTACTGCTTCTGGAGTTTTGGCCCACCGAGTACATCTCGCGTCGATAGGGGCGCGTCTTTCTTTAACCGCCCCGCGATAAAGTCTTCGCGCCGGCGATTTGAGCGGAAGTTTTTCGCGGCGGTCGCCAGCGGGCGGGCCAAAGCGGCGGGGCGGGCGTTTGAAAGTCGCCAGGGCCGAAAATCTGACGCTTGTCCGGTTCGCGAACGGCTTGAAGGGACTGTTTCCCGCTCCGCCATCCGGGTCATGGCCGCGCTTTGGGAAATCCGGCTTCTTCCCGGCGACGCCCGAGGCGAACCCTGACCTCCCGCGCCCGGGAGTGCCGCCTTTGCCCCAGCGGTTAAGCCTGTCTCGCCCCACCTCGTCGAATCACGTCCCCGGACACAGTGGACGTGGTCCGCTCCGGAATGGAGGATATTTGATACTAATTCCTGGAACGCGGACAGGCGTGGCGCGCTCAGAAGCCCGGTAGACGCCGGATCCAGGGCTCGCGTCTTCGCCGGCCCGGACAGACGTCTGGGCGACGAGTCGCGGAAAGGTCCAGGAAAACCTGGCGGAGGGCCGCGCGCCACTCCGTTTCGGATCCTCTCCGTCTCAGGCGGCGCCCGAGGAACCCTGAGCCGCGCCCCGCGACGTCTCCCGCCCCTCAGTCTGGGCGGGATATACCGGCGGTCTTTCGGAACGGAAGCGCGGGCGGGACTTTCGCCGCCGTCACGGAGCGCGGGAGACGCGCGGCGCCGCCGCCCCGTCCGCGCGCGGGATTTGCTTCAGCCGTTCCCCCTCACGCCGTTCAAGCGGTTTGGGCGAGCGATTGGGCCTTCAGGTCCTCCTCCAGGGCCTCCTCTATTCCGTGGAGGCTTGCCGCCCCCCAGCCCCGCTGGAGGCGGTCGCTTACGCTTCTGGGGACACCCATGAAGCCTATCTCCCCGCGTGGGAAGGCCTCGACGGCCAACTCGCCAGGGGCGTTCGGGACGGCGGGGGCCCCGCCGTCGGAGCGCCCCGCCTTCTCGGCGAGCCTCAAACGGGGGAAGCTAGCGCGGTCTGGGTTCGCGAAGGCCAGATCCCTGTCGAAGGGAAGTGGCCCGTAGCTCGCGGGCGCCTTGCCGTCCGCGCCCAGGAGCGGCTAGCGCCTGGGGAAGCCGAGGGAGCGGGAGATGGGCGCTCGCGTGTCCGCTGAGCTCAGCGCGGTCATTATCTGCCGTCCGCGCGCTCCATCATGGGGTGGATGACGCTCCGCGGGTGGACGAGCGTCTAGACGCGGCGCCAGGGGGCCTGAAAGAGGCGCCTGGCCTCTATCGTCTCCAGGCCCTTGTTCACTCCAGCGACGTGGCGGAGTTCACGGCGACGTTGGCCCATTCGCCAGCGGGGACGCGCCAAGGCGTCGGCGGAGGCGACCAGTTCCAACTCGGCGCGGGTCGTCCCGAGGAATGGCCTCCAGAGCGGGTAATGATTATCCTGGAGACGCCGGAGGAGTCCAGGGGTCCCCCAGGGCCAGGAAGACGATCGAGCGCTCAAAATCCACGGGCGCCCCGAACCGCCTCATGGCGGACGTGATGAAGTCGCGCGGGAGCGCCACGCTCTCCTTGTTAGCGAGCGCCACCTTCCCGCCGACCTTGAGGGGGAGCGAGATCAGCGCGCGCCCCGCCCGCCCCCTAATGCCGCGGAGAACGGCCCGCGCCTTCCAGGCTCGCCCTAGCCGCCATCTCGACGCCGTTCGGGCCAATGAAGAACTCGGGGCGGCGTCTCTCGCCGCCCTTCAACGGGAGCGCTAGGAGCCTCGCCCGCTCGGCCTCGCCGCGGACGGAGACCGCCTTCGGCTTGAACGCCTCGCTCAGTTCCCTTAACTTCAAGGCGTTCCCGCTCGCCGCCAGAGTCAGCGGTCTCTCCCGTTTCGGGTAGACTCAGGGCGGCGAGATCGCCTAGCCCACCCACCGACTCCGTGGCTCCCAGGAATGTCAAGGGGAGAGGACCGAAGGACCGAAGCCAGTCGCGCGCGAGGCCGTCAAGAGCGGTCGCTTCCCCAAGCGGTTCTCCCGAGGGGAGATAACTGGCGGGAAAGGATTGAGCGTCGGTCATGAGGCCGCCAAGTTCAGGCGCCATCCCGTCGGTTTCGACCGCTGGGAGATAGCCGACGAAAACGGCGGGAGAGTCGCCCGCGTGGCGTCGACGGCCCGCCGCCCGCCTCTGGCTTCGACAGGCGGCGCCTTACGGACTCCAATGGCGTCACCATGAGTGAGGTTTTAAATACTGGGGTCAGAGAGCGTCCCCGAGAGCGAGCCTCGCGCTTGCTTAAGGACCGGAAGTCCCGCCTGGCGGCTGAACGGACGCTGGACAAGGATGTTCGCCGCCGCGAAAGCCGAGGATAAGGGTGGCAAAGCCCACGCCGCTCCTGACGCGTCGCTCCTCTTCTGGACGGCGAAGCAACCAGGACGCGCTTGGGGTTGAACTTTAACGCCATGATAAGTTTTAGCGATTCCTGAACCCAAAATCGTCGCTTCCGAGGCGGAAGAATCTGGCGAACTCTGATTGGAGCTGAAGCGAAAACACGCCCAGTCAGACAAAACACGCCCAGTCAGACATTGACAAGTCACGTCGGAAATCAAACGCCACGCGAATCGTGGCGGATATGACGATTCGAGGTGGTGGAAGCCTGAAAAAAATTAAACTGTCTGGTCGGCAGAGGAAAATCCAGGCGCGGTTTTCGAATATTTCGAAGGTTTTAAGGGTTCAACGCGTCACTCTTGATAACGCTGTCCGCCCGGGCTACTATAATATAAGTATTTTTTGGGGGGCGAAGCGGCGGCGTCGCCGTAACCCTGTGGTCGACTTCGAGATTAACGTCATATCATCCGTTTGGCGGGCTTGCGGTCGCTCTCACGTGGATTGCCTACCGGTTTTAAACCCCGCGCGACGCCGCGACCGTTAGTCGCGACTCAGAGGTTACGACTCATGGGAGACACTCCAAAGCCGATAACTCTCGGACATCATAGCTTTCCTTTTCTGATCGATAACGAATTTCTGTATGGAGATAAGACGAACGTCATCCATGAGTTGTTGACCGGAGTCGACAGGGATATTTTTATGATCAGACCCCGGAGGTTCGGGAAGTCACTTCTTCTGAGCACTATCAAGGAAATTTTTCAGGGTGGGCCGGACCGTTTCTCTGGCTTGAAGATTAGCGGAACTGGCTATGGTTTCCCGAAATCTCACGTGATCAGCTTTTCCTTTTCTAAATTCGGCGCCGATCCCAAGACCCTGGACAAGAACATTACGGATTGGATAAATGATCTTTCAGAAAATTACGGTATCAATAGAAAAGCAAGAAATTGCGCTGATGGTATATCGTACTTGATAGAGAAACTTTACGCTTCAAAGAGATCAATTCCTCTGTATTTCAGCAGAGATGACTTTGACCCAACTGTCGTAGAGTCTAGACATATTTCCGAGATAACTGTCCCTCCTAAAGATCAGTTAGTTCCAGTGTTCCCTGATTATCGCCAGGTGGTTGTGCTAATTGACGAGTACGATTTCGCTCTAATAAGTAATCTTGGGAATACAAAAAAAATTAGCGCGATTCAAAATATTTTAAATGAATTTTTTTCCGCCATCAAAGACACTGACACGATGAAGCGATTTCTTCTTGTTACCGGTATTACTAAATTTCGTGAACTATCAATCGGTTCTGGCATGAATAATCTGTTTGATATAACTTATGACCATAAATATTCGGACATTTGCGGATTAACAGAATCTGATATTTTAGAAAACCTTCAAGTGTATTTAGAAAGTGTCGCAAATTATTCCAACGCTTATTTTAAGTCCGTAAAAAAAATGACATATAAACATGTTTTCAAAAGTATAATAAACATGTATGATGGATACAGTTGGGACGGGATCAAAAAAATTATCAATCCGTATTCAGCGTTAAATTACTTAAAAACAAAAAAATTAGGTCCTTATTGGTATTCAACTGGAGGACCTAATTTGCTCAAAAAATTAAAGTTAGTTGACGATGATTATTTCAAAATGTTTGATAGAAATATTATTCTTAGGGAAATACAACCTCTCCAGGAACTTCATACTCTTTCGCCTCAAACAGCGTTGTTAAATACTGGATATTTAACCATCGACAGAATTGAACATCCTTTTGAATCAATTCATGCCATTGAACAAGACCTCGAAATTAATAATGCCGAACTCAGCGATGGCGAAGCTGAACTCAGCGACGCTGAAGCTGAAAAAATTCTTGATAACATATCTAAATCCACGTATCATCTTCATATACCAAACCGTGAGGTCAGAGTCCAATATTCACAAGAATATTTAATCGATTCAATATATAAAAAATTATCAGATACGGAAAGATCAGATCTTTTTGATAAATTTCAGTTGTTCGTAGACTTTTTTACGGAGAGAAATGTCGAAAAATCTGAAAATGCCCTAAAATTGATTTTTTCATCTTATCCGCGTCAGATTCATATCTCCAAAGAATCATATTACAAAACAATTATGGTATCAGCCTTGTCACTTGTTAACGGGAGAGTTACAGCCGAGAGAAATACGTATGGCGGCATTATAGATATTTTTGTTGAATTAAATACCAATACAGTTATCATCGTAGAAGTGAAATTTAAATCAATTTACGAGGAAGACGAAAATGATTCAATAGCCACTCCGGACCTAAAAACCAAAATAATTTCAAATGCCTTCGGTGAAGCGCCTCGCGGCGCCCCCGAACAAGTCGGAGCGGTCAACCCACCCGTTACGGAAACTGAAGACAAAGCTGAAACTAAAAAGGGTAGGAAATTAGACGACCAACAAGCCATGGCGCTGCTAGATCAAGGGATAACCAAAGCCTTCCAACAAATTGAAGACAGAGGGTACGCCGACGAGTTCAAAGTTCCAGGAAAAACTGTCTGGTTCGCCGCGGTATCCATAGTAGGAAAAAAATTTCTTAAAATAGGATTCAAGCCCGCTTAGGAAATTATGTTCAGCGTCCGAAAATAGAGATTCCGCTTATTGTCCCAAAAGTTACCATGTCGCTTGGCGGATTCCGAAACCGTGACTCCACGCGGTCTGGTTTCCGTGTCTTCAACCTGTTTTGGGGCGGACGTTCCTTTGCGGTCGCCAAGCCCGCCGCCGGCCCGCTGAACCTTTCCAAGTTTCGCGGTTGTCGCCGAACGCCAGATGGAGAACTCCCGGCCGTCGCCTCCGGCTTCGCTCTGGTCAGCGACCCTCTAGCGCCGGCCCTTTGCCACGCGTCTCGCGAAGGATCCGCTCCCTTGGCTACCGGAATACGGTCCCGCGCGGCTCAGCGCGGGCCTTTCAAGCGCGCGACAGCAAGGCGCGGATTTTTCGGATCCTGAAACCGCTCGCGCGCGGCTGGCGCCCGCTTGCCGCCGCGAAGCGCGGGGGCCGGTCTATCCCCAGTCCCCTCAGCTATCGCGAGCCTCGCCCTCTTCGGGATTAGCCCCAATGCGCTTCAAAACGGCGTAGTCAATATTGAAGACCATGTCATATGGCCGAGGGAGCGCTCCGGTGTATAGCATCGACTGGAGCAAGTATATGGATACCTCCGACACCATGGTCCCGTCCGGCACCCCAGAAATTTGAAATTTTAAAACTCTCTTGAACTGGCCAGGGAAATGAATCCCATCGGGCTTTTCACCGCCTCCTGACGAGCTAAAGATCAGCCGCATCGGTTTATCAAAATTTTTCGACGCAAAATTCGTGTCACTCATAAAGCCTCCAGACCCCCATTTTAGCGCTTTAGGCCGTCACGGGGAAGTGAGGACAAGGACGCCCTCGTCCTCCCGTGGCTCTTCCAGGCCGCGGCAAGGCCCAAACAAGGCCCAACCAAGACCCAAACAAAGCGCTTGTCCGAAGGCTCGCTCAGCCTTCAGGCGCTCGTCCAAATTATCGCGGTTCTCCATCTTTTCGCGCGTAAAGCCAGTATCCCCGCTCCCCGCCTCACTTAACCCCACGTTTTCCCTCTCCCCACGGAAGGTTTTGACCAGGGGCTCAAGGCCCAAGTTCTGGTCACGCCTCAGCGAGAGCCCCCCGCTACCATTTCGCGCCGCCCTTTGTGGGCCCCCCCCTTCAGATATCCGGCGCCCGCTCTGAAGAGCCCCAGGTCATCGTAATAGTCCCGGTTAGACTAAAAAATTTTCCCAGCGCGCGAGCGAGAACTCGCGGACGGCGTTCCTTGGGAATTTTCCCCGCCTGTCCCAGCCCCTCCGGGACTCAATCGCTCGCGCCTTCCTCCAAGGCCCAGAGGTCATCCTGAGTTTTTCGCTGTTTCTTCTATATAGCCTATATTTTAAGGACTGTCCCCTTATTCGAAGTCGCGCGATATCATGATATAAAAAAATATTATAATTAAGATACTCCATCTCATCCACGCGGTTCAGAAAATCGTCTATTTTCGCGTCATCTCCCGCCCCCTGGGAGAGATAGCCAGCGTTGGCGTAGACCGCCCGACTCCGTTCCACGCGTCGCGTTCCAGCCGCTTTTCGCTCCAGATAGCCCTGAAGCCCCGTTCGCCTGACGGAGTCGAGGCTCCGCGCCCAGAAGCCCGCGTGGATGAACTCGTTTGGGGCGTATCTCTCGCCTCGCGAGAGCCCGGAGCGGGCTATCTCTGACATAGGACGCTTCAGGGGCTGGGCCCTAGCGAAGAGATAGGATCAAAACCTGTCAGCGCCTTCAAATTTCTCCTGAAGCGGCGGGACCCCCGTGGACAACGGCGGCGGATGGGGAGGTCTCGTCCCCGTTTTTTCCAAGGGGGCTCCGCCAAGGCCTGTCCCGCAAAGCGAATTCTTCCCACTCGGCGCGCCGAAGCTCCCCTTGGCCGAGCAAAGCCACTTGGGGAAGGAGCCGCGAGCCATAAGGCGCCCGTGGGAGTCTTCGAAGAAGGCTCAATAACGGTCAGAAGCTCCAGCGCCTTGAGAGCGGGTCAATAATAGACGCGCGGCGCGTCGCCTGGGCGGCTAACGGAGCGCCCCCAAGGGTCCCCTGGAAGGGCGCGGAGCGCGCTATCGCGGTCGCCATTCCGTATCGGAAAATGAGATTCAAGAAGAGATTTCGCCTTAACGGCGGTCTCATTTTTCCCTTAAATCTCGATAGGCCTTATTTATCTCGCGGCTGACGCGCTAGGCCCAAGTTTTCCGACCAGGATATAGCGTCCTTTAAAAAAATGGCTCCTTGTTCGGGAACTCTTCGGAAGGCCCACGCGCCGGAAATGAGGTTTTTTATGGATTTTACCTTTACCAAAAACGGCGTAACATATTCTGGCGAGATCCCCGATCGGTCTTATTTTCTCTTCCTTTACGGTTTTGACCCGTATTTTTTCCATTCTGAACAAGTACTGTAAAACATATAGGATGTCCTCTGGGAAAACTTACACGGTCCCATGGCCTGACCTAAGCCAGTATCCGGAGCCCGAGCCAGAGCCTTAGACTGGCGTGAATAACTTTTAGCGAATTCCACGTTAGGGGCCGGGGGGGTTCCACGCCAGATTATAAAACCTAAAGATGGGCTTTCGTTGAGTTCGCTCTACGGTTACCACGGAAAGCGCATTTTTAGGCCAAGAGGATATAGCATCCGGAGAGCTCGCTCAGTGGTTGCTCTGGGGATGGGCTAAATTAGGAAGTTCGCGAGCAGTTTCTTAGCTGGGGGTCTCCTATAATCATCCCTCCACCACGGCAAGTAAAGGTGGCCGTATCGCCTTTCTTTAGGTTAGTCAGGTTATCAGCGGCGCTTTTCGGAAAATAAGCGTCTACCGTTTGAAATGGTTTCCCGCTATTTAATTCCACGACAGGATCGCCACCAATATCTACTCTAATTTCGTTCACGGTACCGGTCACCGCAAGCTTCTTATCCTTGTACTTGGAGTCGGCGGCCACTTCATTGGCGTGGTAATCATTATATAGTTGGATGGCAGTGACTTCTAAAGCTGTTTGGGCAGCGAAATCAGCTTGCTGGGAGACATGTTGATCGGCTGCCTGTTTGACTGCGGTGCCACACATAGCAAAGAAAATGATAACAAAAAGAATTCCAAGGACGCCAAAGACAATAGCGACTTTAGCGCATCCGCCCATTTTTTTCTTTTCAGGAGGCTTTGGGGCCGCGAGGGGTCTCCCGCACTTAGGACAGGTTGGGGCGGAATCGGATACTTCAGTTTCACAGTCGGGGCATTTGATCAGGGCCATAGGGAAAACCTCCAAAATTTGCTCCCCTATTATCCCACGCCACCTTGATCGGAGTCAAAAGTGGACCTTATTATAAGATATCAAAATATAAAAAACATTTTTATAAGATATCGCCAAATTCTATAATAAGGTTTACCCCTTAACCAGGCTATCCTGATCTGTTTTATTCTTTTTAGCCTCCCGAGGATCTATAATTTTCCATTTAATTATACCGATAATAGTATAAAATATACCCAATCCCACGCCAAAAAGCATTAATTTATATGCCGGATCCATAATATGCTCTTTAGAATAAATCCCCAAACCATGAAAGGTAAATTGAAAGCATTAAAAATAAAACCGCTCCCCAAAACGATATTTCATTGTTTTGAAATAAAGCGATTAATAGACAAAAAGCAGCCGTCTTTTCACAAACCTCAGAGCCAATTTTACAGGCTACTGGCCAAAAATTCTTATATGACTGACGCGACTTTTCTTCCACGCGATCCCCCCCTATTGTTTTAATTTTTAACATATAACATATCTATTTACTATCCACCTAATCCTTATTATCTCTCCCCTTGACTAAGCTATCCAAATAATTCGCCCACTTTTGCGTCATCTCCCGCCTTTAGGGAAGGTAATCGGCGTGGTTATAGGCCGCCCTGACCCCATTTCTCTCGCTGTGGCCCAGCTGTTTCTCAATCCAGTCGGAGGGGCCCCCCGCTCGATCAAGAGGGTCGAGGCCATAGCCCTAAAACCACGGGCGCGAATTTCATCCCTGGCGTAGCCAAGCCTTCGCGAAGCTCCAGACAAGGCCATATCGGACATGGGGCGCTTAGGGGTCCTGGCCCCGGGGAAAAGGTAAGGCCCAAAGCGAGTAAACTCCTGAAGCTCCTCCCAAAGAGCCAAAACTTAGCTAGCCAGAGGCGCCAGGCGCGGGGCCCGCGTCTTCATTTTCTCCGCTGGAATCCTCCAGAGCCCATCCTTAAAGTCAAATTCACCCCATTTAGCGTGGCGTTGTTCCCCAGGCCCGTCAAAGAGGTAGGGTGAGAATTTTTAGGCCATAGGTCACCGCTGGGGTCCCCGTATAAGACCTAATAACGGTTAAAAGCCTCAACCTGGGCCGGGTCCATAATGGTCGGTCTATGTTTTGCCTGGACAGGCGACAAAGCCCCCCCGAAGGTCCCGGGTAGGGTCACTTTCAGCATGGCCGCTAGCTACCTCATACCGGAAAATAAGGCTTATGAGAGTTTTAACTTTCGCCGAGTTATAGCGGATATGGGAAGGCATCCTAGTAAAGGGTTAATTTTTTTAGCTAAACGCTGGGACTTAAAGACCTGTTCTCTGGGGTATACCGCCCTAAGAACCTTCCGGCCCAGTCATCAGCCAAAGTTCGGAAAAGCGTTCGCTCAAGTTCTGTCGGTTTTTCTAGCTCCTGGCGTTTTGCCTCAGCAAAACCCGGGCTTGCCGGATATCTAAATCCGCCCAATGGCCTAGGGTCACCCGGGTATCTTTGTCATCTGAAAAATATTTAAGTTTCCAATTTATTAGCCCTGTAGGCCTATAGTTCGCAAAAAAAATGGCTCCTCAGGACGGATTCGAACCGCCGACCCGGTGGTTAACAGCCACCTGCTCTGCCACTGAGCTACTGAGGAACGCGTTTAAGGACTATGTATTCCCTAGTGCGCGCCGTCAAGCGCCGCGGGGAAAATGGCGGGTCGTTTAAGATTGTTTGGCGAAAGGCTTAAAAGCGAGCTTTCGCCTTGGCTGTCGCGGGAGGCTCAAATTGAGGGAAAATGGCCCGCGCCGAGTTGGGGAGGACTCTTTAAGGAAAAGAGAGCCGCTGACGAAAAAGGACTATAAAGCAAGATTTAGGGAAAAGCAACTAAAAAATCGCGCCGCGGCTTTCCACGGCGCTGGATTCCTCCGGCGAAGGGGGCTTATTGGCCCTCTTCAGGCGCGGGGGTGGGTTCTCCCGGCCCGACTTCCGGGGCTTCGGGCTCGGGCGCCGAGGAGTCCGGGAGATCGCGCGGGGGGTCTTCTTTGGGATCGCTCGCCAAAGAGGAGTCCTCCAGAACGGTCATTCTCTCTTTGAAGGCCAGGGCCTCGGCCTGATAACGGCTGGCCTCCGTGGGCGAGGAGAAGTCCAGAAAGGCCCCTTTGCGGTCCTTTTTCTCCTCCCAGCCGAAGTAAGCGACAATAGCCCCCAGGGAAACAAGCGCCAGGGGGGCTAAGGCCTTAATCAGGATCCAGAGATACTCAATCCAGACCACGAAGAGGGTGAGGCCGCCAATGATGATTAGAACGCCTATTACAAGCAAAGCTGGCATAAACTCTTCCTAAAAAAATCGTCAAGCCGAGCGGCGCGGCCCTGGGGTTAAAGGGCGGGGGGCTGGGCGAGCCTTCCCGAATTCATTGGAGGGGTAACGCGCGCGAGCCGGCGCTAGGGGCGCTTGCCGCAATCGGTGCAGAGCCCGTCCGGGCCGATGATCCCGATGCAGCTTTCGTCCGAGCAAAGCTGGCGTTTGCGCTTGGCCTTGGCGGCGGTGACCTCCCGGGCCAGCTTGAAGCCGCAGTGGGGGCAATATTTAGCCCAGAGCGGGGCGTCTTCCCGGCAGCTGGGGCATTTGTCGGAGGGGACGGTGGCCCCGCATTCTTCGCAAGTGACACTCATTGAAATATCCGGGCCCTCAAGGGGGGCCGTCTCCTTTTGGGAAGAGAAAAAAGGGATCCCCTATAGGGGGAAGGGCGCCGGGGGACGAAAAGCCCCCGGGGAGGGGGCTCGTGGCGCGCGGCGCCGGAAGGGAAAGGGAGATCGGGGGGCGCCCCCTTGGGCGGCTCCCCAAGCCCCTTCCTTTATTGAAAAAGGGGCCTTAAATGATATAATGCCTCAACTTAAGTTCGTTAAGTTTCATGGGAAGGGCGAGCGGGGGATGGCCCCGGCGGCTCTGGCGCGCCCTCGTGGGCGCTTTCCCAAAGGGAGGCGCGGCTCGCCGTCTTCCGGGGGCGCCCCGCGCGGGAGCGGAAGGGTCGGCTTGGGGCGGGGAGGCTACCTGGGGAACGCCCCACTATCCTCAAAAAAGCCATGGCCGAAAGTAAGCTTTTCGCGAAAAAAGCTTTAATTGATAATAACATAACCGTTCCTTCGAGATCTATCAAGCCGACGGCCCCCCGCCCCGCTTTTTCCGGCGGGGCCCCCCATGGAAGCGCTCGCGCCGACTTGAGGGCGGCGGCTTTTTTCGTCTCCCCGCTTATTTTGGCGCGGGTTGGCTCTTTTTCCCCCTCGTCTCCGCCGCGCGCGAAGGCTTTCGCGCGTGGGGACGGGCGAACGCTTCCGGGGGGCCCACATGGGGGGAGGATTTCTTTTGGCAAAACGCATTTCGGTGGATCAGGCCGTGGCTGGGCAAGTCCTCGCCGAGCAAATCGCCCGGCACGATGGGGTTCTCCTGGCGAGTCAGGGCTCCTTGGTTTCCGAGGGGCTCATCCGGACGCTGATCCGGCAGAACGTCGACACCATCGCCATCGAGGAGGAGGAAAAGCGCTCCGACGCGGAGATTATGGGGGTCCACGACAGGGAGATAGAGCGCGTGGACGCGGCCTTCGCCCGGATCCCGGAGGAGAGCGTTTTGATCGCCTTAAGAAAGACCCTCGTCTATCTCGCGGACAAAGAGAGGGACAAGGCTCTGGAATATTTGGCCGCCCTGGAAGCCAAGGAGGCCAAGGAGGCCGAGGAAGCCCTGGCGGCTAAAGAGGCCGAGGAGGCGCGGGAGGCCGCGGACGCGGAAAACGGGAGCGAGGCCGAGGCGGCGCCCCCGGCGCGCGCCTCGCGGAGAAAGAAAAAGTAAATGGCTTCCCCACCCGACATTCAGGACCGGACGCGGGCCAAGAAAGAGGTGCGCCGCATCAAAAATCTCCCGACCGTTCCGGGCATCGTCGCCAAGATTTCCCGGATCGTCGAAAATCCCGAGACCTCGGTGGCCGACGTGGGGCGCCTCATCTCCCAGGACCAGGTGCTGTCCGCTAAGGTCCTCCGGATGGCCAACAGCGCTTTCTTCGGGATGTCGCGCAAAATCAGCTCCATTCCCCAGGCCCTCATTATTTTGGGATTTGAGGTGGTCAAGGGGCTCGTCCTCACCAGTTCGGTCTTTGACATGATCCAGAAGAGCATGGCCGGCCTCTGGGAACATTCCATTGGCTGCGCCGCCGCCTCGGGGGTAATCGCCACCTATTTGGGTCGCGACGACGCGGAAGAGGTCTTGGTCGCGGGGCTCCTCCACGATCTCGGGAAAGTGGTCCTGGCCCTCAATCTCCCCGCCGAGATGAGCCTGGTGCGCGAAAAGGTCGCCCAGGACCGCCTCTACTTCCACGAGGCCGAGACCCAGGTCTTGGATTTCGATCACGCGGAAATCGGCCAGTGGCTCGCGGAACACTGGAATCTCCCGGAGAGCCTGTCCGAGCCCATGCGCCTCCACCACCGCCCCGAAAAAGCGGTCGTCAAGCCCGAATGGACGGCCATTGTCCATCTGGCGGACATTATCGTCCGGGCCATCGGTTTCGGGAACGGGGGGGATCTTTTGGTGCCCGAGATCTCCCCGGCCGCCTGGTCGCTTCTGGGCCTCAAAAAAACGGATTTTCTTCCCATTTTGGAAAATTTGGAACCGAAATTGGCGAGTTTAAGGGATTTGACGGCCCTGGCTTAGAATTATGGGCAAAAAAAAATTAGTAACCGTGTTGGGTGGGGGCCTGGTCGTGGCCGCCCTGGATCTGGCTTCCAAAACCCTTGTGCTCCGTCATTTCTCGTATCTGGAGACGCTTGAGATCACCGGCTTTTTCAATCTGACCCTGGTCGGGAATCAGGGGGCGGCGTTTAGCTTTTTGAGCGGGACCGGCGCCTATCAGGGGTTGAAGATGACCCTCCTGGCCCTTGTCGCGCTCCTTCCCATAGTGTATTTTTTTAGACAAGCGCGGGAGGAGGACAAACTCGCGCTAGGGTCTTTGGCTCTGATAGTCGGGGGAGCGGTCGGCAATATCCACGATCGCCTGCGTTACGGCGCG
Source organism: Deltaproteobacteria bacterium (assembly GCA_031265205.1). Lineage (GTDB taxonomy): Bacteria > Desulfobacterota > Desulfarculia > Adiutricales > Adiutricaceae > JAISCZ01. The sequence goes on from JAISCZ010000137.1 coordinate 26,694, forward strand.
GTGGTGGATTTTTTGGATTTTCACTTTCGCGACGCCCACTGGCCGGCCTTTAACGTGGCCGACGTCGCCATCTGCGTGGGCGTCGCCCTGTTGCTGGTCGCTTCCCTGAAGCGTTCCCAAAGCGCGGGCGGCCGTCGGTCGGAACCCCGCCGCGGAGTCGGAAAATAGATCCCGGGGGGCTCCGCCGCGGGGCCCCCCGAGCCCGGAGGAGCGCGCGGCGGGAGAGGCGAGCCCCTTTCCCAGGACTTAGCTTTTTTCGCGAAAAGCGTTTTGGCTTATATTTTTAAGAGTGCGCCCTTGACATTGGTATTGATAATTGAAGGAAATCTGGTTACCGCCAACTATATGGCGAAGACCTTAAGCGCGGCGGGTTTTGAAACGAGGGCGGCCGACAGCCAAACCGAGGGTTTGGCCATCTATCAGGAGCGGAAGGCCGATCTGGTTCTCACTAACTACTATCTTGGCCAGGGCAACGGCCTGGGCCTTATTAGGGCCATGGCCAAAATGGATCCGGGGTTTCTGGCCGTCATGACCACGGGGGTGGGCAACGAACGGATCGCCCGGGAGGCCATCGTTTCCGGGGCCTTTGACTACATCGTTAAAAACGGCAATTTTTACCGGGATCTGCCCGGCCTGGTCATGGACTGCCTGGAGCGGCACAAGAAAGAGACCCTCCAAAGGCAGGAGGAGAGCCAAAGGGTCCGCCTGGAGGCCCAGGTGGAACTCGCGAGCTGGCTCGACCACAATTTCAAAAACATTTTGGCCGCCACGGCGGGGTCCCTCGCCCTCATCGATTTTCAAAGCGAAACCCAGACCCAGGCCAAGCGGGAGGAATACCTGGCCGACGGCATGGAGGGCGTGAAAAGCGCCATCCGGCTTTTGGACCGCCTCTCCGTCATGAGCCTCGGGGGGAGCGCGGAAGACGCGCGCCACATTTTAATCGCGCAAGTGGTGGACGCGGCCTACCTTTCCGTCCGGGAGGAGGCCCAAAAGGCGGCGCCCGAGGATCGCCCGGCCCTCGAAAGGGTTCTCGCGAAAGTGACCTTCCTCAACAACGCGCGCGCTCTCCCGCCCCAACGGGCGGTTTACGACGATTTACTGACCATCTTAGAGTCTTTAATCAAAAATTCCCTGGAGGCCCTGGCCCAGTCCAAGGGAGATCCCATGATCTCCGTTTCGGCCCAAAAAAACGGGGCCTACTTGGATTTTGAGGTGCGGGACAACGGGCGGGGCATGGACGAGAAAGCGCAGCGCTACGCCTTTGAGCCCCTTTTTTCCACCAAGGGCAAGGTGGGGGTGGGGGTTTCCTTGGCCATTGTCCGCTCTCTCGTCTTCAAGCATTTCGGGGAGATTGGCTGCGAGTCCACCTTGGGCGAGGGCGCGGTCTTTAAGTTCTCCTACTATGTCGGCGAGGACGCGGATGAGTCCCCCCGCGCCTAGAATTTTGCTGCACGCGTGCTGCGGCCCCTGCGCGGCTTACCCCCTGCGCGAGCTTCTGGAGCGCTCCCCGGGCCGCGAGATCCTCCTTTGGAACTACAATCCCAACATTCAGCCCACGGCCGAGTGGCGGCGGCGGCGCGACGCCCTGGCCTTTCTTTTTCATAGTCTGCCACGCCTTGGCCTCGACGCGGGGGCCGTGACGTTGGACCTGAGCGCCCCCTACGACGGGGCCGCCTTTTGGCGGGGGCCCGCCGGCGCCGACGGTCCCTCGGAACGTTGCCGGCTCTGCTACCGGCTGCGGCTCCGCGCCGCGGCCCGCGAGGCCGCGGCGCGGGCTTATCCGCTCTTTTCCACGACGCTGCTTTTCAGCCGCCAGCAAAAACACGAGATTATCCGCGAGGAGGCCCTCCGCGCCCAGGAGGAATTCGGGGTTAAATTCCATTACGAGGACTTTCGCCGCGGGCGCCGGGAGGGGATCCGCCTGGCCCAAGAGTTGGACCTTTACCGCCAGAATTATTGCGGCTGCGTCTTGGCGGAAACGGACGGCGCGTAGTCGCGCGCTGGGCGAGGCGCGCGTGAATTTTAAAAAACGCTTTAAAATTTCGCGGGGAAAAAATCGCTTAGCGTTTTTTTTTAAGATTATTCATTTTGGTTAATTACTCCAGGTAGTTATTGGAAACGGCGTTTTTAAAGTTTTTAACTTCGCCCGTTTATGTTTAACTCGCGCGCCGTACGTCATTTTGGCGGCGCTGGCTTTAAAATAATTCGCGCGCGAGCGGCTTTGCCTCCCGCGCGCGAAAGCGTTATAATAAAAATAGAGATTGAGCGGAAGATTCCGCGCGGGGCGCGGTCCCGCGTTTTAAGGCCAGAGGCGAAAGGCTTTATGGCCAAGCGAAAAAACGATTCACGCGCGCGCCAAGCGAAGGAGCGATATGTCGGAACGCGTACCCAAGCCTCCTCTGGAAGCGTTTAAAATATTCTGCGCGGGAGATATCTCCCCGGCGCTCAAGGCGTATTTGCGCTCGCGCGGTTGCCTGGTCGCGAAAACGCGCGCGCGCGGGGGAGAAGCGGTCAAGATAAGCCCCGCGGAGGTTCTCGCGGGCCTCCGGCGCCGCGAAGGGCTGACCCAAGCGGAACTCGCCAGGAACTCCGGAGTCCCCGTAAAGCGCGTGGGCGAGATGGAAAAGGGCGAGCGGGGCATTGACGAGGAGACGGCCATTAAACTGGCGCGGGCCCTCCACACCTGTCACAGCCTTTTTTGGTAAGGCTCCGCGCGGGAAGCCTGGCGGGCGCGCGTCAAGAGCGACGGGAGAGAGGGAGGCGGCGGAGAGCGGCTCAAAGGAGAGGCGATTGGGGAGCGGTAAAAAAAAAGACTCCGACAGTTTCGCGGTAGCCTGTCCGCGCGCTATCGCGTCTGAGATCAAGGATTATCTGCGCGCGCGGGGTTGCGAGCTCGATTTTAAGTTGAGCGTCGCGGAAAGCGTTTTTTGCCGTAGCCCCGGCGCGCTGCTCCGCGAGGCGCGCGAGGGGGCGGGCCTGACCCAGGAGGCCTTGGGGCGGCTCTGCGGCCTTAACCATCGGCGTCTATCCGCGCTGGAAAAGGGACGCGAGGATATCGGGGAGGAAGCGGCGCGGAAATTGGCGGCGGCTTTGGGGATCGATTGGCGTCTTCTGTATTGGGGCGAGTCGCGCTAAAGGGCGCGCCTGGCGCTCCCGCTGGGCGAAAGGCTTGGGGGGAAAGGGGCGCGCGCTTTTTTCGCGAGTGCGCTTTTCAGTCGCCCGGGGAATTCCAGCGCTCCTCCGGGAGTCTCCCGCGATAGAGGCGTCCCCCGAGCCTGAGCGACGCGTCCAGGGCGAGGCCGACTAAGGCGATGACCAAAACGGAAGCGTACATTGGGCGCAGCTGGAAGGTCTCTTGGCTATTGAGCGCGAGAAATCCCAAGCCGCTCGAGGCCCCCATCATTTCCGCGGCGATAAGCATAAAGAGGCTATAACCCAGGCTCAGCCTGAGGCTCGCCAAGACGAGGGGAAAGCCAGCGGGAAAGACGATTTTGGCGAGTAGGCCCGCCCGGGAAAGCCCCATGGCTCTCCCGGCCTTAATTAGCGATGGATTGACGCTTAACGCGGCGTTCATGGATCCAAAAAGGGTGGGCCATAGGCAGCTCCAGGCCACGATGGCGATCTTGGGGGCCTCGCCGATTCCCATAAAAAGGATCAGGACATGGAAGAGGAGAAAGGGGTTGACCTGGGAGAAGACCTCCAGGGGAAACGCGCTAAGCTCTTTGAGGGACCCGCCCGCGACGCCCAGCGCGAGCCCCAGGGGGACTCCCGCGAGGGTGGCGATTAGAAACCCAGGGAGCGCCCGCGAGAGGCTCGCCCAGAGGGCCTCCGGCAGCGTTCCGCTCAAAGGCGGTTGGAACGCCGTCTGAAGGATCGCGCTCAAGGGCGGAAAAAAGACGGGGTTAATGAGCGCCAGTCGGCTTAAAAGCTCCCAGAGGAGGAGAAAAAGGAGGACGCACGAATATTTGCGATAAAAATTCATGGTGGAGCCTCGGATGAGGGGGCGCGCGCGGGGCGGCGCGAGGGAGACCCAGGGCGGGAGAAGCGCGAGGGCGCCCGCTTCGGTTATTCACGCGAGACGTGGTATTCGTGGACGGTCGAGGGGTCGTTTAAGAGACGCTCCGCCTCAAAGATCCGCCAGGCGCCCACGGCCATCAGCGCGAGAAAGACGGCGACGGCGATGGCGAGCCGCCCGCGCCCGACGGGTCTCCGCGCGCCTCCGGGGGCCATGGTCGAGAAAGGATCCCGCCTCTCGTCCCAAAAGAAGAGCCCTCTTTTTAAGTAGAGAGTAAACCAGTTGAGGGCGACTCCCAAAAAGACGACGCAAACGCCCGCCGCGTAGATTCGGTCCACTTGGTTGAGGGCGCCCGCGTTATGGATGATCCAGCCCAGGCCCGCCGTGGCTCCGGTCATTTCCGCGGCGATGAGGATAAAAAAGGACATTTCCACTCCCAGGCGGACGCCGTGAAAGACGGAAGGGAGCGAGGCGGGGAGGATGACCGCGCGGAAAAGGGAAAAGGGGGTGGCGCGCGTCGCGAGGGCGGTCTTCACGAGGATGGGGTCCACGTTTTTAAAGGCCGAAAGAGCGCTAAAAAAGATGGGCCAGAGCGAGACCCAGGCCAGAACCGCGATCTTGGGGGTTTCCCCGACGCCGAAAAAGACCACGAACAGGGGAAAGAGGCAGTAGGGGTTGACGAGGGCGAAGATCCTTAAAAGGGCTTCGAGGCGCGCGAATGACGCGGGGAAGATCCGGCCCAAGAGGAGGGCCAGGGGGACTCCGAGGCAAAGGGCGACGGCGAGGCCCGTGACCACCCGGGTTAAAGAGACCATGATATGGGTGAAAAGAAAGGCCTTGACCCAGAGGTCATAAAGGGCCCCCGCGACGGTTTCGAGGGTCGGTAAATAAACGCTGTCCGCGAGACCGCTTTTCGCCGCGAATTCCCAGAGGGCGAGAATGGCGAAAAAGATCCCGTAGCGCCGCGCGGCCCGCGCCGCGCCACGCCTTAAAGATTTAATGGTTGTCGCCACGCCACTATCTTTCGTTCCAGGAGACGGAAAAAAGCGTCTATTAAAACGCCAAAGACCACTATCGTCACGGTCCCGGCGTAGAGCTTGGGGATTTGGTAATTGATTTGAGCGTTGATAATGAGCCAGCCCAGGCCCTTGGAGGCGCCCATCATTTCCGCGGGGATGAGCATAAAAAAGGAGGTGGCCGCGGCGAGCCGCAAACCGTTGAAGATAAAACTGGCGGACGAGGGAATGACAATCTTCCGCAGGAGCCCAAGCCTTCCAAGGCCCATGGAGCGGGCGAGCTTTACCAAGAGGGGATCCACGTTTTTGACGCCCATGGAAACGTTGTAGAGAATGGGCCAGATGGCCACCCAGAAGATCAAGGCGATCTTGGAGGTTTCCCCGATCCCGAAGAGCAGCAGAAAGATGGAAAAAAGGGCGAAGGGGTTAAATTGGCCCAAAAAGATCAATAGAGGGCCCACAATCCGCTCAAAGTTTTTATGCCAGCCCCCCAAGAGAAAGCCCAAGGGAACGGCCACGAGCGTCGAGAGGAGAAATCCGTAAAAGGCCCGGGAAAGGGAGATGGAGGAATGGCGCCACAGGGAGCCGTCTAAAATATAGTTTCCCAGGGTTTTGACAATCGTGACGGGGGAGGCCACGAAGGTCTCGGGGGCGAGTCCCGCCGCGCAGCTTAACTGCCACAGCGCGACGAAAAGGACGATGGAGCCGAATTTGTAGAAGCCGCCCCAAAAAGCGTCCGCGGCTCTCGATTGGTTTTTCATGGATGGCGGCCTTAATTTCGCCGCGTGGCGAAGGGAGCGCCCGGAGGGGCGCGAATTATTATTGGGAAAAGCCCAAGGCCAGCGCCGCGGGCGGGGCCCCTCAAGGGGAGCCTGGGGCGACTCGTCTCGAAAGCTTTGACGCTAGCGCGCTTACGCCGCTTGGGCTTCCTCTTTGTAAGAAAGGAAGGCCTTTTCCAGTTTGTCGATCAGAAGGCTCATGGCCATCCCCAAGAGGGCTATTCCCAAAACGCCCACGTAGATCCGGGGGATCCGGTAATTGAGGGAGGCGTTGTGAACCAAATAGCCCATGCCGGAGTTGGCGGAGAGCATTTCGGCGGCGATTAAAAAGAGGAAAGCCGTGGTGGCGCCTAAGCGAAATCCCGTCAGGATGGCGGGAAGGGAACCGGGGAGAATGACTTTCCAAAAAAGGGACTTGGGGGAGGCGCCCATGGATTTGGCTGTCTTCAATATCGCGCTATCCATATTGGCGACCCCGTAAATCGTGAAATTGAGCATGGGAAAGAGGCTGGCCCAAAAGATAATGGCGAGCTTGGCGAGTTCCCCGACCCCGAAGAGGAGGATAAAAAGGGGGAAGAGGGCGAAGGGATTGATGTTGCCCAAAAGGGATAGGAGGGGGACGATAAATCTGGCGATCCGCGGGAAAAAGCCCGCCAGGGCTACCCCTAAGGGGATGGAGACCGCGACGGCGGCGAAGAGCCCCAAAAGGGCCCTTTGGGTGGAAGAGGCCACGTGGATAAAAAATTCCCCGGTCGCCATAAGGCTCCAGGCTTCGGCTAAAACCGCCGAAAGGGGCGGGATAAAGCGCGCGTCCGCGAGGCCGAGGTAGGGGGCCGCCTGCCAGAGAGCCAGAAAGAAAATTATTCCGTACCACGCCATGACGCGCCGGGAAAACTTTTTTTCGAGATCCGCGCGGACAAAGGACGCGGGCGAGATTTGGGCGATATTGGCGCCTGAGGCGATATAATTGGAGGCGATAGAGTTGATTTCGCTCATGGAAAACCCTGATTTTCGGGGCGTGGCGCGGCGGCCTCGCGAGAGAAGCTTTCGCGAAAACGGAAAAGGGAAAAATCTAACCCGCGGCCAGGCGCTTTAAGGCTTCGTTCACGGAAAGAGGGGCCGAAAGACCCAGGATTCCCACCCGCGCGAGCTCGCTTAAGGCGCCCGGGCCAAGGCGGCCCGCCAGAACCAGGGGGCAGTCTTTTAAAAGCTCCGCGGTCTCCTTGAGGAGGGCCTGGTCGTGCTTTTGGTCCCGGCAGGGGCGGGGCGCGTGGCGGATTTCCATGAGCGCGTAGGAGGGGGGAGATTCTTGGAGGTTTAACGCGTAGACTCTAAATTCTTCCGCGCGCCCGAAGCAAAGGTCGATATTCTCGCCGGTAAGGGAAGCCACCGCCACCCGCGCCGGCCGGAAAAGGCTCGCGCGGAGGCGGGAATTGGCCTTGGGGCCAAGGATGGGAGGGGTATTTTTAGCCATGGGAAAAAGTCTCGCCAAAGGCGGCGCCGCCGTAAAGGAGAGGCCCGTAGTCCACTCCCCCGGGAATTCCGCAGGCGTCGGCGCGGCAGTGGCGGCAGTTCGTTTTGACCGGGAGGTATTCGCGCGCGCTTTGGGTCGCCCGCGCGATTTGCTCCGGGGTGGGGGCGGGATGGTCCTTTAAGGCGCCCGCGGGGATGAGGGGAATGATATTGAGGAGATCCGCGCCCCAATCGCGGGCGCGGCGCGCCACCTCCCCGACGTGTTCCCCGTTGATTCCGGGGGCCAAAACGAAATTGATTTTGACGATCAGGGAATTGGCGGAGGCGAGCCGGATTCCCTCTTCTTGGGCGTCAATGAGCGTTTGGGCGCCGATTCGCCCGCCGAGGAATTTGCCGTCCCAAATAATTCCGGCGTTTAAGAGTCGCAGAATATGGGGATCCACGGCGTTGACGGTCACCGTGACGGTCTTGAGGCCCAAGAGGAGGATTTTTTCCATGTTGGCCGCGAGCTTGAGCCCATTGGTGCTGAGGCAGGAGAGCAAATGGGGGTAGGCCTCTTTGATCAAGAAGAGGGTCTCGAGGGCCTCGGGGCCGGAGAGGGGATCGCCGGGGCCCGCGATTCCGGCCACTTTCAGCTCGGGGCAGAGTTTCAGGGCGAGACTAATGACGTCCAAGGCTTCTTGGGGGCTGATTACCTCGCGCGTCGCGCCGGGCGCGTTTAAAAATGGATTGATCCCGCGCGAGCAGAAACGGCAGAAAAGATCGCAGTTTTTGGCCACGGGCAGATGGACGCGCCCGGAATTGGGTTGGCAGTCGGCGCTGAAGCAGGGATGATCGGATAGTTTAAACATAGCGGCCTTATGGCGAAAGAAATGGGACGCGTCCCGTAAGTCGCGCGGAAAAGCGCGAAAATATCCCAAAGGGGATGGAAAGCCGCCCTCCCCCAAAATGGCGCGGAGGCGCGGAAGAGGGAAAGGGAAAAATTCCAAGCGGCTTAAGGAGAGGCGAAGGCGAGCCCGCCGCGGGCGCTCTAAAGGAGAGATAAGCCGCGCCCCCAAAGGGAAGCGCGGCGATCCTTATAAGGAGAGCGCGCGGATTACAGGGGTCCCGCGAAACTGTGGGAGATGTCCTCCAAAAGGGCGACGCCTCCCCGGAATCCCGCGTACGAGCGGTCAACGATCACCCGATCGTAGATAGGGTAAGCCACGGAGAGATGGAAGGCCTCGCCGTCCCGGCCCCGGACGTATTTTTCCAAAGAGCTGGCGAGCAGGACCTGGAGGGTATGTTCGTTTAAACGCTCGCGGATCCGGTAAGAGTCATAGTCAAAGAAGACTTGGGGCCGGAAGGCGCCTTGGATATTTTGCGTTAAACGGGCGACGATGGAGGCGTGGGTTTCCTCGGGGGGGTCGTCGGTTATGACGCTGATCTCCGGGTTCCAGCCCAGCTCGTTGGCCCCAAAGCGGGTGTAGGAAATGGTCGCGGCGCTGTCGCCCACCACCCCGAAAAAGGCGTGGGGCATGGAAATCATGAACATTTCGGCCAAGAATTCCATGTAGCGGTAAACGTTTTTCTCTTCCGCGCCGATGACCTTTTCCACCTTGGCGTTGGGGATTTTGAGTTTTCGCCCCACGGTTCGCAGCACGTCGGCCGACTGTTGGGGACCCACGGGCACGTGCTCGAAATTGATAAAGGGGGTCCCGAAGCGCTCTTCCAGTTTTTGGGCCGCGGCGACCCCGGCCCAGGGATGGAAGACAAGGTTTAGGGCCGCGTTGGGAACGCTCGCGATAGCCCCCAGCGGCTCAAAATTAGCGAAGATCGCGTTGGCTTTTACCCCGATCTTGGCCAAAAGGCTTTCGATTTCCCGCAGTTCGCCTTTCCAGTAAGGGCTCTGGTTGGGGACGATCCCGAAAATGTTCACGAGCTTTTTCGCGGTTTCCTTCTTTTCGCTCAGAAAGCCGTCAATGATAGCGTCGAGGTAGAGGTTATAGCCCACGAGAGAGTTCCCGACAAAGCCCGAGGTCTTGACGTGGACAATGGGCGCGCGGTCCTTAAATTCCGCGATGACCGAGTCCACGTCGTCGCCGATGAGGGCGGGCACGCATCCCGAGATGACCACGAAGAGCTCGCCTTTCATAACCTTGAGGGTGGAGTCGATGAGGCGGCGGAGCTTGTCTTCCCCGCCGAAGACCACGTGCTCCTCAATGAGCCCCGAGCAGGGGGTGGTGGTCGTTCCGGCCGTTCCCCCGGAGTTGAGCCCCGCGGCGTAGGTCATGCCGTGGGCGTTGGCCATGCCGCAGCCCAAGCCCGAGTGGAGGATAGGGACAGCGCCAAAGGTGGCGAGGGCCGCGCCGTAGGCGCCCCCCAGGGCGCAGGTGAAGCGCGGCGACTCGGCTATTTCCGGGAATTCGCTCGCGGGCGCGGCTTTAAGAGCGCCTTCCCGGCCGGTGACAATTGTTAAACCCATAGCGTTTCGCTCCTTTAGGCTTCTTTGCGGTGAAAATAGTAGGGGTCGGGCTGCTGGAAGAACCATTCCTGATACGGGTCTTCCGTCTTGGCGAGCATCACGTTCTGGAAAGAGCGGTTGCGGGTGGCCTGCAGGAGGAAAGAGCCGCAGGCGATGGCCCCGGCGTAGCCGGCCTGGGCGCTCCATTTGCGGCCGTCCCCCCGAAGGGCGTGAATGCGGGTCATGCCCTTTTCGCGTTTGTAGGCGCTCCCCTGGAAGGGGCAGGAGAGGACCATGTCGGGGTCGTATTTGCGGGCGGTGTGCGCCACTTCCGCGGCCTGGAAGGTGTTGACGACGATGTCGAAGTCGCCGATCCTCTTAAGGAGAAGCTCCACGTCCTCCAAGAGCAGATCGTCAAAGTCCTGGCAGAGGGCCACGGGCGTGGTGACCCCCAGCTCGTGGAAGAAGGGGGTCTGGGTGACCAGGCGGCCCTGGCCCAGAGATCCCATGATATGGAATTGGCCGTTGTTTTGGGCTTTGACCTCGTCAAAGCCTCGGCGGATTTCTTCCATCTTGGGGACCCAGTAGGCGCGTTCTTCCTTGACGAGTTTTTCGGCTTCCTTCTGTTTGCCGGTGTGCTCGCCGATAACCCGGAGCCACTCGTCGGTGTTGGCGATCCCCACGGGGGCGGGGTGGAGGAAGAAGGGAATCCCGTATTCCTGCTCCAGGCCCCGGGAAAGGTAGTCGGTGTAGGTGGGGCAGACCGGGGCGGTGAGCGCGGCCTCCGACATCTCCCGGAAATTTTGGACGGAGGCGAACTCGGGGATAAAGTTGGCCCGCAGCCCCATTTTGCCCAGAAGCCGGATGATCTCCTGGCGGTCTTGCCAGGTGTAACTGAGCATGCTGGCGACGTTTATAAGATCCTTCTGTTTCTTTTGGGGGGGCTTGACGAGGTACTTGAGGAGGCCGTGCCAGAAGGCGTCGTAGCCGGTCTGGATGATCCGCGAGCGGATGCCCTCGCAGTGAATGGGGACTATGGTCGCGCCGATTTCCCCTTGCGTCTCGGAGACCACGCCCTCGATATCCTCCCCGATGATTCCCGAGGCGCAAGAGGTGAGGATGAAGATGGCCTCGGGCGAGTGCCGCCGCTCGGCCTCGCGGATCGCGAAGCGCAGTTTGTCCCCGGCCCCGTAGATTACGTCCTTTTCCCCGATGTTGGTGGTGAGCCAGTGGAAATCGAAGTTTTCCTGGAGGCCCAGGCCCTGATACAGGCGCCGAAAGACCTCCCGGTAGAGGGCGGATGGGGCCGAGCAGCCCACGGGGGCGTGGACGATCATGACCGAGTCGCGGATGGTGGCCACGCGCACCGTGAGGTAGAAATTCAAGAGGCAGCCCGAGTTCTGCTGAAAATCGCGCTCGCAATTCTTCAGCTCTTTCTTTTTGGCGAGCTCGACCAGTTCGCTGGCCTTCCCGTTGAAGGTATTGATTCCGTTGGCCCGCTGCTCGCGGGTGGGGCAGGTTATGTCGTTTAAGTTAATGGTCACGTTTTCTCCTTGCGCGTATGGTTGGAGGGAAATTGGAATAATTAGATGTGGGCCCCAGCGGATCTCACGTCGCCGCGTTCCACGGCCAGAATCTGATCGGACCAGCCGGTGGCCCACGCCCGCAGTTCCTGGGCGTCTAAGGGTTTGGGGACGACTGACTCTTCGTGGGCCTCCACGCGCTTGGCGAGTTCGCGGTATATTTGGGCCTGCTCCGAGTCCGGGGCCGCCTCGATGGTCGTTTTGCCGCCCAGCTCGCTCTGGGTGACGGTAATGGACCGGGGGACGTATTGGAGGACTTGGGTGTTGGTCTGGGAGACGAAGTCGTCGATGATGGCCTTTTGGTAGCCGCCGGAGACGGAGTTGGCGATGACCCCGCCCAGGAGGGCGCCTCCGGAGTTGGAGTACTTCTGGATCCCTCGGAAAAGGTTGTTGGCCGCGTAGATGGCCATAAAGTCCGAGGAGCTCACGGTGAAGACGTGGCGGGCGATACCCTCCCGGATGGGGACGGCGAAGCCGCCGCAGACCACGTCTCCTAAAACGTCGTAGATGACGTAGTCGAGATCCAGCTCCTCGTAGACGTTTTGCTGCTTTAAGAGCTGGACCGCGGTAATGATGCCGCGCCCGGCGCAGCCCACCCCCGGGGAGGGGCCCCCGGCCTCGACGCAGTAAATGCCGTTGTAGCCCTCAAAAATGGCGTCATGGGCGTCAACCCGTCCTTTTTCCCTTAAGAGGTCCAGGATGGTGGGGATATAGGAGCCGTCGCGGAGGGTGTTGGTGGAATCGGCCTTGGGGTCGCACCCGAATTGCATGACTTTATAGCCCAAATCGGCTAAGGCCGCGCTCAGGTTGGAGGTGGTGGTGGATTTGCCGATTCCGCCTTTGCCGTAGATGGCGATCTGTTTGAGTTTTGGCTTGTGGGGGGGCTTGTGGTTTTTGGGGGTGGGCACTGCGCGCGCCTCCTTTGGGTTGGGGAAGATCCGGAAGGGCTTCCGGTAAAAAATAGGCTAATGGGAAAAGAAAAAACGGGGATAGCGCGCGCGGCGAAAACTTTTTGGCGCCGCGCGATTTTAAAGGCGAGGGGAATGAAGACGCCCAACGGCGAGCGCGCTTTAAGGAAAAGGGGCGCGCCTTAAGGGCGACGGGCTCCTCCGGAAGGGGCGAGCCCGAGCGCGGGGGAAAAAGGCCTAAAGGGCGATCGCGCCATGGGCGCCGACGGGCTCGGTCTGGGGGAAAGAGAGGTTTCTTTCGGGGGGAAGGCCCAAGGAAGAGGGGAGACGCGAGTCGCCTTGGAGCCCCTGATAGATTTTTTGCCTCAGGTCTTGGTACTCCCGCGAGAGGCGCGTCGCGTGGTTGGAGCGGGGACGGGGCAAATTGACGGCGTGGACGGCGCGGATTTTGCCGGGATTGGCGGTCATGACGACGACCCGATCGGCTAAGAGGACGGCCTCGTCAATGCTGTGCGTCACGAAGACAATGGTCTTGCGGGTCTTTTCCCAGATAGAGAGCAATTCGTCCTGGAGAATTTCGCGGGTTTGGGCGTCCACCGCGGCGAAGGGCTCGTCCATCAAGAGGACTTCGGGGTCATAGGCCAAAGCCCGCGCGATGGCGACCCTCTGTTTCATGCCGCCCGAAAGCTCGTGGGGGTAACGGTCCTCAAAACCCGTAAGGCTCACGAGCTCTAAGTATTTTTGGCCGATCTCCCGGCGTTCCTTAGCGCTCGCGCCCTTCATTTCCAAGCCGAACTCTATGTTTTTGCGGACCGTGCGCCAAGGGAAGAGTGCGTAGCCCTGGAGAACGACGCCGCGGTCGAGCCCGGGGCCCGTGACCTCGAGGCCGCTGACGCGGACGGTTCCCGAGTCCGCTTTGGAGAGCCCCGCGATAATGTCCAAGAGGGTAGATTTGCCGCAGCCGGAAGGGCCGACGATAGACACGAACTCGCCGGCGTTGACCGCTAAACTGAAGTCTTCCAGGGCCACGAAATCTTCGGCGTCGCGGCCTTCTTGGCTTCGGACGCCGTAGACCTTGGAAAGGTTTTCCAGAACGATTTTTTCCTCCGGCAATTCGTGGGGAATGGGGTAGCTAAACATAAATCCTCTCTTAAAGGGGAAAGCCGAGACAGCGAGCGTAAAATTTTGGAAAATTAAAAAAAAAAGGCTAAAAACGCCAAGAGCGGCGTTTTTAGCCTTCAGTGTTTCCGATCGGCTAATAAATGTTAAGACGAATCCATAAAGGAGGTCGCGCTCAAGCGCGCGCGGCGCGCCGCGCTGGGACAGCGGGACTTTTGACAGTCGCGGGCGGTTATATTCTTTAGAAAATAAATTAACATAGCTTGAAAGGGCGAGCGCGAAAAGCGAGCGCGGAACGGTTAACCAAAGACAAGGAAAAATAATAATTTTCCTTGGGGAAGCGAAACAAAAGAAGGAATCTTTAGAAAATGAAAATAAATAAAATAACGGTCGAGTCAGCAAGGTAAGAAAGATATTAGCGAGGCGGTTTTCAATTGTCAAGGGTTTGGAAATAAAATTATTAAAAATATTTTAGCGGACGCCGATTTAGTTAATTAACAAAAGGTTAAAATACAAAGTCAATTTATGATAATCCGCTATTTCAAAGGACAATCGTCGCGTTAATTTTTTATGTTAGCTATAAGGAGAAATAAAAAAAATATTAGGATCCGTAATTAATTTTCAGCGGAAGCGGCGCTATTTTTCCCGCCGCGATTGGCCACTAATAATAATAGGTATTGGGGCGCGTTAAATAAAGGAAAGGGGCTCCGCCGGAGAAAAGCCCCTTTCCCGGAAAGACGTGGGCGATTATTAAGAAAAAAGCGGCGAGGATCAGCTCGCGGGCGAGCCGTTAGAGTCCCGCGCCGCCGCGCTATCCGGTTTGAGGGGGATAAAGGTATCCACGAAATCGCCGATCACGAGATCGGAAGGCGTAAGGCTTCCCTTGGGAAGAACTCCCTGGTTTTCCAAATCCTCGATCCAAGGGACAATCTGCGCTTCGTCGATGGTCAGAGAGGAGGAGTAATAATGGTTGGCTGAAATAGGGACGCCGATGGCTTCCTCAGTCCAGATTCTGGCCTGTTCGGGGTTTTCGTTGATCCAGCGCTGGCCCTTGCTGGTGGCGCGAACGAAGCCTCGGACCGCCTCAGGGTTATTGGCGATAAATTCCTCGGTGAAGAAATAGAACCCCAAGCCCGCGACCCCTTCGGCCAGATTGGCTTCCTGGGAGTCGGCGATTTTCAGTTGCCCGGCGTCCAACATGCCTTTATAGAAAGGAGGATGGACTCCTCCCACGTCAGTATGGCCCTGTTTCAAAGCCTGTATGGCTTGGACGTCAGGCATGGTCACCCACTCGACTTTATCGCGGGGAACGCCGTATTTGTCGAGGATACGGTTAGCCAGGAAATCCGAGCACTGTGAGGTGCTGATAATCGAGAACTTTAAAGTGCCGGGAATGTCTTTCAAGTCGGCGAAAGATTTAACGTTTGGGTATTTTTCCGGGTTAATGAACCACCACATGTGACGGAAGGAAGGGTCGAGATCATCGGCCGGCTCCAAATCCGAGCGACCCACGCCTTTGAACTTGGCGCCTCCGTTTAAAGCCACCAAAATAGTGTTGGGATGGAAAGAGGAAACGTCGTTGTCTCCGTTTAAGATTGAGGGAATAACCTGGGGAGGCTGAATCTCGCCCGTAAAGACGAGTTTAACGCCTTCGGCGGCGAAATAGCCAAGTTTGTCAGTGATCAGCCAGGGCGCCAAAGAGCAGTCTTTGCGGGTATAGGTCTTAATAACCCGGAGCGGCTGACCGTCAGGGCCAACCGAGGAGTCGGCGGTAAGGCCGTTTCCGGCGGAAAAGCTCGCCGAGGGAACCGTTTCCGTGGTTCTCCCTAAAAAGGCTCCGAAAATAACTAAAGCCGCGACCGCTACGATCGCGATTATCGTTATTTTATTCCGTTTCTTTAAAGGCATCATAATCCTCCCTAAAGTAAATTAGGTAATAAACAAAATGGACATAAGACGAGTGGAAAACGTTCGGGGGTTAACGCGCGAAAAAAAAGGCGAAAGGCGCTTCAAATGAAACGCCTTTCGCCTTCAGTGTTTTCCGATGAGCTAAAAGATTAATTAATTAACGCGTAGTTATTCCCCGCGGACAGATACAATAACGCGCCGTTTTTACCGCGCTTATCGAGTCGAAGGCGTTAAATTTAGCCAATTGCGTCATAAAGGGCCGTTTACGGGTATACCGAGGAACCGTTAAATAATTAAGTACGATAGACTCAAGGCAATGGAAAAATAGCTTTACAAAAAAAATGGAGCCGTCCCAAGAGCGCCAAAAGCTTTTGTCGGGTTAGATTACGAAAAATTATACGCGCTGTCAATAGAAATTTTGAAAATAATTCAAATCATGGAAAAAATTGGCGTTAATAATTATTTAGCGAGGCGCGCGTTCTTCAAAAAGCGTATTGTTATGGGATTAATTGTGAGTGAATGGGAAATTATTAAATCGCGTTAAAAATTAAATGAGACAAATATTTATAACGGAGCGTATGGTTAAATAATTAATTAATTAAATAGTTGGGAGGCGAGGTCATTTTGAAGAGGATAATCCGCGCGCGGATTCTTTCCAAGAGCGTCCTTGAAATAGGTAGGCGCGCGCGAAGCGGATATACCGCTCTTAAGCTAAAATTGGACGCTGGACGGGACCACGCGTTAAAGATATGAGGCGGCCCGGCGCGCGCGTTTCGCGCGTAAAATTTTAGCTGGTCCATCCGTCACGCTTCACTTAAGAAAGGACGAGAGTTAAAGACGAAGAGAAAAGAGAATATCGGTAATATTTAGATAGTCGCCGCCGTCTAGTGGAATGGAGAGCGAGTAAGGCCCTGAGGAAATTGGCGAGAGACACGCCAGCCACGCTCTCGCGATAAATTATGATTTTGGTAAATTTTGGGGAAGGCGGAAATTATTAAGGAACTGACATTCGTTTAACGCCAATGAAATGGGCGGATACTTATGGAACAAAAGACATTAAAATTAAAGTTTTAACGTTTTCGGTGATTTTCAGAGGAAACAATTTTATTTAGACGATTCAATTTTTTCTTTTAATTTATGAGCGCCGTGGCGCAATTTATCAATTTCAATATTTAATTTAGCCAAGTCTTCTTTTTTTAGTTCAATAGCTATATTTTTTAGGCTATTGACATTATCTTTCAGAGCGCGCGCTTGTTCAATAAATTGTTTTGCTTTCGCGCCACTAAGAGTTTTGGTTTCTCTAATAATTGTGATGATTTCCCAACGCAGAGATCTGATATTTGTTATGAGTTCCGTTTGTTCTTCATTTTCTAATAACACTCTGGCGTGACCCGCGCCGTAAACGCCTATTCCCATTTTGAGAAGTCTGTTAGACTCATCTTTATATGGCTCCTCGTAGCTAAGGGTTCTGATATCTTTCATTGCCGCGAATGCCAATAATTCCGATTCTATCGCCGCCGTTTCGGCGTCTATATTATCGTTTTCATTTTCAATTTCCGTGAAATTATCTTCATTTTCCGCGAAATCCGTTTCAATTTCAGGAACTTTAGGATTTGGGCGAGTAAATTGAAAATCATCGAATTCACTTTGATTGTAATCCTCTTTGTATTTAATCACTATGATAACATAAAATTTATCGTCGAGTATAAGGAGTATATCAGGAATACCTTGAGCCGCCGGAGGTTCAGCGATTACGGTAACTCCGCTCATAGACTGAAAGTACGCGAAAAGCGTGGATTGGTATAATTTCACGGAAGGAGCGTGGAGCGCTATCGGAATTTTTTGAAAAAGAGTGGATATTATTTCAGTCAGCGCTAGATCATCTTCCGTTTTAATAGCTTGCTCGAATGAATTATTATCCTTTAGGATATCTATCCCAAAAAAATTATTTACGCTATCTGTAAAAACAGCGTTATATTCCGCGCCAACTTCTTCGTTAGGGGTTTTAAAATTATATAATTTTTGTCTTTTAACTATTCTGATTTTATCCACTGTCAGGTAACCGGTCTGAAACAGAATTGGCACTGACGTTAAGGAACCGATAAATTCAGAAAATTTTACCGAATTTTCAGATAGGTTTAAAAATTTGTCGTAGGTAAAAGCCAACGGATTTTCGGAAATAATGGGAGTTAAAAACTTTGATGAAGGCGCGAGATCAATCCAATAATTATTGATTTTACGCTCGACAAAAAAATTAAGTAACGAAAATGGATTAAGAACTCTCGATTTACCGTCCCAGCTATAGCCACCATATCTATTAAATATTAATTGCCGTAAATCAGAAACGGTCGCGTCTTTTGGCAGAGAGCCATTTTCCTTAATTTTTTTGAGAGTGGTGGGAAGACGATCGGAGAAACAGGATTCAAATTCATCTTGGGTAAAACCGCAGACGGTTGAGTATTTATCGGCGAGAGTTATATCTTTAAGGTGATTAAATATTCCGGATTCCCATAATAAGCCATAACGGGTAGTTCCGGTTAGAAGCGCGAAGCGGAGGCAATCGCTAGTTTCAAGCGGTTTTAGTTGTGAATAGAAACCCTTTAAAATCTCCAAATTGGCCATCGCTAAAGCGCTATCGCGAAAATGAGCGCTCACTGGAGCGTCATAGTTATCGATTAGAAGCGCGACGGTTTTATCGTATTTCTTCCTGAGTTTGTCCACAAGCCGATTTAGCATTCGACCGGGAAAGTCGCTTTCAATAATTACGCCGTGGGAGTCGCCGATACCAGTCAGCGAGTCTTTAAGAGTTTCTTGAAAAATTTGCGGAGTATCGCTAGTCATATTCATGTTCAGGCTAACGACGGGATAAGTATCCTTAAAATTATAATTAACGTTATCGTCCCCAATCCATAAGTTTTCAAAATATCCCTTTGGATTCAGAGGGTCCGCTGAACCTTTAAAAAGTTCTCCAATAGCGCTCAGAAGCAATGATTTCCCAAATTTTCTCGGTCTGGAAAGAAAATATGTTTCATTAGTTTTAGCCAGTTCATAAATAAATTGAGTTTTATCGGCGTAAACGAAGTTTGATTTTATTATTTCACTGAATGATTTATCGCCTAACTCAATCTTTTTCATAATTAATTACGCTCTATTCTCGAATGCCATATTCGCATTCAATGAAGGATACAAAAGGAATCCTAAAAAAAATTCGCTATAGAGTAACTGTTAATAAAACCTCGAACTATTCGCGGCCCATAGAGGCTCAAAAAGGGTAATAACGCGACGGTTTTACTAGTGGGAACTCTTCAAGCGGCGAGTCGCTCCACGCTAAAAGTCCAGGGTAACCCGCAAGGTTAGTCGCGATGTCAATGACAGCGTCGCCCAAGTCTTAAAGCGATAGAATACTAACATAAAATGGCTCCTATTTCCACTGTTTTTGATAAAAATTTATAAAAAGGCCTAATATCGGCGTTCGCTATGAGGGTGGCCAAAGAGAGGCTTAGTCATGGAGCCGTATTCGCGGCGGGCGGTCGGCGCGGGTACTTTCACGGCGAAAGAGTGATGACGATTGAGCGCTTTCAGTCCCAAAGGAATAATTTTGCCATACTTTTTAACTACACTTTTAATTACAGACGCAAAATGGCGCCACTGGCGTTTTTCTCATACGCTTAATCCGCGCGCGTCGTAGTCGCGTTTGTCGTTTCAAAACCAGAATGAAGCGTCTGGAAGGTTGGTATTGGCTCGCGGGGTCATCGCCTATTCCGCCTTGAAGATGGCCAGGGCGAACTGGCTATAGTTGTACCGAAATTTCAAAATCCGCGGATATAATTTGCGAATCAATCAATTCGAACTCGCGGACTTGAGTGTAGAGTCATTTGGGAGCGCGCGTTCGTTAAATTTTGTATATCCAAATATATCGTTCGCGATCTTTAGAAGAGCAGTGAAATTACTTGCCAATTAATTCAATGATATCCCAGAATAAAGCGTGAATGATTCAATCGACAACGGATAAAGGACAATTGACTTTAAAACAATAAACTAGCCTTACAAGTTAGCGTCAACCATGTGACATGGATAATTGTGTTTATCGCTATATACTGGAAGATGAATTTGACAATTCAGCTTCCTAATTCATGAGCGGATGAGAAGAAGGGGCGTTGGCTTCTCGACTTACTGGGCATCCATTGTGGATGACGAAATTAAGTTAAAAAGTGAGAGCAGAAGGGAACTCCGAAAATATTAGTTCTAAAATGCCTGAAAGCATGATTTATGAAGTGGTACAGAAATCAGCGATCGTTTGTTTGTAAGCGTTTGTTGAATGAATTATATAAAAGAAGAATTATTTTATAATCCTACAAGTCGGATAACATATACTCAAATCAAAGTACCCATTCAGGTCACCTCAATACCCAACATCTGCGGAAATGGACGAATAATGCGTGCTGAGGAAGGTGGGTCAAGGAGGTGGACGATGGGGAAGGCTAGTAAGGAAGAGGCGGGCTGGATGTTGAGGGCTAGAGTATGGAAGAGCTGAATGGATACTAATCAAGAAGGTAACGTGACTCCCATTTTGTTGAGAAACATTCTGTCCCGCAACGTGATCTCAGTAGTCCATCTTTTTGAGGCGAGTTTGGATGAAATCTTGACACAATCAACGGTATCAAACCACTGCAACACCAAGTAGATTGGCGAATTATCAAGCCAGCTTTTCAGCTTTTTCTCGATTAACAAATTAGCCGATTCATCGTGAAATGGGTCACCGTTCTTTATCCCGAGATGTTTCTTCATATGCCGGATCTCCTCGCTCAGGTATTCATAATAGCACAGTGCGACAAACTGTGTAAACATACGCCCCCTCAACGTATCCGTATCCCACACCCTGACCCTCATCACGTCGGCACGGCTCTTCATGGATTGAAAAAATGACTCGATCGTCTCGCGATTGCGATACTTAACAGAGGCAGTCAAAAGGATTCTTCTCGTGGTTTGAGACGAGAGCAAAAAAACCATGGTGTCTCTTAGCTTCCTTGCAGGCATCCTCGTTGAAGTATACATGGATATCGTCTCCCCTCCGTTTGACATGCAGGTACTTAACGACCTTTTTTAGCGCGTTTTTGGGAAGGTCATCAATGTTGATACCAGCCTCAATGTTTCTGCGCAACTCAATCATGTCGTTGTCGAAATAAACATCTTCCTCCGCCTTTTTTACGGAATTGTAGTATAAGTGAAGATAGACTCTCCTTTGGAATATTTCCTCATCGCCCTTTTGAACGCCGAGTTTCTTGTTATCATACTTACTGACTTTAACAAAGTTGCGCATGAGCTGGATCGTTAGCCCATGAGTTCCCGCATCGAACGGGCAGGCGCTGGTCACGCTCCCAAAGTCGTCCAGATGACTGTCAATCTCTGCCTTTACCCATTTGAGGCTACTCTTTACAAGCGTTATGAAATCGAAATGCGCGAGAAAGAGTTCCGCTAAGTTGTGTTCTGAAAAATAACCGTTATCTGTCACGATCTCGGCATCTCCCAAGCCAAGCGCGGATAGCTGCCTTAGGGCATTTTCTATTGTAATCACGTCCGGGATGTTGCCAGGTTGTTTCGTGAACGCGACAGGTTGCCTTGTTTCGATTGAATACAAGGTCAGTAGTTTGATGGTCTTCAGTCCGTCTTTATCCTTGTTGAAACCATACCGTGCCTCAATCTGGTTTTCTGAATATGTTGATATAGTCGTAGAATCATATGCCAAAATGGCCCTGTTTTTGATGCTGGCGTACCGATTCGCGAAAAAACTCTGTTGCAGTGATTCATCACGTCCAACTTGCGAGAATAGGTTGTGGTAGACATCCTCCGTCATCCCATCCTCGTAGGGGAGCAAATGATTGAACTGCCACGTGAGAATGCCTGGCAGGCTTTGCCCTTTAGTAGCGAGCAGATATCTGGCGATGGATATGATCTTCTGCGCGGTGCCAAGATCCGTGTTGGAATAAAGCCCATCGTCTATCCCCGACACGGAGCCAATGTGGTCAATGAGTTCCATCATGCCGACATGGTCATGGCATGCCGTTATTTCTTTGTTTGATTTCGCCTCTTTGTCGAGATGTGGCTTTTTGGGTCTGGTTTGGACCGGTATTTTGGAGCCTTTTGGAATTTTGGATAAAAGCTTGGTGCCCAGCACTTTGTTCCATTTCTTATCCACGTCATATATGGTTTTCCGCTCAAGAATATAGATGTCACCGTTCTTTTGGGTGTTATGGACGATACGGGTTTTGATCTCTCCAGATGCTTTAGCGGACAATCCAGTCACCTCCTAATTGAGTACATGTTATCAGAACATGTACTCAATGTCAAGCCCACACCTAACACAATGAAAATATGGCAATTATTGAGATCTCACTGACCATTGCCCAGAATTTTATCGATTTGAGTACAGATAATCCGACTTTAAGGTTATAATACAATCCAGCGTCCTTTTTTCCGACTTCCTTCCCGCCGAAGCAATCCCGAATTTTGGTACTCTTTCAGTTTGCGTAAAATTGTTCGTCTTGATTTTCTTGTCATTTCGGCTAACTGCGTTATAGTGACGTTAGGATCGGCCTTTAACAATTCTATCGTAGATTTATCTTTCCCATTTAAAGTGCCATCTTCCCCATTTAAAGTGCCATCTTCCCCATTTAAAGTGCCATCTTCCCCATTTAAAGTGCCATCTTTCCCATTTAAAGTGCCATCTTCCCCATTTAAGTGCCATCTTTCCCATTTAAAGTGCCATCTTTCCCATTAAAAGTGCTATCTTTCCCATTTGTTGTGTGACTTTGTCCGTTTATGTTTTCATTTGGCAAAATAAACCCTTCTTCGTAAGGGAGCGTGACTATGGTAAAACTGGGACTAAACTCAAAAATAGAACGATCGTACACTTTGAGTATGCGTTTCATACCTGAACCAATCTGCTCGACATAATCCAAGTCACGAAAAACACGCATTAGCTCGCGATTACGTGGCATAGATCGGCAATTAAAGAAATCTTCTTCTGAAAGACCCTCGACTAATCCGCCACAAGACGTAATGACAATCTTGTCTTTAAAAAGCTCTATAAGTGGAACTCCTTTAGAATAATCATTGTGTACAACAGCGTTAATAATAATTTCTCGTAAGGCGACACTGTTGATACGTTCTTTATTTATACGTCTTTGCGGTGTTATGAAAACGAACGTGCGGTTATCAGAATCCACGCGATCAAGAATCTTCTGTGCCGCGGTGATAAGGCAACGATAGCCATATTCGCGGGATTCCGAGAGGTTAATCTTATCTGTACCCGCGTAAGTGGCAACTTTCATTGAATTGCCGTTCTCGTCTGCTAGAAGATAAGCCACATAATTGTATTTGCCATCGCTTCCGATCAAATCGAGATTTTCCTGAAATCGAGCTGTCAGCGTGAATTTCTTTTCACTGTAATAAATAGCCAATTGTTGAAAACTAAGACTTTGTCGTGGTGATGTAATATTCTGGAGTGTAAGTTTTTGACGTTTTGAAAGAAAATGCTCGATCATCTGCTTCGACATAGGTTGTACGGAACTTCCAACCCGAATAAAACAGCCAACTTCAGACATTCCCTTTTTACGAATGTAGTAGGGACGAAGTTGACCGCAGGACACAATTACTCTTATTATATTTTTATTATCAACGCAATCTTGTACGACATCGAACAAACCAAGAGTCTGCGGCCTTATATTATTACGAATTCTGTCAACAATTTGCCTCTGAACAATATCTGATTCATTTATGCCTCGGACGCTTCCATCGTCATCAAAACCTAATATTATCTCCCCGCCACCTGAATAGTTTAAAAAAGACACGACGGATTTTTCAAAATTTTCAGTTAGGTCGCGTTTGTATTCTGTTCTATTATCCTCGGGCATAATCATTCTCCTAAATTTTCAAAGTTTATTATATTATGTATCTTGCAGAATGGCAAGTAAGTTGTTGACTTGGGGTGCAACAAATTATATTGACCTAAATTCTAAAGTTAAGCCCTTGTACCGGGTTAAAATTTTGAGTATATGGTGCACAGTTTAGACAAGGGTTAAAGAATAGAAAGTTTTACTCTGACTGCCCATAAGCGTATGTCCATCCCTGAAATTGTCTAAGAGGCGAGACTCTCGCCGCATTACCCCTCAGTCCAGTTTAAATGGGTTCCGGCGCCTTCCCCTGACTCCAGCCTTTTCAAACGGTCCACTTCCGTCAGTCTCCTTAAGGAGGCGAATGATTACTAACCTGGCTATAGACGTGATGTGGGTTAGCTAGCCAGTTAAAAAGGGCTATAGACAAAACGAGGGTGTGAGATGAATGTCACAATGGCGGCAAGATATCTGGTATAAAAATTGCTTATTATTGCAATAATTGTGCTAATTTTACTTATTGCTATATTTATCGCTTGGAATATATATTGCAATATTATGCATTTTAAGAGCCATTAATAACGCGTTAATGGCTTCACCGACATTTACTAACGTCACGTCTATAGGCTATCTCAACGTTTTCCTCTAACCCACGTCATCTCTATAGCCAGGTTACAAAATATGATCTATAATTAATTTTGGCATTAAAATTGCTAATATTGATGGCTATCCCAAAGGTTTTGGTGACTATCCCTAACGTATGAAGGAGTGTAGTTTCTCGCGCCTAACGCTTCTAAAGCGCTTTCGATCTCGTACTTATTTTTAACGATTTCATTAACGACATTCCATAGATTGCTCTTAGATTTTGCCATTAAACTTAGAATATACTGACCATTCTCCACATTCCACCGCATTCCAGTCTGTTTTAAACGTTGTTGCAATACAGTTCTGTTTGCGCTTTCGATACCTCCGCTCCCTATAATCCAACCATTCTTCCGATATGTCGTATAGTCAATATTATATTTATTATTAGTAATATAATTAGTTAAATTAATGCTACTTTTTGATAATTGGCGCGAACTTATACCTTTTAGCTCTGTAAGTACTTCCTGATAACGGCCTTCTATGATTAAACTTTTCATTGCTTTAGCCCATGGTTTATATTTTATATCAATGTTATCAAATATATCTTTAGCAAAAGTTGAAATATTTTCGCTCAAATGACAATAATCTAATATATGTTGAGAATCAGGAAATAATTCCTCCTTCATATATTTTATCCATGACGCGCCATCACTTAAAAGAATTGTTTTACCGTATGTTCCATAGCCATTCCTTAAAGCCAAGGCCCAAAGATGTTTTTTAAATTCTTCAGCAGAGCCCAGATAGGCGATATATTCTCTTTTACCAAGCCTTGCTTCTTCCTCTCCTTTTTCGTTATTGATTTTTTTAAAATTGTCCGTGGAAAATACCATGCCCAGCTTATTTTCCATCCATGGTGATTTAATTATGCTGTCGTCATCTGATTTCTCTTTGTCTACGGGTTTTCTGACATGAAGCATGGCGCCATCAGTTTCAATATACAATATATGTGGTTTCTTTTTTTCTGGGAACATAAGTTTACCAGATTCAAGCAAATCCCAGGCTTCATTTGCGTCTTGTTGATCCTTTTCAAATATCAGTTTGCCGATGTTGTTTGCAATATTTCTTATGGTTTCCGAAGAAGTAATTATTTGAGTCGTTCTCTTAATCTCCTCTTCAGCTCCCTTAAAAGAAGGAATCTTCTGAACCAAATAAGCAACTTCGAGCATGGCAGACACGCTCATTTTAAAAGGAAGCTTATCTAACCCGAAGGTTTCATCAAGGGGAAAAACCAATTTTTGCTTTGTAAGGGCAAAAAGCTTTGAACTGTCCTCTTTTGTCACTGGCCTGAGGGCAGTCCTGGAGAATTTAAACTTGCCGAATAAAGTCATAACGGAGCAAGGCAAATCAGAAAAAATTTTAAAATTTACGTTTTTTTCAGCAAATTCTCTTTTTTTTTATCAATGAAAGGAGTCTGGTCAATGGTTTTGACCTTTTCCCATGCCAGTTCTTGGGCTAGAGATTTATGCCTTTCGATGTAGTTCACCACCAACCCTTCAATATCGGTCAGTGAGAGAGGTAAATTGGGATTAGCCGCCGCATTACTAAATACTTCATCAAACTCAAAAAGAATATCAAAATATTGTAGTAATATAGGATGACTGAACCTTTTTAAAGAGTCAGGATTTGTAAGAATCCCATAAAGAATAGAGATTAGTTCGCTAATTGTCTCCTCTGCTGACCTGTTTTCCCTATTTTTTCTCTCTTTATCCGCCATAGCGACTAAATTCCTCCAAAAAGCTAAAAAATTAGTTAGCCAGAGGACTTTAGCACATTAAAGACTCTGGCGCCGGAGCCAGTTCAAAATCCGGGCAATCAGACGACAGCCCAGCTGGAGCGGAGAGAGGGCGCGAGCCCTTTTCCTCCCTGAAGGCTGGAATAACTGACGAGTGGTTTCAAGTTTCCGACGGGGTAATGACGACAGCATGCCATTCAAGGGAAGTATGACGCAACACGGGAGGCCCCAAAGGGACCCCGCCAGGA
>JAISCZ010000025.1 GCA_031265205.1 Deltaproteobacteria bacterium
GGCGGTTGTCGTCCCCGCCCTCGTGGGATATTCCCCCTTGGCTTCCGTGGGAAACCCATATTTATCCGTTCCCTCTTCTCGGCGTAATTTCCGTGGAAATAAACGCGCTTCTTCCCAGGAAACATTCAAATTACGCTTCCGTTCTCGCGGTTTTGTCTCCTTTAATCCCCTGACCCCAGGCGTTCGGCTGGACTCGGCTCCGCCTTCGTCCCCCGCCGAACGCCTGACCCGCGATCTTTAAAGTCGCCCGCCGTGAAGACCACGCGCAGGCCAAGGTTGCTGAACCGGTACTCAGGAGTGTTCCTGAACCGGTAAGCGGACCGGCAGAAAACAGCCGTGTCGCCCCACCCGCAACCCCGATTCACGCGGGCAGAGCCCTCCAAAGGCCCCTTAGGATCAGTCGTCGCGCCGCCCTCGTAGTTTCCGTAAAAGTCCTGGACCCATTCCCAGACATTGCCGTAGATGTCGTAAAGCCCCCATGGATTGGGACTTTTCCCCCCGACCGGATGCGTTTCCCAACCGCTGTTGTCCGTAAACCACGCGTATTTCCCAAGGGAGCCTTCGTCGTCGCCAAAAAAATAAGCCGACGTTGTCCCCGCCCGCGCGGAATACTCCCACTCGGCTTCCGTGGGGAGCCTGTACTTTTCCGTTCCCTCTATCTGATTGAGTTTCCGCGCGAAAGAGAGCGCGTCATCCCAGGAAACTCGCTCAACCGGTAATGTTTGTCCTTTAAAATTACTGGGATTTGAGCCGCCCATGACGCGCGTCCACTCGGACTGCGTTACCTCATAAACGCCCATATAAAAAGGCCTGGAAATGGTGACCCGGCGCTGGGGCGTCTCATCTTTGGCGCCCCTCTCGGAATTCAAATCCGCGCCCATCGTAAACGCGCCGGTAGAAATTAAGGTAAATTTCATGCCGACGCTGTTTGTAACTTCATCGGCGGCGGCCGGCGCCGCGTCGCGCCACAAAAAAAGCGAGAAGCATAAAAACGAAAACGGAAGAAATTTACCAAGCATGCTGGACTCTTTCATATTATTGGTGACAGTTAAAATGTTAAACTTCCGCGGGTCATTCGTGGAATTTTGTCTCATACGGAAAACTAAATTTATGGCGCGTCGCCTGACCGTCAGCCGTTCTTTCAGATCTAACCCACCCAAGCTTTAACTCGGGCCAAGACTTTATCCGGAACCCATGCTTTATCTTTATCATCCGCCGCGCCCACCTCTCGGAAGCCTTGAGCGCCGTCCCGGAGCGCGAGAGAAAGCCCAATGCGGGCCGCAGGCTGGGGGAAGGCGGACCACAACGGTCGTGTCGCTCCAGGAACGAGTCCGGCTCAGCCGCTCGGTTCCAGCAAAGGGGAATCCAGTGTCAGCCACGGAGCGCCCGGAAAATCTCCGAAAATCCTCGCGCCCATTCCCAAACGGCGCCGCGGGAGTCAAATAGCCCCCATGGATTATGACGTTTCCCTCCACCAGAGCGCGTTTGGCGTCCGCTCTTCTCACCGCGCCAGGCGTAATCCTCAAGAGATTTTTCATCGACTCCACAAGTGATTTTTCATCGCGCCACGGAAATAGGCGGCTATTGTCCCCGCCCTCGCGGAATGGTTCCCCGCGGCTTCCGCGGGAAGCCCATCTTTATCCGTTCCCGCTATCTGGCGAGGGGGAACTCCCAAATCGCCGGGAGCGACCATCTCGCGACCATCTCCAGGAGCGACCGTCGCCAGATCCCGATCCCGGAGCCAGATTCCCGTTTTGAGGGAATTACGCCCCGCAATCCTTTCCCAAAGCCCTTGAAAACCCATAAAAGACCGGCGCGTCCCAAAGAACGCCTGTCGCTTCCTTAAAGCGGCGGGGTTTATTCACGCGTTTTCAAAATATTTCTTAATATAAAAGAAAGACCCTTTGAAATCAAGGTTTTTCCCGCGATGTTAACGAAAAACGCGCTTTAACGCCGCGATCCCTTAAGAGGCAAAGCCCTTTGCTAAATATTCCGTAAAGATCGCCTCAAGCTAACAATTAACCGCGAAACCGTTAAAGGGAGCCTTGGCCGGGTGGGAAGACGAGGTTTGTCCTGGCGCCTTGGGAAGCTTGACTCGCTTATGGGGGACATTGGGCCAGGCTTTGGGGAGCGTCAGGCGGAGGGCTTGGCGAGGCTTTGGGGCGGCTTGGCGAAGCTTTGGGACGCGATAGCCTTCCGTCGCGGCTGGCTCTAGGAAGCGAGAGGACTTGGAACCGCCGGCTCCTGACAGGCCGGGACGAGAAGGAGGGGCCCCACGCGCGCGGCTCCTCCTCTTCCTTCTCATTCTCTTCCTCTTCCTTGTCCCCCTCTTCCTTCTCCCCCTCCTCCCACTTTCCCAAAAAATGGCCTTCCTTTTGCTCTAGCCTTCCCGTCGTCACTCCAACGTTTTCCAGTTGGAAGGAGTTATTCCCGTGATTAAAGGCTTTACCCAAAATCTCTTCGGCGGCCAGTTCGACATTATGGGCGGAACCTTAGGCCTGCGCTTGGCCCGCCATGATTTTACGGCCACCAACCTCGCCAACAAGGACGTTCCGGGCTTTCGGGCCAGGCACCTTAACTTTGAGAAGGTCCTGGCCGCCAAGCTCCCCGGCGGCTCCGCCATGGAGCTCGACGTCCGCCAGACCGATCCCCGGCACATACCCAGCCGGGACGCGAACGGGGCCTTTGAGCGGGCGCGCCAGGCCGTCAAGATGTCCCCCTACGGTTGGGACGAATACGACGACGACAAGCTGGACATCGACCAGGAAATGACCTTGCTCACCAAGAACCAGCTCATCTACAACGCCACGGTGCAGATGCTGGCCAAAGAATTTGACAACCTGAAATACGCCATCGGCGAAGGCGGCTCGAGGTAAGAAAGATGGATTTTTTAAACTCAATGGACATTAGCCAGTCCGGGCTAACCAGCCAGCGCAAGCGCATGAACATGGTGGCGATGAACCTCAGCCACATGAACACCACGCGCACCCCCGACGGCGGCCCCTACCGCCGCAAGGTCCCGATTTTCGAGACCGCCCCCTATTTTTCCGGGGCCAGGGGCGAGCGGCCCCGCCTCGACGGCGAACTGCGGGACGTGCAGGTGCGGGAGATTATGGAAGACCGCCGGGATTTCAAGCTGGTCTTCGATCCCTCCCACCCCGAGGCCGACGAGTTCGGCTACGCCCTCTACCCCAACGTGAACGTGGTCCAGGAAATGGTGGACATGATCTCCTCCAAGGGAAGCTACGAGGCCAATATCACGGCCGCCACGGCGGCCCAGAATATGGCCCTCAAATCCCTGGACCTCTTAAGGTAAGCCTCAAGGCCAATTAATTGACTTCCCCCGCCACTCCTCGCCAGTCAAAATTTTGACTTTCCCGAGGGAGGGCCCCCCAAGCCCTCCCCCCAAAGGCCGTCACCATGATCCTCGGACCCTTAAGGCCGTCCACGACCCCGGCCCTCCAAATGTTCTCGACCTCCAAAGCCCAGGCGGACAAGCGCCCCGGCTTCGCCGACCATCTGAAAGCTTCCTTCGAGAACACCAATAACATGCAGTTTCAGGCCAAAACGGCCATGGAAGACCTGTCCACGGGCCGCAACGGCAATATCCACGAGACGCTTCTCTCCATGAGCAAGGCGGAGACCTCCTTTAAGATGCTCATGCAGGTGCGCAATAAAATCCTGAACGCCTACCAGGAAGTCCAGCGCATGCAGATGTAGGCGCCTTTTAGCGCGCCCATTGGCGCGGCAATTGGCGCGCCCCTTGGGTTTTAGCCAAGGGGCGCCGGCGGATCTTCCAAGATGAGGGTCACGGGCCCGTCGTTCGCAATTTCCACGAGCATGCGCGCCCCGAAACGCCCCGTGGCCACTTTCGCGCTCGCGCGGGCCTTTTCGATAAAATATTCGTAGAGTTCCGCGGCGAGCTCCGGCGGCGCCGCCCCCGCGAAGCTGGGCCTGCGCCCACGCCGCGCGTCGGCCAGAAGCGTAAACTGGCTGACGACCAAAAGCTCGCCTTGGACATCCAATAGGGAATGATTGAAATGGCCGCCCGCGTCCTCAAAAATCCTCAGGTTTAAAATCTTCTCCGCGAGGTAGTCGCAGTTGGCGCGGGCGTCCCCGGGCGCCACCCCCAAAAAAAGGAGTAACCCCGCGCCGATTTCCCCGACCGTCTCCCCGCCGACCGTGACTTTGGCCGCGGTTACCCTTTGGATCACGGCCTTCACGGCTTTTCCCCGTAACGGAAGACCTGGGCCCGGGGCGAGGAGAGCCACTCCGCGCGGCTTAAGCCCGCGCGGTCCTTGGGCGAAAGGATGGGGCCTTCCCTTAAAAGGCCCGCGAACTCGTCGCGCAGCCTTGGGTCGGCCTCCGACCAGTCCAAATCGGGCGCCAGGGGCGAAATCCCCGCCTCGGCGGCGGGATTGTACTCGGCGGCGCAGAAGTACTCGATGGCCGAGTCCACCGTAAAATAATTGCCGTGGGCCAGGCCCGGGGGAACCCAGATCCACTCGCCCCAGTCGCTCTCGGGGTCGAAGGGCATGTCATAGGCGATAATTTTCCCCAGCGTCGGGGAATTGAGGCGCAAATCCAAGACCAGATCCACCATGCGCCCGTAGAGAGTCCGCACGAGTTTGCCCATGGGGGGATCCCACTGGAAATGGAGGCCCCGGATAACCTTGGCCGCGGAACGGCTCTCGTTGGCCTGGAGAAAATTTAAATTTTCGCCCTTCAAAGGGCCCTCGCCCAGTTTCCGAAAATCGGACTCGCGGTAACTCTCGGAGAAATAGCCCCGCTCGTCGCGGTGACGGCGGTACCTGATGACCTTAACCCCCGGCAGGGGAAGGGAGATGACCTCTAAAATTTGCACGTCTCGCTATCCTTAAAACCCGCGCGTCCGCTCGCGCGACTCGGCGCCTCTCCAAGGCGCGCGGGCCCCCCCGCTCGCCGCGCGCGTCGCGGCGCGCGCCCCAGATTTTAACGCGTTTCGCCTCCGAAGGGGAGACCCGCGCCCGGCGCGCGCCCCCAAGCTCGCGGGGCGCCAAAGCTCGCGGGGGCGCCAAATTATTGACTCGCGAGGCCTTATTGATCCCCCGGCGCTTTATTTAGAGCTTTCTTAAAGTATATCTTGAGCTTTAAGGTCAAGCTAATCCCTAGGGATCGCGGCGCGAACGCCCCCCAAAGGCCTCCGAACGCCAAACATGGCACAATTGCTGCTTACGTCTCCTTCCAGGCGCGCGGGCCCCGCGCGACAAGGCTTTCCGCCGCGACCGCCAAGGAGGCTAATCCTTATGTTCCAAAAGACCGCCCTCGTCATTGATTCCGCGAGCGAAAATATCACGATAATCAACCAAGCCCTCCGGCCCTTTAACGCCGTCCTGCTCTGGGCGGAGACCTTAAAAGAGGGCCTCGCGCTCCTCGCCGAGGCCCGGCCCCAGCTCGTCTTCGTCGCCTCTAGCCTTCCGGGGCTCGCCGCCCCCCAAGATCTCTTAAAGGCCATCGACGCCTTAAAGCTCCCCGCCCAACTTGTCGTCCTCGAGCGCGAGCCCGACTTTGAGGCGGCCATGAGCCTTGTGGTCTCCGGGGTTTTCGCGGTCGCCTCCGTCCCCTTGGAGCGAGCCAAACTGGCCCAAATCGCCCAAAGGGCCCTGGAAGGCCAGGACCTTTTGAGCGCGCTTTTGGAAAGCCGCCCCTTGGACGGCGAAAAAGAGCTCGCCATCCACAAAAGGCTCGCCGGCCACCGGGACATGGGCCCCCTGGCGGAGGCCATCCGCGCCCTCGCCCGCGATCTGGGCGAGGGGGCCCAAGTCGCGCTGGAACTCGCCCCGGGCCTCGCCCAGGCCTCGGAGGAGCGTTCGGACGAAGGCTCCATGTTTACCTTCGAAGGCTTATCCTCCGAAAAGATCTTAGGGGCCCCCCTGGTCCGGGAGCTATCCTGGAAGGGCCGCCCTTTGGGAAAAATCCTGTGGAGCTATCCCGGAGGCCGGAAGCCTCAGGCCCTCGACGAGGACGCTTTGGACGAGCTCGCCTGGGCGGCCGGGCAAGCCATCGACTTGGCCCGCGAATTCCAGGAAGCGACAAGCCTCGCCTCGCGCGATCCCCTAACTGGGCTCCAAAACCGCCGCGCCTTCACGGAAACCTTGGAAAGGGAGTTCGCCCGGGCCAAAAGGCATAACACCCCCTTAAGCCTTCTCATTTTAGATATCGATCATTTTAAGAGCGTCAACGACAACTTCGGCCACCAAACCGGCGACAAGGTACTCAAGTGGCTGGGGAAAGTCCTCCGCGACACCGTCCGCGTGGGCGACGCGGCCGCCCGGATCGGCGGGGAAGAGTTCGCCGTTATCCTCCCCTGGACCGACCTGGAACAGGCCCAAATCCTCGCCCAAAGGCTCAAGGACGCCCTCCGCGCGAGCCAGCTTCCCACGGCCTCCGCGGCTCTCCGGCCCACCGTCAGCCAAGGTATCGCGACGATTGAGAGCGTCATGATCAATTCGCCGGAAGATTTGATATACTGGTCTGACCAGGCGATGTATCTCGCCAAGAAAGAAGGGCGCGACGCCATTCGCGTGGCCACGGATCTCCCCCGGTCCGGCGCCAAGATCGAGGAAACCCCGTATGTCTTCCAGTGAAGAAAGACGTAAAGGCCTCCGGGCCAACATGCCAACCCAGATGCTCTTTAACGTCCTCGACAACCCCGGGGATTATATCCGGGGCCAAGACTCCACGGTCAAACGGTTGGCCGCCCTCGACGCCGAGCCCCTGCCCAAGCCTAAATCGGAATCCCAGATGATTCTGGCCCGCATCGACCGCAAGCTCTCTCTGATTCTAAGCATTCTGGCCGAAAGCAGTTCCCGCAAAAACTACATGAACCAAGCCCTGGTCCAGGACATCTCGGAGTTTGGGCTCTCCTTCGGGCATTACACGGATTTCCCCATCGGCACCTATATGGAAATCGGCCTCGTCCTCCCCTACACCGAAGGGAGACTCATGGATATCATGGGGCGCGTTGTCCGGGTCCTCGCCGACGAGGAAAACGTCTCCAACGAGCCCAATATGTTCGGTTTTGAGTTTACGGACATCCTCGGGAGCGATCAGAACGAAATCGTCCAGTGGATCTTCACGAAGCAAAGGGAAGAGATCCGGAGGCGCCGGGAAAGCTTCTAGCCCTCCCGCCTCCCGCCTCCCTTTCCGCCCCTTTTCCAAGCCCGGCTTTCCCGCGCGGAAGGCCGGGCTTGACGTTGGGAGATACTTTCGCCTTGGGCTCCGGCGCTTGGCTCCCCCGGAGGCTCCAAGCGGGGGCCTCTAGACGGTCCGGGAAAACAATTCGGGATTGGGGAAGCGCGCGTATTCCCGCGAGCCCGCGACGCTTCCTTGGGGACGCTCGGGCTAACGAAAGGCCACGCCAAGCCACGAAAATGGCGCTCGAGCTTGTTAGCGTCTAAGATTTTTTAGACTATATTACGCTAAATTTTATTTTTAAGATAAAAATTAATTAAAATAAATATCGCGTATTGACTATTAACCATTTAAATACGCGAAATAACATATATTTATCAATAATACGCTTCGTATCCGCTCGGGGGCGGAAAAGATTCTGACCTATGGCCTGGCCAACCATTCCCTAACGGCCCGATCGCCCCATCCGCGCGCGGATACCATTAATTTGCCGTATCTTACCTTCCCTCCGCTTTGACGCCTTTCGCGCTATCGAGGAGATCTTAAGCCCGACCGGAAGTTGTCGCGGTCTCGCCGTTTTTGACAAAGACGCGGGCCCCGACGCCACGAGTTTCGAAAATCCACGGCCATGGAGACGGCGATAAGATTTTGGCGCGCCCCTCCGTAGTCATTGTTGAGGTTCTGGGCCATCCCCGCGCGCGCGGCCTTCAGGGCGGCGCGAGCGTCCTGGGCTGTTTTTAACTCAATAACGAAAACTTGAGGCGGCGCGAAAAGTCCTGGAGAGAAAGCGGATCCCCACTGAAGGAGGCGACCGGGTCATTTTAAAATTTGAATTATTTTAAAATTATTGAGATTAAATCTCGGTAATTTATTCGCCTTGATGTCGAAACAACCATTTTTAGGTCCATTTACGCCAGAAACGCTCCTTTTCACGCGCTTTTACCCTTTTTTAGACCGTTCTTTTTCTGACAATGGCCATCGCCATGAAATGTTTAGCCCAAAAGTTTAAACATGACCGAGAGTCGAGCCGCCCTCGCCCCCTGACCCTTAGCCTACGCATTCCGAACCGGCGCTTCAGGCGACCGTTCCTGGCTTAAGCGCCAGACCCAATCCAGTACGCCGTCCTGAAAGCGCGATTTGACTGACGCTCCCGGATAGCGGCGCGCCTCTTCTTCTTTGGGTCGTAGCTAATCGCGTTGCGTTTCCCCACTTTGAGCGGGCGGTCCTTTGGGGACTTAACCGCGTAGAATAAATAATTTTCCAGCGAGCGCTCGCGCTGACCTTTCACGGAACCACAAACCTATCAAGATGGTTTTGACGAAAGTCGCGGCGGGCGATCAAATGTTTAACTACGGCTATCAAAATTTTTTACTTTTTTCACAATTGCGAGCGGGATGGAAAAGGTTTAAAATGTCGATTTAGAGATGAACGCGCCAAATTCGTCAAAAATCCTAAAAAAATTATTCGCTCGTCAAAGATGAAGCCATTCGAGAGGAACAGGCATGTCAAAAATTACTATTGGCGAACAAAATTTTAGCGAAATAATTAGCGAAAATTACGTGTACGCGGATAAAACCGAGTTCATCTATAATATTCTTAACTTGGGAAAATCATTTTTTCTGTCCAGACCTATGAGGTTTGGCAAAACTCTTCTTTTAAACACTTTTAAAGAACTCTTTAGCGGGCGCAAAGAGCTTTTTGAAAAGTTATGGATTGGTCAAAACAATCGCTATAATTTTGAGGAAACTTTCCCTGTCGTAAACTTAAGCTTAAGTATGGCGCCAGCCGAATACTCCCTCAACGCGCTGACGCGAGATCTCCAGTTGGAATTAGATGGAATAGCTAGATCCCACAACCTTTCAATCGTGGAAGCCACGCCCGGAAGGATGTTATTCAATCTCATTAAAGCCCTTAAAAACAAGTATAGTAAAAA
This sequence comes from Deltaproteobacteria bacterium, assembly GCA_031265205.1. Classification (GTDB taxonomy): domain Bacteria; phylum Desulfobacterota; class Desulfarculia; order Adiutricales; family Adiutricaceae; genus JAISCZ01. The sequence continues at coordinate 9,107 of JAISCZ010000025.1, forward strand.
CGTTGTCTTGCTCATTGACGAATATGACGCTCCAGTTAGTTATTACATAAACAAATTAGATATAGCGGAAGCGAACCAAGAAACTCTAAGCGGATTATATTCCAAATTGAAATTTCTAACGGATGATCTGCGTTTTCTTTTTGTCACTGGCGTAACCAGTTATTCCTTCATTTGGCATTCAGGCGCCCTCAATCACCTAAACAATCTGACGCTAAATCCTCAATATTCGGATATCTGCGGATTCACTTATAAGGAAATGGACGCCTGCTTTAAAGAATTCTTTCCAGTTACGCTCAAAATTCTTCAAGATGATAATATTATGAGTAAAGACGATACCGTCGCGGATTTGCGACAAATAATTCTTGATTGGTACGATGGCTATAGCTGGAACGGAAAGAGTAAGGTGCTAAATCCATATTCTCTCCTTAATTTTTTTTCCCAAAGTCAATTAACGAACTACTGGACGGAATTAGAGCCATCTAAAAAATTCATAAACGCCTTTGTTTTTCAGGATCCTCTCGCGTTTCACAGAGGCTCGCTTCCAAGTCTGCGGGGAGATACTATAAAAATGACCGAAATGGACTCTTTGGAACCGGCTCCTGTCCTTTTTCAGACTGGCTTTCTCACAGTGGGTAAGGTGACCTCCTCCATCAATAAGCCTCTAGAATATCGACTAAAGGTTCCAAATAAGGAACTGAAAAGTAAATTCAATTCGGCGTTTACTAGCTTCCTTTTTAAAACGATTAAAAAGGAACCTGAAACGGAACAAATAATCTTCCAAGAGGCTATTTTATCCGAAGACGCCGCGACTATTTCAAACCTGATAACCGCGAATTTCAACAGGCTTCCAGCTCAACATCACTTTCCATCAGAATCGCGCTACCATGGGTTATTATTTTTTTATTTTCTCGGAATGCCAAACGTGGAAACGCTCTGTGAGCCAGCGGGCGCGGAAGGGACCCCGGACCTGGTCGTTAAATTTAGCGATTTAACATATGTGATCATAGAACTAAAATACCTAAAAAACGGTGAAATAAATGACGCGAAACAAACTAAAAATGAAATTAAAATAATTACGGAGCGCTTGGCGCGAAAAGGCTTAAAAGCGATTGAAACCCTTAATTACGCCGCGCCTTATTTAATTGACGCGAAAAAAATCGTTAAAATGGGCTTAGGCGTTTATGGAAGAGGCCATAGCCAAGCTTTATTTGGCGACTAAGAACGCGCGGAGCCTTAAAAAAATTATGGCGCGGTAATAATTCTTGGCTTTCGGAGAAAGGCTCCGTTCGCGACGCGCGCCCGCGGCTCGCGGCGACTTTGGGAATTCACAAGGGGCCCTTTGGAAAAACTCCGCGCCCGCGACACGCCTTCCCGCGCCCGGGAAAGGTTTAGCTTGCCGAAGCGGCGAGGGCCCATACGATGAACTCTAGAGCTGGCCACTCACATTCGCTCTTTACGGAGGCGACGTCAACGCCTGGGTCGCGGCGGACAGCGGAAAAGAGCCGATATCCCCCGTCCCCAGCCAAAAAGCCACCGCCGACGAATCTCGGGTTTCGCGCGGCGTTCAAGGCGCCTCTGACGCTGACGGGTCCGGGAAGCTTTCCCGCGAGCGATTTCGCCTTTGACGGCGAGGGTAAGAGCGAGTTCCGCCCTGAAGGGCTAAAGCCAGACGTCGTCCGGGTTCCCGGGAAAGACTGCTTCAAAGCCAACTTCGACCGCGCCCGCCGCCCTCGCCGCCCCGCCAGATGGACTGCCCGGTCAAAGTTGGGAAGCTTAAGGCGAGTATTAGCCACGACGCCCCGGCCATCTTCTTTATGTGGGGAACCATCCTCTCGGCGGGACTTTTCGCGCTTCCATCTTTCTCTAATAGGCTCGTTTCGCCGCGATTTTAATAACTCTCTAACGAGCCGACAGCCTCAGGCCAGCTCCAGGGACTTAAAGCCCCAAGACAGGCCCACGCGACTTTATCCGACTCCGGGCTCCGGCGCGAGCCAGTTTAAGGAGACTGTCCGAGGCGCTTGTTAGGGCAATCTCAAACAAAACCGGAGATCCAAGACAAGTTTGACGACTTGACGCCGCCGGCCCATAATCCCCGCCCGCGCTACCATCTCCAGGGTCGCGCGGGGCGCCTCGCGGCAAGCTCAAAATAACGCGAAAGACCTTTTGGAAGAGCCTTAATCGCCCGCGGCGCGGGATGGAGAGCGGCGGGAAGACGGCTCTTTTCGCTCCCATCTTCAGAGAGAGTCGCCTCCAGGGCGGCGCGGCGCCGCCAACGCCCCAAAACGGCCGGAAACCTCCCCTGGAGCGGGAATTAAACCTCAAGCGAAGCGGAACTTACCAGGTTAGCTTCCCAGGCCATCTTCCAAGGACAGCTTCCCAGGCCCGCCTCCTTGGCCATCTTCAGCCGCCCCGCCGCTTAGGCGGCCCGCGAGCGCCGCGAGACCCCGTTCCCGCGCGCGGGGAAGAGGCGGCGGGAGCGCGGCGTGGCTTGCCCTCCCAGAGGCATAAAAATTGCATTTCAGACTCGCGCGGCTTCCTCGGCGCCCCGCGGCGCCGGGCGGAAAGCCGCGCCTCCGAGCCTGGCCTTAAGCGGGAAACTCTTTAAAGTTTGCCTATTTCCTATATTTTTCGCCTTTTTCTTCCCGCTTTCGCTCGCTCAGGAGAGGGCCCGCGATTTCCGCTTTTCCTTTTTTGGTCAATATCCGGTGAACCTAAACTTTAATTTCGCTCCCTTTTTTCCCTCACGCCCGGTCTTGACCACTAAATAGCGTAGCGCTCGGGCGACGGCCCCTGGGGCCTTTTATCCCCCTGGCGGATCCCCTAAGCCGACGCGCGCCCGGCGCGGGCCCCAAAGTGGCGAGAGGATAATTTATATAGGCAATCGCGGAACTTAAGACCTTTTAAGGGTCTTGCCAAAGGCCTACCCTCTCCTCTACTATTAAAGACGCCCAAGAAGGCGCCCGGCGGTGGAGCGCCCCTTACGCGCCCCCAATTCCGGCCCGCGCGCGCCGAAACGTAGCGCCCGCGCCCGGCGGCTCTCCGGAACCCCTCGCCTTTGGGGGGCGACCTTTTTTTCCGCAATCATCCTTAAGGACCATTATGATTCTCCTTTGCCCCGGCTGCATGATCAAGCTTCGCGTTCCGGATAGCCATCTGGACAAAGGCGATGTCTGGGTCAAATGCCCCAAATGTGGCGAGAGATTTAGGCCGCAGCGCCCCGACTTGGAAAGCGATTTGGGGCTGGAGAGCGGCGGGGCCGAGCCCGGGCCAACCCCCGAGCGCCGCCAGGCCGTGGAAGACATTATCAGCCGGATGAACGTGGACCAAATGGCGCCGCGTGGGGCCGAGGAGTTCGACCGGGTCCTGGACGCCATTCCGGTCCTCCCCGAGACGGCCCGCGGCGCCAAGATTTTTCTGGGAGTCACCGTCGCTTTGGTGGCGGCGCTGCTCGTGGGCCTCGTCTATCTTTTCCGGGGCGCCGTGGCGCCGCCCTTGGACCCCCTTCCGCCGGTCCCCCCCCAGAACGCGGAATACGGCAACGACTTTCTGCTCCCCGACATCTTGGCCTTGCGCAAGGACCTCTTAAGGCTGCGCCACGTGGACAGGTATATCGACTACCGGGGTCGCGAATCCCGGGTTTACAAGTACTTCATTCCCCATTTGGCCCCGGATCTCTGCCAGGACGTGACCCAGCTGCACATGTGGTCGCCCCGCACCTCCGAGGGCTTCAAACTCAGCGGGGAATGCGTCTCCCCCACCGAGAAGGCCCCTACCCTTGATGTCCGCTGGGACGTCCGGGCCGCCAACATCAGAGTGGAGGGCGACTCCGAAAAGGTCGTCGAGTTGCCCTTGCCCCATCCCTGATAGCTTTCCCCAGGTGGCGCGCCGCGCGGGTTTTTTCCCTCCCGGCCTCAAACACTCCCTTTCGCCTTAAACTCCCGAAATTTTTCGAAGGACCAGCGCCGTGAGATCAATACCAAACAGCGGAATCCCGCCTTCCCAAGGTCAAAAGCCCGACCCGAGACCCGCCTGGGGAAAGGCCCCCCAGGGGCTTTCCCTGGTGGAACTCTTGATCGTCCTGCTGATTTCCTTGATCGTAACGGGGGTGGCCTTCTCCATTTACCGTCTCAACGCCAGCTACTATCTCCGCGAGGACGCTTACCTGCAGCAATACCAAAACCTGCGGGTGGCCCTCTACACCCTGGGCCGCGACATCCGCATGGCCGGCAACGGCTTCGGCCTCCTGGGGCCCGAGGTCAAACGTATGCAGGCCTGGACCCCCACCCGGGAGATCCCCCACTCGGGCGAGCCCCCCTCGGAAATCGTGAGTTCCCCCAACTGGTTCCACCACTCCGACGCCCTCACCGGAAACGCCGGGGCCTGGCCTATCTACGGGGTGGACGGTGGCGCTCAGAGCTCGGACACGCTGACCATCTTCCGGGCCGAGGTGGAAACCGGCAACCCCCTTTCCAAAGTGACGAGCGTCGACGGCTCGAACGCGCTGATCGTGGACACCCCCATCCCCGAGGACGCCCTGCGCCCCAATGACGTCATCGCCATCGGCTCCGGGGCCAACGGGGTCATCTTCGAGACCGGCGCCATCTCCTACACCGGGGGCTTCGCCACCCGCATCCCCGTCAAGGCCGGGGGCCGCTTCACCGCCGCCGCCCCCTTTCCCACGCTCTTTGACGTGACCGGGTCCTACGTCTACAACTTCCGGGACGTCATGTTCGTGACCTATTACGTGGACGCGGCCAACAACTGGCTCATGGCCGACTACCACGACACCGCCAAGACCAATTACGACGACGCGACCCGCCACACCGCCATCGTGGCGTATAACATCGAAGATCTGCAAATCTTCTATTATCTGGACACTGACGCCGTGGACATTAAAAAAGCCTGGCCAGCCTCCGGATACACGCCCCCGACCATCGACAGCTCGGTTTTGAACTCCAACCGGGTGAAAGCCGTCTCCCTGGGGCTCGTCTCCCGCGCCCCCACGGGCGTGGGGGCCGCCTCCCGCTCGCGCCCGGCCCTCTTCAACCGCCTCGCCGCGACGACGCGCGACAACCATATCCGCAACACTTTGGTTGAGACTATCTATCTGAGGAACTACCACTTATGATTAGCCGCGAGCGGATTATAGGGGGGCTTCGGCCCCGTCGGGCCCAGGGCGGCTTCTCCCTCATGGAGCTGCTCACGGTCATGGGAATTATCGCGATCCTCGCTTTAATCGCCTTCCCCGTGATGTCCAGGCTCGTGCCCAGCCAAAGAGTGTCCTCGGACGCGAAGCGGGTCGACGCCTTCATGCAGAAAGCGCGCCTCCGGGCGGCCACCGCCCAAAAGCCCATCCGGGTGGTCTTGAACTGCGCCGCCTCGCCCTGCTGGATCGAGCTGCAGACCGCCCTCTACACGGGCAACGCCGTGACGGGCTGGGGAACCGGCTCCGGGGACCGCCACGTTTTCAACAACCAAGTGCGCGTGTTCACCTCCACCACGAGCGCGGATTTCGACGGAGCCACCAAAGCCCCGGCGGGCGTGCGCTACGCCATCTTCATGCCTGACAGCCGGGTCTTTTCCGACCCCCGGCCCTTTGACGTCTTTTTCTATTACTCCAGCCCCGCCACCGTCAATCCCAAGGAAGGTTTCCGCCTTTCCGTCAGCAACGATTCCGGGAGGGTATCCACCAAGCGCGAGGCCATAAACGTGCCCACGCCTTAAAAGCCCCAAGCGCTTTTCCCAAACGCTCTTTCTTCCGGCGCCTTTTCCCCCGTCTCGCGGCGCCTGGCGTCTTTTCGGCAATCCCTTTCAGGAGGGCGAAACCCATGCGAGCCCCTTTCCCCCCATCCCCCCAATCCCGCCTCCGCTCCGGACTCAGGGAGGGGTTCACCCTGATCGAGATCCTGGTCACCATCACCATCCTCTCCTTCGGCTGCTTGGCCGCCCTCATGATGCAGTCCTCGGCCCTCAAGGGCAACAACATGGCCGACAGCATGACGGTCGCGACCTTCCTGGCGGAATCCGAGATGGAGCGCGTCAAATCCCTGACCTTCGAGGAACTGACCGCGGAAATCGACGCGGCCGCCACGGTGACGCGCCGCCTCGACCGGCTCAACAATATCTGCGAGGGAGCCGATTTCCCCGCCTGCCAACGCTTTCCCTTTACCCTGACGACCAGCTTCTTCCGCTCCTTTCCCACCACCTACAGCCATCAGGTGGAAGTGGAAGTGGCCTGGACCGACAATATGGGCCGCCATTCCATTCTCTACAGCGCGGCGATGACCGATTTGGCCTTTTAGGGATCCCTTCGGCTTTCCCGCTCCCCATAAGCTCCCGCGAGGGTTTTTCCATGACTAAACTCGCCTATCCCCACGCCCTACCCCGCCAGGCGCCCATAAAGGACGCCCCCAGCGGCATGATCTTGGCCTTCGCCCTGGTCATATTGCTTTTAATGAGCCTGATGGGCGTCATCGTTCTCGCCAACGCCCGCACCGAGCTCAATATCACCGGCAACACCCGGGTGGGCCGCGAGGCCTTCAACTCGGCGGACACCTGCGCCAGGATCGCCACCTTGCTGACCCTGGTCCTCTTAAATCCCCGCACCGACGACATCAACGACGTCTTCCAGCCCGTCCCCGCGACCTCGCCCGCCTTCCCCATTGAGGTCGACATGCAGCCCAGGTTCAACCTCGACGACCTGATGGCCGAGGCCACCAACTACAAATACGCGGATCGCTACCTGGAAGCGGGCGTGGGCGCCCCCTTGGGCGGCACCAAGGAGCCCCACATCATTTTCCGCATGAACGGCCGGGAGATCGCCCGGGCCGTGGTGAATCTGGAAACCTATAACCTCATCCCCGAAGGCATGGGCATCGGCACCGGCGACCCCAACGACTCCGCCAGCGGCCCCAAGCTGCAGGTGGGCGTGGTGGTCTCCGTCAGCGGCAAGACTCACCAAAGCATCGCCGCCACGGGCGCCGACGATCCCTCCTCGGTGGTAACCATTATGTACCGCAACTATATCAACTGAGCGCCCCCTTCCGGCGCCCGGCGACAACTCCCGGGGCGCGGGAAGGCTTAGGGCGGGCTTTTTTTTGCGTTTTCGGCTCTTTTTGGCTATTTTATAATTTTCTAGAGACCCGGGGTCCCCGCGAAGGCCCCGGGGGCTTCCCCAGGCCCGCTGGGCTTTTTTTTAAACTTTTTTCCCCATAAAAAATAATTTATATATTTTCAAAAAAATTACGCCCGCTATATCCCCAAGTTAACCGCTTGTTTTTCTCCAGAGGGCCTTTTCGCCAAATTTTTTTTCGCCTGACGCCAATGGCTTGCGTTAGTTAATTTTACCTTTTTAGCTTCAAGGATTTTCCGGGCGACGCGCCCCTTGGGGGAGTTTTTGAGCTGAACGCGATTGGAGGGGCAAATCATATGTCCGCAAAAAAAATCCGCTCTTTCCGGTTAGGCGGCGCGCTCGTGGCTGTCGCCGTTGGCTTCCTGTTGGGGTCCTTTATTTCCCCCGACGCGCGCGCTTACGCCCCTCCCAAGGACATGTATCAGTCCCAGCCCTTTATGTCCGCCGCGCGAACCTCTCCCCAGGTCCTTCTGGTAATCAGCAAGGACCATAAGATGTTCTATCAGGCCTACAACAACCTCGCCGACCTCGACGGCGACGGGTTGGTGGACATGGGCTTTGACCCCTCCATCGCCTATACCGGCTATTTCGACGTCCGCTCCTGCTACAAGTACGTAAACAACCAATTTGAAAGGGCGGGGCTCGCCAACACGACCCACGCCGAGGCCCTAAACCCCACCCGCCCCGCCTCCCTCGCCAACCGCCCGGACATTAAAGTCCCCAGATCCCAATACGGGGTCTGCGTGGGCACCACGGCCAACGGCCAGGGAGAGGGCGCGCTCTGGCACGGCAACTGGCTTAACTACATCGTCACCTCCAGGATGGACGCGATCCGCAAGGTCCTCTTCGGCGGCAAAAGGCGGACGGACACCACGACCTCAACCGTCCTGCAGCCCTCCTTCGTGCCCCGCGACTCCCACGTCTGGGGCGTGGAAGTGGCCGGCGACAACGTCTGGGCCACCCACACGCGGCACGCGCCCTATTACGACTTTTCCCTCTACGCCGGCGTGGAGAAACCGGTCGCCAGCACCTATTCCTTTATCGGCCGCTACCAGGTCGGGACCGGCTCCGACACTAACCTGCCGCGCCTGGAAATCGTCCGCAACATCAGCGTCAACCATCAGATACCCCTTTTTCATATACCCGTCCGGATCTGGGACTGGACCACGGGCGAGGTGACCCAGCCCGACGTCAAAAACCTCCCCGCCGGCTACCAGACCCTTAGCTACAACGCCTTGGTCAAAGTGTGCGACCCCACCGTTCCCGGCGGGATCAGCGAAACCGAAGGCTGCGTCCTCTACGGGGCCGATACCGGCGCGAATATCTGGAAACCCGCGGGTCTCCTCCAAGAGTACGGCGCCGACGACAAAATGTATTTCGGGCTCCTGTCGGGGACCACTTCCTCCGACACGACGCTGCGCCTCAAGGGCGGAGTCATGCGGCGCCATATCGAGAGCATGACCAATTCCGTCGATTACCTCACGGGCATTTTCAAAAGCGGCGCCATTATTGATTATCTGAGCAAGTTTTACATCACCGGTTGGAGCGGGGCCGCCTACGGCACCACAACCACCTGGGGCACGCCCATGGGCGAGATGGTCTTCGAGGCCACCCGCTACCTCGCGGGCGCGTCCGATCCCTATTACGTGGGCGCCACCTGGCCGGGAGACGACTACGGGGCCACCGTCCTCAACTGGAACACGACCCGCCCCATCGGGATCGTGGGCTCGGAATGCGCCCACCCCGTCATCCTCCTGATGAGCGACATCTACCCCGATTACGACGGCGACAACTGGCCCAGCAGCGACGCGACCCTCAACGGCGTCAAGCCCCTTTCCACCATCAAGAGCCCGCCCGCGGTCCTCACGAACAATTTCAACAAGGACGCCTACCTCAACGCGATCACGAGCCTGGAGGGTTTCAACTCCACGGGCCGGACCTTCTTCTACAGCAACGGCTCCTCCAACGACTGCGTGCCCAAGACCCTAAACTCCCTGACCCAGGTGAAAGGCCTGTGCCCCTCCGAGCCAGCCCGCGAGGGCACCTACAGCATCGCCGCCGCGGCTTGGTTCGCGCACACCCACAACCTTTCCGGCTCCACGGAAATCGAGGCCCCGGTGGATTTCTACACCGTGGCCATGACCCACTCCTATCCCGAAGTGACCTTCGACCTCGGGTCCCACGGCAAAGTCACCGTGCTGCCGGCCTCGGAATCGGGAACGGACACGCGCATCTACGGCTTTTTGAATTATTTCATCATGGACTGGGAGACGGACTCCAACGGCGTCCCCTTCTACATCAAAATCGTCACCAACTTTGAGGGCGGCTTCGAGGGCTCGGACTACGACCGCGACGCCTTGGGCACCTACGAATTTTCGCTTTTGGGAACCAAGACCGGCGCCCAAGCCTCGCCGGCCATCGATCTCGCCCGCTCCCCGCTCCGGATCCATTCCGGGGAACTGCGGGATCCCGCGATAACGGGAACGCTGACCCCCTTCACCACCTCCGCGTCCCCCACCAAATACTACCGTTTCCAGAATTACCGCGTCGCGGCCGACTCGGACGCTATGGATTACACCAAGTCCAAGATCACCATCGACTTGGACAAGGTCGTGGGTTTCTCCGTCACCTCCGACGCCTTCGGCTCGACCACCGGCGGCAACCAGAGCGTGGGCTACACCATCAGCGGCACGACCCACGACGGCACCTACATGGACGCCACCCATTCCTCCTCCAACTATAACCGCAACTCCACCGTCGGGTCGCCTTGGCCCAACGCCTCCGGCATCCCCGCTGGCTTCGTGCAGCCCAACGGCATGAACACCGCCCGCAACTCCCCCTGGTCCTGCATGGCCCCGGGAGGAGCCAACTGCGGCATAGGGCAAAACGCCAAGATGACCTATTACCAGACCCGCGGCTTCGTAATCGCCACGGGCGCGGCCAAGGCCGAGGCTCTCCCCAACCCCATCTGGATGGCGGCCAAATACGGCGGCTTTAACGATAAGAACTTCAACGGAATCCCCGACGCCGGCGAGTGGGAGCGAAACCCCGCCAACCCGAGCTTAGGGCCCGCCAACTACTTCCTCGTCTCCAACATCAACCAGCTTAAGGTTCAGCTCGACAACGCCTTCCGGAGCATCAGCCGCTCCATCAGCACCGGCACCAGCACCTCCGCCTCCATGGACGCTTTGCTCGGCGGCGGCATCTCCATCCAAACCCTTTACTATCCCACTTACCGCAACCCCACCGACGAAACGGATCAGGTCCGCTGGGTGGGCAGCGTCTTCGCGCTCTTCATCGACAAATGGGGGAACCTGAGGGAAGACGACGGCGACCACGCCCTCTCCTTCGTCGACGACAATATCGTCACCTTCACCTCCCTGGCCTCCCCCCCGGCGGTCAAACCCGTCTGCTGGACCCCGGCCAACTACATCACCCGCTGCGAGGACGAATTCGGGACCAACGTCGCGGTCACCCCGCTTATTTCCGGGGCCAACCCCAGCTCGGTCCACCAGATCGATCCCGTCTGGGACGTCGGCCAATGGCTCGCCCTCCTCGACGTCCCCGCCTCGACGACCCTGATTTCGGGACCCCGAACTTATAAGGCCTCGGCCACCTTAAGCGGCCACAAGAGACTTATTTACTTTGAGGATTCCCTAACCGACCCCGGCGTAACCCAACTTTCCATCTTCAACGACAGCGCGTCGCTTCCGACCCTCTCCAAGCTGCTCCTCCACGACAACTTTACCGATGTCCTTCCGGCCGTCTCCAATAAAGCCACGGCCACCACGGACCTCATCAACTGGATAGTCGGCAAGGACCGCGCCGACTGGCGCTCGCGGACCGTGGGCAACCCCTGGGGCGACAATTCCACCAAGGTCACCTGGCGCCTGGGCGACATCCTCAACAGCAAGCCCATTATCCTAGGCCCGGCCACCTCCAACTTCGATCTCCTCTACGGGGACATGGGTTACCTGGCCTTTAAGCAGGCCATGAGCAAACGGCGGCAGATGGTCTACTTCGGCTCTAACGACGGGCTTCTCCACGCCGTCAACATGGGCTTCGGCGGGACCTTAGCCGAAGGCCGCGTCAAATACGCCCTCCAGTCCGTCTCCTCTCCCCTGGCCCCGGCCCACGAGCTGGGCTCCGAGCTCTGGGCCTTCATCCCCAAAGGAATCCTGCCCCAGTTGCAGTTCCTCCCCGACCCGGAGTACGTCCACACCTATTACGTTGACCTCAAGCCTTTAATCGTGGACCTTGAGCTCGACGGCGAATGGCGCTCGGCGCTGATTGGCGGCCCACGGATGGGCGGACGGCCCATTGAGCCCTCCGAGGGCGCGACGGGCTCCTTGGCGCTCGACGCCTTCTACTCCGAGATCTTCGCCCTCGACGTGATCGATCCCGAAGAAGAGCCCGTCTTCCTGTGGTCCTATTCCACGGCGGAACTGGGCCTGACCGTGGGCCAGCCCACGGTGGTCAAATCCGGCGGCAAATGGTACGTGGTGATTCCCACGGGCCCGCGGACGGACTCCATCACCTTAAATTCCGCGAATAAAGTCGTGATCAGCTATGGGACCAACTCGCCCTACGACGGTTACAGCGTCCAATACGGGCGCCTCATCGTCCTGGACGCGGAAACGGGCGTCCCCGTCGTCGATCCCGCCGTCGACCCCGATTACCTGAGGGCCGAGGAGCCCAACAGCTTCTTCAACAACCCCTTCCTCCCGGTGGGCAAAGTCGCGAACGGCGACTGGCACAACCACGTCGTCTACTACGGGCTCACCGAGAGCTCCACGCCGGCGCTGGCCCATGACGGCGGCGCCGTTTACCGACTCCAAATGGTGGACCTGGCGGGCAATCCCCTCGCCCCCGAAAACTGGCGGCTCAAACGCTTCTTCTCCCCGGACCGGCCCGTCACCGGCGCCATCAACGCCACTTACGACAGCCGGGGCAACCTCTGGATCGTCTTCGGCACCGGCAAGCTCTGGGGCATGAACGATATCTCCCCCTGCCTTCTCGTGGACACCGTGGCCTGCCAAGTCGGCCATGACCAGTTCCTCTACGGGATCAAGGAAAGCCTGGACAGTTCCGGCAACCTCACCTTCGCGGATTTGACCGCGCAAGCCTCCTCCATCATCGACGTTTCCGGAGGGCTCGTGATCGCCCCAGTGGCCTCCCCGCCTTACGTCCAGGGCCTCCCCAGCGAGGCTTCGCCCGCGCTCTACGAAGCCCTGGTCGCGCGGCTCAACGCCGATTCGGCCATAGGATACAAGCGCAAACTCGACATGCGCTACCAGCTGGAAATGACCTCCGCCCATAACTATGAGATGGTGCTCTCCCAGCCCAAACTCGTCGCCATGGGCGGTGGGGTCTCGCTCATGAGCGTGACCAGCTTCATCCCCGACGACAACATCTGCGGCGGCTTCGGCACGGGCTATATGTACGTGGTGGACACCTTTACCGGTCTCCCCCGGCCCGAGCTCTACGAAACCTTCAACCTCGAGCGGAACGGCTCGGGCGTGATCCCAGTGGGGGCTCCCGAACGGATGGTCACGGGTGGCATGGTCGTGGGCGTCGGCAAACCCACGGAAGCCTCCATCATCCAGGCCGCGGGCAAGACCATCTTCCGGGCCTCGGCCTCCGACGGCGGCATCGCGGACGCGGAACTCGTCACCACGACCTCCAGCTCCAACGGCATGACCTCCTGGCGGGAAGTGTTGGATTCCGGATTCGCCCTCGACGAGGACATGATGGTCCATGGCCTTAATTAACTAGGGAGCCCGCCTCTCTTCAAGAAAGGGGATCCGAGGGCTAAGGCCCTTGGGTCCCCTTTTTTTGTTTTTGAGCCTCTTTTCTTTCCC
>JAISCZ010000187.1 GCA_031265205.1 Deltaproteobacteria bacterium
CCTGGGAAGAAGCGCGTTTATTTCCACGGAAATTACGCCGAGAAGAGGGAACGGATAAATATGGGTTTCCCACGGAAGCCAAGGGGGAATATCCCACGAGGGCGGGGACGACAACCGCCCATTTCTTCGGCGCCGCCACAAAATCTCTTCGGGATTATCCCTGGCGCGGGGAGAACGGCGGACGCCAAAAGCGTCCGGTTGGAGGGAAACGCCATATTTCATGGGTGGGTTATGATTTCCACGGAAACGCTTGAGAATGGGCGCGAGTTCTGCGCGGAGACTATCCGGGCGCTTCCGCGACTGGATCCGGGTAGCTCCTTCGCTGGATCCGAGCGCGCGAGAAGGGCTCGCTCCTGGAGCGCCACGCCAGTTGACATCCTCCGGTCCGGGTTCCCTCGTTGGGCTCTCTCCCGCGCTCCGGTACGGGGCCTTGGCTTCCGAGGGCGCGCGCGGCGGGGTTTATATAAAGCGTGGGTTCCGCGCAAAGACTCAGTCCGCGTTGATGATCGGGCGGGTTAGATCTGAAGGAACGGCATACGGTCTGGCGCCAGGCGGCAATTCAAGATTTCAGCCTGCGCTTAAAGTCAGTAAATGACCAGTGGGAGTTTAAAATATTGACTTTCGCCAATAATATGAAAGGTTTCAGTATGTTCGGGAAATTTTTTCCGTTTTCGTTTTTAAGCGTCTCGCTTTTTTTGTGGTGTAACGCGGCGCCAGCGGTTTCCGACGAAGTCACCAACAGCGTCGGCATGAAATTTGCTCTAATTTCCCCCGGCGCGTTTACGATGGGCGCTGATTTGAACGTTGAAAACGCCTTCATCTGGGAGGCGCCCCAACACCGGGTCACCATTTCCAGGCCTTTTTACATGGGAATTTATGAGGTTACGCAGGCCGAGTGGAGGAGCGTCATGGGCGGCGCCAATCCCAGTGAATTTAAAGGACAAACGCTTCCGGTTGAAAATGTGTCCTGGGATGACGCCGTCTCTTTTGTCCGGAACCTCAATCAAAAAGAGGGAACGGAAAAATACAGGCTTCCCACGGACGCGGAGTGGGAATATTCCGCGCGGGCGGGGACAACGTCCGCCCAATTCTTTGGCGGCGACGAAAACTCTCTTGGGACATACGCGTGGTTTTTAGACAACAGCGGCGATAAAACGCGTCCTAGCGGGGAAAAAAGCCCCAATCCATGGGGTCTTTACGACATATATGGCAATGTCTGGGAATGGGTCCAGGACTTTTACGGAGACTATTCGAGCGACGCGGCGACCGATCCTAAGGGGCCTTCGGAGGGCTCTTACCGCGTGAATCGAGGTTGCGGGTGGGACTCCCCGTCTGGTGACTGCCGGTCCGCGAAGCGCTTCAGGAACACTCCTGATTATCGGTACGGCAACCTTGGCTTGCGCGTGGCCTTCACTGTTGGCGACTAAGGCGCGGATTAGGCGTTCGGCGGGGAACGGAGGCGGAGCCTTAAGTCCCGCCGAAGGCCTGGGGTCAGAGGTTTAAAGGGAACAAAACCGTGAGAATGGTAGCGAAATATGAATGTTTCCTGGGATGGCGCGCGCTTGTTTCCACGGAAATTACGCCAAGAAACGGGAACGGATAAATACGTGTTTCCAGCGGAAGCCAAGGGGGAATATTCCGCGAAGGCGGGGACGACAACCGCCTATTTCTCCGGCGACGCTGAAAAATCTCTTGGGGACTACGCCTGGCGAGGGAGAAGAGCGGAGACCAAACGCGTCTGGGTGAAGGGAAATGCTATAATCCATGAGGGTTATACGCGCGCCGTGAAAGGCGTTGTATTTCCCGTGGTGGCGTGAGAGCCTCGCCTGATGACTCATGTTTGCGACAGTCTGAAGCAATCGTGGCGGCCATGGAGGTAACAAGATGGTTGTAAGCTCACGGCGTAAAGTTCCATAAAAATGGGGCCTCGAGATGGCAGGCCGTAACGCGAGTAAACGTTGAGCGGGGCTCGAAACAATAGACTCTGAAGGCGACCCGCCATATATTACGGGGAAGGCCGCCGACTTGAAGCCATAAAGAGCCCTGATGGCCGGAGCCAGTTCAAAACCCGGGCAATCAGACGACAGCCATGCTGGAGCGGAGAAAGGCGAGAACTCTTCACCAAAAGGCTAGAATAACTGACGAGTGCTTTCAAGCTTACGACGGGGTAATATGGAACTGAACGGGTGTCGCGCCAGTGGGTTGCTCGACAGCAAAATAAAAGGTGTCTTTAGCGATTATTGCGAATATACAGTATTTTATATCTCTATTACAAGATTTTAGTAACAAATTTTTTATGTAACGCTAAGGCCATCTAAAATAAAATAATTTTATAAAATTATATAAATATATATCTTATATTATATTATTTATAAGTATTGATGCTGCATTTATAACAGAACTCTCGTCTGGGGCTTGTATTTAAAAGACTGTTTCGTTAATGGAACGAAATCTTGAATTCACTAATAGAGGTCACGGTGATATAATGATAAATTGTCAAGCCAAGAGTTCACGCCCTAGCAAATAACATGGATTCCATAACTTAAACCAAATGATCCAACCGGCGATGAAGGCTTTTAACCTTAATCATATGATTGGAATATTCTTAGTTTTCATTAAATTATTTTAACTTTTTCCTTTGTTTAAACGCTTCGCGGAAGGGGCGCCCTGAAATTTGTCGAATGATTTGGCGAAACAAATGAAAAGGCGTTATAATATGATTAACGCTTGACGATAATCGCGGGGTTTATTTAATGAAAAAGCTACCATTAAACACTCAATTGTTCAAAAAGATCATTGAAAATAATTACGTTTACGCTGATAAGACTCAGTTTATTCATGAGATTGTCACTATGGGAGACGCTTTTTTTCTCGCTAGGCCAAGAAGATTTGGTAAATCGCTTCTTTTAAGTACCTTTGAAGCGCTTTTTAGTGGGAGAAGAGATCTTTTCGATGGTTTGTGGATTGGGGATAACGCCATCGCCGAACGCAAAAGCGACTTTATGAAGAGTTATGATTTAGATGAAACATTCCCAATCGTCAAGCTTAATTTAGCTTCGTTAAAATCGAACCACTGTCTCGAAACTGACTTAAAAGAGGCGTTACAAACAATAGCTAAATCGCATGGCTTGGAAATTTCAGGGACATCAATATCAAGGGTTTTTTCTAATCTTATTCTCGATATCAATTCAAAGTATCAAAAAAAAGTTGTATTGCTCATCGACGAATACGACGCTCCTGTTAGTGAAAATATAAATAATTTGGTTTTAGTGGATGAGAATCAAAAAATTTTAAAAAATTTTTATTCGCAATTGAAAGCGCGAGAAGATGAGCTTCGTTTCGTTTTTATAACTGGCGTAACTAGTTACGAATTCATTTGGCAAACCGGCGTTCTTAATCATCTATATAATCTGACGATGGATGACAGATTTTCGTCTATATGCGGGTTCACCTATGAAGAAATGGACAAGTGCTTTAAAGAGTTTCTTCCTGTCACGCTAGATATTCTTAAACATAAGAAAGCTATTGGTAATTCTGACACTATATCTGATTTGCGCAAAAAAATTTATAATAAGTATGATGGTTATAGCTGGGATGGAATTACCAGAGTTCTTAACCCCTTTTCGCTTATTAATTTTTTTTCACGCAATTGGTTTGACAATTATTGGGCTGACCATGAATCTTCTTCAAAATTTCTTACCGGTTTTGTTTTTAACGATCCACTAATATTTTCAAAAACATTGTTATCAAAACTGACTGATAAGATGATAAAATTTAATAATCCTAATTCTTTAGCGCCAGAACCTGTCTTGTTTCAGACTGGTTATTTAACCATAGATAAAATAGTTCCCGGTTCAATGGATACTGAATATTACCTTAGAATTCCGAACGATGAAATTAGCGCAAAATTAAAAACAGATTTTACTGGCTATCTATTTTCAATTATCAATAAGACGCCAACTGAAGAAAAAACAGTATTCAGAAAAGCTATCCTTAACGAAGACGCTAAAACAATTTCAACCTTGCTCACGGCTAATTTTAGCAAGCTCCCCGCCCAGCATCACGAACCCACTGAGTCCAGGTACCATGGATTATTGTTTTTCTATTTTCTCGGAATGCCAGATGTTGAAGTACTCTGTGAGCCGGCTGGTTCTGAAGGAACTCCAGATCTTGTCGTTAAATTTGAAGATGGATTACATATAATTATTGAGCTGAAATACCAAAGCGATAAAACACCAACGTTTTCGCGGAAAGATGACAAATTTGGCGAAAAAAAGAATAATATTGAAAATAAGACCGAAATTAAAATAATCAAAGAAAAAAAATTCAAAACTGAAATTGTTAAAATTACGAAACGTTTAGCTGAAAAAGGTTTGAAAGCCATAGAAGACATCAATTATTCCGCTCCTTATCTGATTGACGCGAAAAAAATTATAAGAATGGGTTTAGGTATTTATGGAAGAGGTTACTGCGCGGCCTTATTAGAAAAAGACAGTCAAGATATTTTCCGGTAAAAAGCGAGATGTAAACTTTCGGCTTGAAAGTCCATAAAAATAATGACTTTTCGAACAAGTCCGCCATGACAACGCTCGAGGCCAGCGTCGACGGCGAGAACCCGATAGAGGCCGTCAAGCGTGTCCACGCGCGATTTAGGGCAGTCGCGACGAGATCGTGAGAGCCCTGGCTTCCGACCTTGGCGGCAAGGGGCGGGCTAAACTCTGGCGGCTCCTCGAGCGCGTTGTCTGCCGTAAGACGTAGGAATTGAAGCTTGAGGCCGATCTTCTGAAGGAAAACAAGCCGCGGTCCCAGAGCCTGGACTGCCTCGAGGCCATTCCGGGAGCGGTCGGTTATCCGCCGCCTCCAGCCTCGCCAGGACGCGCCCTGACATGACGACGTTCGAGACCGCCGACATGCTGGGCGAGTGGGACGGGCTCCGGCCCGTCGACAACGAGCCCGCCGGCGAGAGGAAGTCCGGCGAGACCGCCCCTGGCGACAGGCGGATACGGCGCGCTTTCCGCGAGGGCGCGCCACTTCTCCCGCGCGTTTGAGGGCGTCATGGCGCGGCGTTGTCGCAAACGGGCCGTGGTCGCTAGCGCGCGCGTGTTCCTCCGGACCATGTTCTTCCTGATTCCGAGGAACGACATCTTCCGGGACCGCGTGGTCGCCCGCGCGGCGCCGCTCTTGAAGTAGTCTCTCCCGAGGCGGACGGCAGACCTAGAGGAGCTCGGCGGCTCCCTCACTCCCCCTCCATGCCCAGTGTGGCCCCGGCGGAGGAACTGAAGAAGCGGTCCACTCCGACCGGGCCCTCTCCAGCGCGGAGGCCCTCCTCAGCATATAAGCCCCAGCCCGACGCGTGGCGAACTCGGCGAATCGCCAGAGTGGGCGCGCCACGAGTCGCGCTGTCGCTCGAACCGCGCGCCTGAACCAGTCTCAACGGCGTCCATCGCGTCAACCTAAGTCCCCGTCACGAGAAAGAACGCCACTTTCTAAAGGCTTGAGCGCCAGTTGAAGGCGCCTCTTCAATTCAGAGCCGCGTACGAGATAATCCATAATCCAGCGACGCTAAAGTCTCGTTTTATGGAAAAATGAAGGATCGTGAAATCATCGTCCCCGACTTCGGCCAAGAGTACCGAGGCCAGTTAACGGGCGTGATGAAAATTTGTTGGAATATCTAAAATAATCTGATACGCTTATCCTGTTTTCTGCGGTTAAGAAGAGCGCAAAATCGGCACGCTCCGTAATCATTTATTAAGTGAGGTAAGTTATGGCGGATATAGAAGCTGGACTTATTGCTCATTTTGGCAAACGTGAAAAATTATATTTAAATTTTGAAGATCAAGTTGATATTAAAGCAAATAAGTCATATATTTTAGCGCAAATTGATGATATTGAGTATTATTATGACCAATTAGTTTATAAAATAGCCAAAAAAAGGAAGATTTCATGAGCAGCCTAGTTATGCGCTTTGACCGCGAAAGCCGCCTGGAAATCATCCGCGGGGTGAAAGACGGCCCAGCCGGCCAGCTGGGGCGTGAGGAATGGACTAGCGACTATATTTTTGAAAATGAGTGGCAATCCTTCCGCGGTAGTCAGACCCGCGCCCTGGAACTTATCGGCGTTTCTAACGCCTTCCCGGCCACGGGCCGCCACAAGGCGGCGGTGAAGGCGAGCGATATTTTCGGTAACGACGCCACCAAGGCGAACGAGGTGGAGCCCTGAGAGAAAATCAAGCTCTCCAATTCCAAAATGTTCCAGGTTATCCTTACGCGGTTTTACCATTTGGAATTCACCAGATAAACGAGGATGAGTTGGACAGTTTATTCGTGAAGCCCTTCCCCAACTCCTCCACGCGGCCAGAGATACTTGAAAAATATGGGCTTTTCAGGCAATTGATCCAAAGACTGGTTCCTTCGATACAATGGGTGGATGGCTCTTTTGTCGAAGATAAAGAAAACCCAGGTGACGTTGACGTGGTCGTCTGGGTCGCGGATAGCGATTTAAACAGCCTTTCGGTCGCCAAACAGGCGGAACTACATGAACTTTTCTATGGAGAGAGGAAAGCTGAATATACCTTTAAGACCGATGCCTATTTAATATCCACGTATGGCGAGGAACATCCTCAATTTTTTTTATATAAAAAAAGTTACGATTATTGGAGTCGTTGGTTCAGTCACGCCAGATGTAAGCGCCTCAAAGGTTTAGTCCGCTTACAGGTTCCTTTAGTTCCACCGCGCGGCGCGAACTTTATCTAGGGAGCGGGAGAAACGCGATGAATAGACAACAGCGTACGCCACGCTCCGTTGATATCATAAAAGAACAATTAGGAGATTTGGAGGCCGTTAAGGCCTCCTTAAATACTGAGGTGGAGATAGATTTAGCCACCAGTATGACGATGGATTCTTTGGCTCTTCATGAGGAAGACTTAAGGGAAGAGCTGGCGGCGGCGGAATTTGTGGCGACTCAATGCGACATGGAATTAGTTTTGGATGGCCCATCGGTCGCGCGACACTCGGTCCCGGTGGATTTGCTGAGTAAATTTCTGGATCAAGTCCAGAAATTACGATTCGCGATCGCTGAAACAGCCAGCGGCTCCCAGCGTGACCGCGGCCGTTTCGCTAACAAGCTTGTGGAAGAAAATCGGTTAATGGTTGAGTGCTTCGCTCCATCGTCATTTGCCATTCGCCTATCCTACGCCAATACGCAATCGTCGGCTACGTTATTCGAAACTGAAAGGCCTGACGACGGACTGTTTATGTCTCTATTGTCTGGGGAAACCGATTCAGAGGAACTAAGTGGCTTCTCCATGTCGCCAAGACTTCGGAGTTATTATCAGGATTTTCTGAGTTTAGTGGCCGAACATGAAGTCACCGTGGGCGCCAGAACTAAAAAATGGCCTTACTGGGTGAAGATGAGCCCCCAAAACGCCAGGGACCGAACGCGACTAATCAATTACGCTCTGTCTCCGGCGGAAGAAGATGAGGTCACGATCGAAGGTATTTTAGTTGCGGGAGACACAAAAAATAATTCTTTTGGAATCGTCGCTGGGGCGATGTCATATCGAGGGCGGGTTTCTGAAAGTGGCGTAGCTTGCTTGAGGCGGGTAGCTTTAGGGAGCCATGTCAGAGTTCGTCTGCGGGTCACGACTCATCGCGAGGAGTCTGGCCGGCCCAGTTATACGCTCGTCGCTTTAGAGGCCGCGTCTGATCGCGTTAATAGTCAAGAGCGAGAAGTCTAAACCCCCCCGAACCCGAGAGGTATAGGCCGCCCATTCAAAGACCTGAACGGTGAGCCTGGCCGGTCCGCGCTTTGCCCATTCCCGCGCGTCATGTCGTAACGCGTGAGGAGGCGGCCTATGAGCGCGGTCAGAGCGACGCGCGTAAACGAAGACTCTCCCGGTCGCCTGGTGATCTTTGCCAATCGCCGCCAACGGACGCCCAATTCATCGTCGACGGAGCCCCGCGATCATAATCCAAATATCCACCTAAAAAGGAACGCTGGCGCGAAAGGCGAGCTACGCCCAGAGGGAAAGGAGCCAGAAAAGCCCCAGGCCCACGCCAATGGTCAGGAGATCCTTGCCGAGCGTCCAGGCGAGGATTAAAGCCGCGAGCCCCGCCGAAAGGCGCGGCCAGAGGGGGCCCTCGCCCAAAAAGAAGCCCTGGAAGACCAGGGCCGCGAGAATGGAGGAAGGGAGAAATTCCAACGCGCCCGCGAGAAAAGCCGGGGGCTTTAAGGGCGCGCGGCCCGCCAGAAAGACTAAGCGCAGAAGCTGGGTCCCCACTATGGCCAGGGCGAGGGCCAGGTAGAAATTAGGCGTCATTCCTCTGGCCTTTGGCTTTCCGGGCGCGGAGAGCCGCGAGGGCGACGCCCACGCCAACGCCCAGGAAGATCGCGCCAATAAGCCCCAATTGGAAAGGGATATCCCTAAGGAGAATGGCCGCGATCCCGGCGGAGAGGGCCACCGCGATTTTGATTCCCCTCTGGGAGCGCGAGGCCTTGAGGACCGCGACATAGATGGTCAGAAAGACCATGGGGATAGCCATGGCGAAGGGTAGGCTGGCGGGGAGGAGGGATCCCGCGAAGTATCCCAAAAGCCCCATGGCCTGCCAGCCCAGCCAGGTGGGGGCGGCGGCGCCCAGGTAAAAAGGGACGGGAGAGTTCCGGAACCCGGGCTTTAAAAAGCTAGCCATGGAGATGGCGTAGCTCTCGTCGGTTAAAAAATAGGAGCGGATGATCCCCATCGCCTTGCTGGAGGCGGGGCCCAGATGGGGGGCCAGGGAGGAACCGTAAATGAGGAGCCTTAAATTGACGGCGGTTACCGTCAGGACGAGGGCCATGACGTTGACCCCGTTCCGCCAAAGGTCCAGAAAGACGAGCTGGGAGGAACCCGCGAAGATCCCGAGGCTCATGAGCGCGGTCTGGCCGAGGTTTAGCCCCGCGTTTTTGGCGGAGGCGCCGTAGATCAGCCCGAAGGGGACAAGGCCCATTAAAATGGGCGCCCCGCGGCGGAAGCCCGCGCGAAAACTCGCGCGAAAGCCCGTTGGCGCGTAGGAGCGGGCTGGCTCGGGGGCGGGAGGCGAGGCGGCTGGGAGGTTTGGCGCGGGGTCGCGCGCGGCTTTCACGCGAGGACCATGCGGTCGGTGACGGCGCTGTCCCGGACGTTCGGATTGGCCACGTGAAATTTGCGCAAAAGGTCTTCCACGGTCAGGCTCCGCATTTCCAGGGCGGTGAAGTCTTTCAGGATAGTCCCCCGGTGCATCATGATGAGGCGGCGGCCGAAGCTTAAGGCCTGCTGCATGTTATGGGTGATCATGACGGTCGTGAGTTTTTCTTTTTCCACGATTTCCCGGGTGAGATCCATGACGAGGCCCGCCGTTTTGGGGTCCAGGGCCGCCGTGTGCTCGTCTAGGAGCAGGAGCGTGGGTTTGAGGAGGGTAGACATCAGAAGGGTCAGGGACTGCCTTTGGCCTCCCGAGAGGAGTCCCACGGAGTCCTGGAGCCTATTTTCGAGCCCTAAGTCCAGCTGGGAGAGGACGGAGCGGAAGTATTCCCGCTCTTTTTTGGTGACCCCGCTTTTGAGGGTGCGCGGGAGGCCCCGGCGGTTGGCCAAGGCCATGTTTTCCTCGATGGTCATGGAGGCGCAGGTGCCGCTTAAGGGGTCCTGGAAGACGCGACCGATTTGGCGCGCCCTCTTGTGCTCGGCCCAGTCGGTCACGTTCACTCCGTCCAAGACGATGGAGCCTTCGTCGGGGGCGTAGGTCCCGGAAACGCAGCCCATGAGCGTGGATTTGCCGGAGCCGTTGGAGCCGATGACGCAGATAAACTCGCCGGGGCGGACCGTGAGGCTCACGGAGCGCAGGGCCGTGACCTCGTTGATGGTGCCTTTGGCGAAATACTTGGTGAGGGAGGAGATCCGTAGCATTTAAGCCTTGCCTCGAATTTTCTTCTTATTTTTGATGGCCGTTTTGATCCGCGGGAGGACCAGGGCCAGAACCACCAAAGAGGCGGTGATGAGGTTCAAATCCGAGGGTTTGAAGGAAAATCCTTTGATTTTGAGGCTGAGGGCCAGGGCGATGGCCAGGCGGTAGATTATGGAGCCGAAAACCACGGAAATGATGGCCAGGGAAACGGTGCGGCGGGAGAAGATGGTTTCCCCCACCACGATGGAGGCGAGCCCCGCGACAATGGTGCCCACTCCCATGCCCACGTCCGCGGTGCCTTGGTTCTGGGCGATGAGGGCCCCAGAGAGGGCGACGAGGGCGTTGGAGAGCCCCACCCCGGTGATGATGGTGAAATGGGTGTTCACCCCGAGGCTGGTTATCATATTGGGGTTATCACCGGTGGCGATCAATGATTGGCCGTATTCCGTGCGGCTCAGCCAAATGAGGATCAGGACCACGCCCAGGAGCAGGGCCGTGAAAAAGACGGTGGAGATAAAAAAGGGGGGCAGTTCCAGGGCCCGGAGGGGGTCAAAAACGGTGCTTTTGCCCAAAAGGGAGGTATTGGGTCGGCCCATGATCCGGATATTGACGCTGTAGAGAGCCGTCATCGTGAGGATGGAGGCCAATAAATGGAGAATTTTCAGCTTGGTGGTCAAAAGGCCCGTGATCGCGCCCGCCAGAAAGCCGGCGACCATGGCCGGCGCGAGGGAGAGGTAGGGATTGAGGCCCTTGGTGATTAAAACCGATGAGACGGCGGCCCCCAAAGGGAGGCTGCCGTCCACGGTTAGATCGGGAAAATCCAGGATCCTGAAGGTGATATACACCCCCAGGGCCATGAGACCATAGACGAGACCCTGTTCTATGGCCCCGGAAAAAGCGTAAAGCGTCACGTTAAAGGAAGGATCTCTAGTTGAGGAGGGTTTCCGCCGCCCTGGCTTGGACCTCTGGGGGGATCGTAAAGCCGATGAGCTTGGCGAAGCCGGCGTTGATGATAAGTTTGTGAGTCTCTTGGGACTCGACGGGCATGGAGGCGGGCGTGGCGCCCTCTTGAAGGATTTTCGCGGCCATGCGCCCGGTCTGGCGGCCCAGCTCGTAGTAGCTGAGACTCACGGTGGCGAGCCCGCCCTTGCGCACGGAATCGTCTTCCGAGGGAAAAACGGGGATCTTGTGGTCAATGGCCACTTTCAAAACGGACTCCAGGCTGGAGATGACCGTGTTGTCCGTGGGGAGATAGATAGCGTCAACTTTGCCAACGAGGCTCTGGGCGGCCTGGAGGACGCCCGCGGTGTTGGCGGTCACGCCGTCCACGAAGGCGAAGCCTAGCTTGGCGCCCGCCGCTTTGGCCAGATCCACCTGCACCGTGGAGTTGATTTCCCCGGCATTATAGATGATCCCGATATTTTTCGCTTGCGGGAGGACTTCCTGGATGAGGGCCAGCTGGGCGTCAATGGGGTTCATGTCCGTGGTGCCGGTGACGTTGCCGCCGGGGGCTTCCATGGAGGCGACCAGGCCCGCCGACACGGGATCGGTCACGGCCGTAAACAGGATGGGGATATCCCTGATTTTTTGGGCCGTCTGCTGGGCCGAGGGGGTGGCCACCGCCAGAACCAGGTCCGGTTTCTCGTCGATAATCTGATTGACTATCTGGGTGATGGCGGCTTGGTTGCCCTGGGCGTTATGGTCGTTGTAGGTGACTTCCACGCCGAGCGCCGCGAGCTGCTCCTTGAAGCCGCGCACCGCCTCGTCGAGGGAGGGATGCTCGACAAGTTGGTTGATGGAGACGGTGTAAGCGAGCGCGTCGGCGCTGAAAGCCAAGGCGACGCCGGCGAGGAAGAGGAAGAAAGTTTTAAAGGGTAGCATGGGCCATCGCGCCACGGCGGAGGGAAAACCGCGGCTTCTCCTTAAAAAGGGTGGGGGAGGAAGTTTCCCGAGGTAACTTCCGGGGGGGCGGGCGCGCTCCCCTGATTCGGGGCCCCAGCGCGTGGCGGCGGAAGGGGCGGTCGCGAGCGCGAAAATAAAGCGTTTCCGCGTTTTCCAGTGCGGTCGCGCGGAAAAGGGAGAAAGGGCGAGACTATTCAAATCACAAACAATTCTTTTACAGTATTTCGCCTCAAAATTAAAGCTTTTTTTCGGGCCGGGATTTTGGGGGCGCGGCTATCTTACGCGATTCTCTTAAATAATCCCGCCGTCGCGCGTCTCCGCGGTCCCGACTTAAGCGCGCGGAGGCCGTGGGGTGGCCGCGACTCCCTATGGCCCGAAGTCCCTATCGCGCCAGTACCCTGGGCTCTGGCGCGGGCGGGGTCGCTCGAGCCTTGGCGCCCCGCGCCCCGGCGGGCCTTGGGAGGGGAGCGTTGACTGGGGCGCCGGGGGAGGGTTGACCGTCGCGAGTGAGGCGGTCCGCTGTCGAAGCGCGAAAGGACGCTAAGATCCGCCGCGACGCCCCGCGCGGGATCGCCATGGAACTCTGGCGGGCGACGGTTTGACTTTATTGGAGAGCCTTAATTTCGCGCGGTTTTGACGCCTTTCTCCGTTTTTTAAAAGAAGCTCCAAATCCCGTCTAGCAAGGACCGCGGTCGCGCCGTTTTTAACAAAGACTATGGCCCCGATGTCACGAATTTTTAAATCCACGGCCATGGGGGCGAGGATAGGCTTATGGCGCGCCTCTTCAAAGTCTTCGCTCAGGAGCCGCCCCATCCCCGCGCGGACGGCCTTCAGGGCGGCGCGATCGCCATCTCCCGCGTTCAACTCTATGACGTGGACTAAAGTCATTATTGACTTAAAATCTTAAAATTTTAGCGAGGTCGGCTCCTTCCGCCATTGAGAGGGCACAGGGTTTTGGATCGAAAATAGCTCAAAAGGTTACGCTCTAGACGTTTTTAGAAGAATAGGGTTTTCCGCTTTCCCAGTTTGTCGGCCGCGCGATGAAAAAAATATCAAAATTTCGGAAAAAAGGCGAGACGCCTCACAAGTCGTTCCTGAAAAACCGCCTAAATGCCTATTGTTGCTGAATAAATTTTTCCGCTAAGCGTTTTTCGCTATATTTTCCATAGTCGGCGTTTCTTCTTCTCCGCGTAAACCCACGAATCATTAAACCACCGCGAAAAATTAATAACGCGTGATAAACATAGTAATTTCCATACCGCTTTTGAGCGATAAAATACGCCGTCATAGTTTCATATAAAAGAGAACGCGTAAAACCAAGGCCAAGAAAGAATATGGCGACCGAATACGAGCCTGACAAGGATAGCCCGGACAATGGCGAGCCGGACAAATCCGAATTAGACAAGGATTGGCCTCATAAGATAGGCCATTAACAAAAAAAATGTTCATGGTTCGTTTAAGCCGTCGCGCCAGAGGAGATTCAATATAATCACGGTCGCGCGGATAAAGGTCAATAAAAAATATTCTTTGTGGTATTAAAAAAGGTCGAGGGGTCTTCCTAAACCTCTGTATCCCATCGTCATCGAGGAGCCCGCCGCGTCCATCGCGCGCGCGTCGTGACAGCGGAAAGGAGCCGTCGCGAATTGCGGGGCGGCGAGAGGATATTGTTCGCGCGCTTAAAAACGCGGTCTTTTTAACGACTTGCCCGTGGGGTTCCTTCAGGTTAGGCGAGGGACGGAGATTGAAGGGCGCCAGGAGCGACTTGGGGACTTAAGTGACCCGAGCGGATTGGGAGAAAATTATCGCGGTCGAGTGATTTCGCGATGAAAACTACCCACAAGCGTATCAAGGCGCGGGTAGCTAGAGATAAAATAAAAAAGAACGAGAATTAAAATAGCGATTTATTTGTCATCGCTATTGGGTGATTTAACCGAGTATGTATTGTGATATTCGTCCCATTCCAATCTCCAATTGCGAGCCTCTTGGAAATCAATTAGAATCGCCGAACGTCCACCGAATACCAGAGCCGTTTTATATATTTTATTTCCGTTTCCCTGAAAACAAAAATAATACCTATTTCGCTCTATTTGCTCAAATGCTTTATCCCGCGCCTTTTCCATCAATTCTTTAATTTCGTCGGCGGAATTATCGTCTTCAGTGGATTGAAATGGGACATATTTAATTTCGATCACGAAATCATCGCCATAACGTGACCTCAAATGTAAGTCCATTACGCCACCCTCAACTTCTTTTTGCGGTTCGCAAAGTTGTCCAGAAAATGTTATAGCTAAAGTAAAAATCATTGAATAGAAATTTTCGGTATATGTAAAACTTCGATACGAGAAATTACCGATAAAACTTTTGAAAGCGAGCTTAAATCCTGACGCGTCTCTATTTATCAGCGTTTCTAGTATAGCCTTTCCCTGTTTTTTTAAAAGTAAAGGTCTCTCAATAGGGCGGTTGAGAGATAAAAATAGTTGGGCCATGGACGCTCGAACCTCTAAGTTAGGAAAATTGAGGAAGTATTTAATTCCATCTTCTAAACGTTCAGTACGAGCGATAGTAAGGTACCCAGCTTGAAACAACAAAGCTTTTAAATTGAGTTTATCGCCTATGTCAATGATGTTCATGCTTTCCTTGAAAAAATTATCGTTATATAAATGAGAGAGATTAATTTGACCTGATTTAATCATTTCCGCGATAAAGCTAGGATGTCCGGTTTCAAGCCAAAAATTACCGAACTCTTTCCTGTCAAAAAATGATAAAACCGCCCAAGGGTTGAGGACTGAGCTTTCCCCCTCCCAGGAATATCCATCGTACCATTCCAGAATTCGCTTTTTTAAATCGTCGACGGTTTTGATTTCTTTATAACGTTTTTTAGAGATAAAATAATTTAATACCGCTTCCATACGCGCTTTAAATAGATTGTCAAATTCTTCACTGGTAAACCCAAGGATATTGGCGTAATCCTCATTTAGCGTTAAATCCGACAAATTATTGAGGCCGGAAAAAATTGAAGTTTTGGCAAACCGGCTAATTCCAGTGATGAAGATAAAACCGCGCTGTTTTTCGCAATTTTTAAGCGATCCATAGAAATCCTTAAGCTCTTTTCTCATTTCTTCGGCAAGGGCTTTGTTATTAAGATTATCGATGATAGGAGCGTCATACTCGTCTATAAGAATGGCGACTTTTTTACCATATTTATCATGAAGTCCGATGATAAGCCTTTCAAAGTCGTAGGAGGGACCGTCGTCAACGATCTCTATGCTTTCTTCCTTGGCGATATCTAAAACTTTACGCCGGAGACGGCTATTTAATTTCTCCGCCGTGTTACAGCCGGTCGCTCCCATTGACAAATGGATCACCGGGCTGGGATCCCAATTAAAATCTTTCTGGTCGTAAATCCAAAGCCCTTTGAACAAATCTTTGCGCCCTTCAAAGATTGAGCGCAAAACGCTTAATAAAAGAGTCTTCCCAAAACGACGGGGCCTGGAAAGAAAAAAAGGCGTTTGTTTTGTTATTAGCTCATAAATAATTCGCGTTTTGTCCGCGAAAATAAAATTATTGGCGCGAATTGACTCAAAATCGGCGTTCCCTAAAGGAAGATTCCACGTTTTGTCCATAAAAATTCCTTTCAGTAGTAGACGAAGCGGAAAATTGGCCCCAAAAAAATTCCGTAGCGTAAAAATGACTTTAACGCTTTAAATTATTATAACTCAACTCATATCTGATTTGGAAATTCTTTTTATCAAAAATTCTTAAGGAGCGGTTTTCCGCGTCAAGCTCTGATAGCTCTGAGAGTTAAAATCGTAGTTATAATTAGTCGCTCCTGAAAATCATTTAGATTATTAATGAATCCTTCGTTTTAGGCCGCCGGAGCCGACGTTCGTCTTTGAGACGCCCGATTTCCAAAAGTTGGGGGGAAAAGGGGGCGCGGCTCGCCGCGCGCGCCGAGCGCCTCAAACTCTTAAAGCGCCATTGTTTTTCCGTTGTCCATGGCGAGCGGCGTTTAAGTCTCGCGTTTATTTTTCCGCGCGTTTTCCACGCTTCCTTTTTCCGCGCGTGACGCGTCCCCACGAGGCCAGCCTAACGCCCAACGCCGCCTCAACAAGGGCCCCGCTCCGACCCCGGCTTATTCCCGTTAGCCCTTGTGGTTGACGGCGGCCCACGTCCAAGAGTAGTACGTACGGGGAGCGTCAAGCGAAGCTCCGGATGGCGGATGAAAGACGACGCGAAAGCGACCTGACGGCGCCTCAATCCCAGATTCTGGCCCCAGAGAGGCGCAAGGACTGGCGCGCCCTCATTTAAAGCGCGCGGCCATCAACAGCCCACCACGCGTATAGTTCCGCCCTCGAGGCTCACGGCGTCCCAGGACAACTTCTTGCCCCACGGTTTCTCAAAATCCTTATCGAAGACGACCAGCCAGCCATCGGAGGCTCCGAGCCTGTCCATGTAGGCGGACAATTGTTTAACGCTCGCGGCGCGGGTTTTAACTCCCTTAATCTTAAGCTCAATAGGATAGTGGCGTCTCTTGAAGGTAACGCGTATGTCCGCCCTGGTCCGTCCCAGAGCGTATTCCCTTTGTAAGTCAGCCCCTCCGTTCAGAACCCTTTGGAGGAAAGCGTAGAGGACCAGGTGAGCCAGGGCCTCGTTGGCCAGGTTGGTCAAATTCGTTTTGATCGCCTTGGCCAGGCTCTGACGAATATCCTCGGCGTTCGCGAGATAGGCGTTTTCCAACGCTTGCTCGACGCTAGCGTGCACGAGGCTCTCCACGGCGTTCCCCTCGGCCAGCGATTCGCGGTTTTCGCGCCAATAGACCTGGAATTCCCTGAGAAGCCCATCCATGTCGAGGTTCGTCCCGTCCATCCATTTGCCGACGAAGCCGTCGGGCAGGTCTTTTAGCAGCTTATCCTGAAGCTTGGACGTCAAGGCCCTCAGAATTACCTCACGATAGAAAGGATTGGCGGGCCGGTAATCGCCTCCACGGATTTTCCGCAGAAGCCCCAAATCGACGACATATTGGCTGTCGTCCTCGGAAATCCCAATGGGAAAGCTTTCGCGCCCAAC
>JAISCZ010000077.1 GCA_031265205.1 Deltaproteobacteria bacterium
TCCCGCCCTTCAGCCCGCCCTTCAGCCCGCCCTTCAGCCCGCCCTTCAGCCCGCCCTTCAGCCCGCCCTTCAGCCCGCCCTTCAGCCCGCCCTTCAGCCCGCCCTTCAGCCCGCCCTTCAGCCCGCCCTTTGGCCAACCCTTTGGCCTCCCCTTCTTCCAGGCCTTCTTCCCGACCTTCAGCCCGACCCTCAGCCCGACCTTCAGCCCGTCCTTTGGCCTCCCCTTCAACAAGAGCTTCGAGCTTTGCCACTCGCTGGGCTTCTTCAATTTGGGCTTCGAAGTCCAGCCTATATTTCTCCCAAGCCTTTGTCTTGCCCCTTTTGGACTCGCCCAGGTTAATCTCCTTGATCAGGGCGACTACCTCCGCGAAAATGTGATTGACCTTGGCAATCTCGTCAAGTTCATCCATCGACGTGACCGTGAACAGCTTCAACCAGTAGAAAAGAGGGGTTTTTTCCTTCTCGGTGGGGTTCTCGGGCAATTTTTTTAACTCAATGATAATAATTTCTGGCGCGTCATCGCAAAAGAACACGCCTTTTTGGGGATCAAATAGTTTGAAATGGCTCAGAAAGCCTTCTTGGCCTCGCAATTCTTGTAAATTAAAGCCTAAAATCGCGACGCTAATTGACTTATGGACGTGACTGAAATCTTCGCCAGATTTAACCTGCGACGTTAGCATGGACGAGCAATAATAGAGCAGACGTTTCGTGAAATTAGCTTGGGGCCTCCGCTGAACTTCCACGTTAACCGTCACGCCGGAGGTCAAGGTATATTTTAAGTCCAAAACGCATTTCCTAGCGAGAGGGTCAACGCTCCACAAATGAGGATCGTCAACGGTTATATTTTGGAACTCTTCTTGAGGCGAAGAAAGAATAGACTCCAGGAAATACTGAGCCCTCTCCGGGGGCGCCTGGCTTCCCAGGGTCACGTGGAAAGCTAAATCGATTAAGAGTGGCAGTGGTATTGTTGGCTGACTATCGTCCGACCCGGTTATTTTGTCCAAAGAAATTCTCCGCGCGATATTTGCCACTCAAAAGACGCGCGCCTTGGCTAAATGACGATAGCGAGGCGCGCGGGTAAAGCCAACTTTTTCATTAAACCGCGAAATAAAATTTTTGTCAACCCTAGCGCCCGCCTTTTCGCTATCCCTGTCAGCCTTTCCGACCGAAAAAGCAAAAAATATTTTGCGGCGACCACGCCGAGCGCCGTCACCAAAACCGCGAAACGGTTAACAATTTTTAACCACTAATCGCGCGGCGGCTTTCTTTCATGGGGTTTTCGTAAAAATGGCTAATATTTTAGCGTGTAACTACGCGGCAAGCGCGATTCTTTTTTCGCGATTTAGACTACCATTTTTAACCTTCGCGCGCGGCGTCGCGAACTAATTTAATCCATTGAATAGATAGAGCCCTTCCGGTCCTTTTAGTTTTGAGAATAGTTAAAAATAAAATTATTTATCGCGCGCTTATTATTATTTTTCAGTCTTTTCCGAGAAATCGAGGACCTGAAAAAAATAGCCTTTTCCGTTTGAGGAAAACGCGCGCCGCCCTCCCCCGGCAAGGCGCCACCCCTCCCCAATTTAGAACTCTCAAGCTAAAGGCTTCCACGCGCCATGGGCTCGCCTGGAGTCCCGCCGCTCTCGCGGCGCGGCGGCGATACCGCGACAGACCGCCTCCGCTTCCGACCCCAATTACGGCGCGGGCGTCGATTCCGGTTCCGGCTCCGCCGCGGGAGGCGCGCCGTTCGAATCGCGACGCGCTCCCCGCCACGCTTGACGCGCCCCGCCCGCGCCAGGCGCGAGCGGGGCGCCAGCTAAAGCCCCCCCTCGCCCCCCGCGGCCTTTTGACCCTCGTCCCGAAGACTCGCCGCGAAGCCCAGAGTCTCCCCGCGCGAGCGAGCCCCTCGCGCGAAGAGGCGCGGCGGAGTCGCTTGGGGGGGAAGCCCCGAGGCCAGCTCGCGGCGTTGGGGCGCGACGCTTAACGCGAGATTTAAAAAACTTCCGTGATTTTGTACGCCCCGGTTCCCAGCCCCACCTTTTCGGCGTGTTCGATCTGAACCTTCCAATTGGTCGTGGGATGGACGGAAGTAAAGTGATCGCCCGCGACAGGCGCCCTTTCGTCCACGATAGTTCCGGCCAAAGCGTGGGCTTTGTTGACCGCGTCCGCGGAGGCCTGGTCTAGAGCCACGGGGTCAAAGCTCGCGAATATCCCGATATCGGGGACGATGGCCGCGTCGTTTTCCGAGTGGCAGTCGCAGAAGGGAGAGACCTGGTTGACCACGTTAATGTGGAAGTTAGGGCGGTTCTGGACCACGGCCTTGGCGTATTCCACCATCTTCCGGCACAAATTGTCGGGACCCGAAGACCAGGAATTGACGATGGCGTTCTGGGGGCAGCTCCCTAAACAGCGCCCGCAGCCCACGCAGAGCTCCTGGTCGATGGAGGCTTTGCGCTTCTGGAAGCTGATGGCGCTTTGGGCGCAGTGTTTGGCGCACTCCTCGCAGCCGACGCAGTATTTCGCGTTGACCCGGGGCTTGGAGTCATTGTGCATGATCATCTTCCCGGCCCGGCTGCCGCTGCCCATCCCGAGATTCTTGATAGCGCCCCCGAAACCAGACATCTCGTGGCCCTTAAAGTGATTGAGGCTCACCACGATATCGGCGTCCATGATGGCCCGGCCGATCTTGGCGTGGGTTAAAAGGACGCCGCCATCAATGGGCGCGTCTATTTCGTCGGTGCCCTTAAGGCCGTCCCCGATGATGATCTGGCACCCGGCGGCGTAGGGGGTGTAGCCATTTTCGTAGGCGGCGTCCAAATGGGACAGGGCGTGCGTGCGCCTTCCCACGTAGAGGGTCCCGCAGTCGGTCAAAAAAGGGCGCCCCTTTAAAAAAGCGATCTTGGTCGCCAAGGTCTTGGCGAAATTGGGGCGCAGAAAGGCCAAATTGCCAGGCTCGCCGAAATGGATCTTGATGGCCACGAACTTCTTTTTGAAGTCGATGGTCTCTATCCCGGCTTTGTCCATTAGCCTTTTCATCTTGTTAAGTAAGCTATCACCCAGCTTGCAGCGCGCGCTGGTAAAAAAAACGTCCGCTTCTTTCATAAACGCCTCCCACGGCGAAAGGCGCGCGAGCGCGCCAAAAACGAAAAGTCCCGAGCTAGATCCATCGCGCGGCGCGACGCCCCATTTTGGCGCGTCAAAGCGAGGAGAAAATTAGGGCGCGTCCTCAAAGCGGCGCCGCGCCGTCTCTCCGCGAACGCCCGCGCCAAAGAAAGGCGCGCGGCCGCGGCCAAAGGGGGCGGCTGATTCCGCGGGCAAAGCCCAAAGGCTTTTCTCGCGGAATGAGCCCGCCTCAACAGAGGGTCCGCGCCAGATAGTCCGCGGCCAGAAAACCTTTTTCCGAAGGCGCCACCCTTTCCCCGTCGTAGCGCAGATAACCCTCCCCAATTAAATGATCGAGGGCGTCGGCGCTTTTGACCATCGCGGGGGGGAAACCCTCCGAAAGCCGCAAGCCCAGCATCAGGCACTCGAGCCTGGCCTGCTCCGGGGCGATATCCTCGATAAAATCCCTCTGGGTGCGCCCTTCGCTCAAGGCTTGGGCCCAGTCGTCGAGGGAAGCCACGTTGGCGTAGCGGCGCACCCCGTCAAAGGAGTGGGCCGCGGGGCCCAAACCCAAATAAGGCGCGCGCCTCCAGTACTTAAGGTTATGGCGGCACTCCTGGCCCCTTTTGGCGAAATTGGAGACCTCGTAACGGGTAAAGCCGCCGCCCGCCAGTATCTCGCCGGCCAAAAGAAAGAGATCGGCCACGGCGTCGTCAATGGGCAGGGGGGGGCGCGCCCCCGTCGCGAGCTCCTCCGCGAGCCGAGTCCCCGGGGAGGGAGTCAGGGCGTAGGCCGAAATATGGCGCGGCCCGGCTTTGAGGGCCTCCCGCAGATCGGCCTCCCATTCCGCCAAGGTCTCCCCGCTCCACCCGAAGAGCAAATCCAAGCTTAAGGCCAGGCCCTCCTTTTTGATGGCGGCGATGGCCTGATGGTTGTGCCGGTGGTTGTGGGTCCTTCCCAAGGCCCGGACTAAGGCTTCCTGGGAAAAGGACTGGACCCCCAATGAGACGCGGGTGACGCCCCAATCGGACCAGGCCCGCGCCTTTTCGCTCGTCACGTCCTCTGGGTTGGCCTCCAGGGTCACCTCGGCTTTCGGGGAGATTTTAAGGGGGCTTAAGGCCTTTTTGAGGGCCGCGAGATCCTCTATGGAAAGAAGGCTCGGGCTCCCGCCTCCCAAATAAAGGCTGTCGAACTCCCCGGACCAGTAACGGGACACAATCTTGGCCTCCGCGGCCAAAGCCTCCAGGAAGGCGCCTATCTCCCCCAGCGCGGAGACGGAATAGAAGTCGCAATACGGGCACTTGCGGGAGCAAAAGGGCACGTGGGCGTAGAGACCGGGATGGGGATCGGAGGGCATAGGAGGTTATTTCAGGCGCAGAGGGATTCCCGCCACCACGAGGAAGACGGAATCGGCGGCCGCGGCCAGGAGCTGATGGGCCTGCCCCACGGCGTCGCGATAGAGCCGGGTAACGGGGTCCATGGGCACGATCCCGCCACCCAGCTCGTTGGAGACCACGATTAAGGGACCGGGGTACTCGCGGGAAGCCTTGATCAGCTCCTCGATTTTTATCGCGAAATAGGAAAGGTTTAAGGCGAGATTGGCGTTCTTGCCCAAGAGATTGCTAAACCAGAGGGTGACGCAGTCCAAAAGGACTGGGCAGCGCCCGGTCAGGGTCCGCACCGCCGCGGCCGGCTCAAAGGGCACCTCCAAAGTGTGCCATTCGGGGCCCCTTTCGGCCTGATGGGCGCGGATCCGCGAGAGCATCTCCTCGTCTAAGCCTTGGGCGGTCGCCAAGTAGAGGCGAGGCGGCGGGAAAGTTGAGGCCTTGGCCAAGGCGGCCTTGGTCTTGCCGCTCTTGGCCCCGCCGATATAAAGAATTAATTCTCCCATTATTTAAACCACTAATCCCCCCCTCGGGCGCCGCGCGCGATAGTCGCCTGTCGCCTCGTCGCGGCTTGGAAGCCCTTCAGGGTCAAAAGCCTTTCCTGGCTAAAGCTCGCGTAAATAAATAATATACCAAATCCGCGATTTTCGCGACAAGGGCTTCCCCAAGGAGCGTATCTAAAAAAAGCTATTAGAGAAGAGAAAAATTATTGAGCTGTTCACTGTTCGCCCCATAAAATTTTAAAACCGGCGACACAACATCTTGGCGCCATAAACCGCACTGAGCTTTAGCCATCAGCGTCGCCATATTTTGCGCGCAATCAACGTTCCAACGCGCCCCAGGTCGCTTCAACCATTGTTGGAGAACGCTCTTTCCGCCGCTTTCAATAAAGCCGCTACCGATAAAATAACCGTTTTCGATATATTTTTTATAATCAATATTATCTTCATTATTATTTATATAATTAAGCAAATTAAACGCGCTTTTAGATAATAATTTATCACCTAATGATATAATTTCTTTTTTCGCTTCTTCAGCCTCACTATTTATTAAAAGCTCACAAATTTTCTCTGTCCAGTCTTCGCGTTTTTGTTCATCCTTATCAAATACGCTTTTAAAAAAAGTTGAGATATTTTCAGAAAGACGGTAATAGTCCAGAATTTGTTGGGCGTCTGGAAACAACTCTTCACGCGTATTCCGAATCCAGGTAGCGCCATCGCCTAAAAGAATTGTTTTTCGAAAAGAGCCATATCCATTTCTGAGAGCCAAAGCGAAAAAATGCTTTTTGAAATTTTCAACATCGCCCACATAAGCCCTATATTCTCTTTTCCCCACGCGCGGCCGTTTTTTCTGAATTTTTTTATCATAATAATAACTGAAATATTCAGACGAGAAAGCTACCCCAAGTTTATTCTCTTTCCATGTTGAGCCTTGAACGTTTTCCTGTCTCGTTTGAACCATAGCGCCATCAGTATCAAGATATAGAATGTGATTATTATCGCTTTCTTTGAATATCAAATTTCCAGAATCCAGAATTTCTAACGCTTTTTCAGCTTCTCTTGCGTCATTATCAAATACAATTTTCCCAACCGCGTTGGTTACGGATCTGATTCGTTCAATATTTATTTCAAGACCCCTAGCGTGTTTAATCCGTTTCGCCGCGAGTTCGTAGGACGGCGAGGACTGGGCCCAATAGGCGACTTCAAGCATGGTCGGCGCCGTAATTTTAAAGGGCAAGTTGACTATTTCAAGGGCTTCGTCAAGAGGGAAGATAATTTTTCCGTAACCCGTTTCTTTAAGCTTTTGAGCGTCCTCCCGCGATGAAGGGAGAAGAGCTAAACGATTAAAGGTCAAAGGGCCAAAGCAAGTAAGCATGGTCCGAGCGTAATAACGATTTTTCCTGACTTTGATTCCGTTTTCGGAAAGTTCAGTTTTTTTTTAGCGACCACAGTATCTTGATTGATGGCGGAAAGTTTGCTTTGAATAATGTCCAGACTTAAAGACTTAAAATTAACAATTAAATTGTCTATTAAAGATTCAATCTGAAATATTGTTGGTAAATTATTCTCATTAATATTATTTTTGTTAATATTAAATGATATTTTCCTTATAATATCAGATAAAATTTTAACCTCGTCATCCGTTAGCTCTAACGCCTTCAGCTCTTCTAAAAGCGGAATCCAATTGTCGGAGAGGCCGAAAAAATCAACGCTAAGGCCTGGTTTTCCCGCGTCTTTACTCATTTATTGACCTTTCTTTCGCCGCTTTCACGCGCCTCTTTCACGCGCCTCTTTCACGCGCCTCTTTTATGAGGTTAAATTGATAATAACAAATTTTTTACTGAAGTTCTATTTTTAGATACATCCTTCCCCAAGGCCCCAAGGCCCAAATGGCGTGTCCATGTTGAGGCGCGGCAAGAACCCGCGGGTGACTCCCGTTTGAAGCGTAGCTTTCCCGAAGGCCTCTCAAGGGAGGACGGTCCGGGGAAGTCCGCGCTGTCCTGGCCGGACGGCGGGAGGAGTCAGCGATGGCTAGTTCGGATGAGTTAATTTCTTGCGCGTTCGGCCTATTCGAGGGGGGCGGGGGCGTCCGGCCCAGGAGGATGTTCGGGGAACGCCTGGTCTACCTGAACGACAAGCCGGCCGTCCTCACCCGCGACGACGTGGCTTTCGTCAAGGTCCATCCCCGCCTTGACGGTATCCTGCCCGGAGCCGAGAAGGCTTCTCCCTACCCAGGGGCCAAGGAGCGTTAAGTCCTTGACGTGGACGACGCGGAGCTTGAGATGGAAGCGGTTCGCGCGCTCGAGCCCCTCCTCGAGGTCCCCAAACCCAGGAAAAAGGCCCCGCCGCCTCCGGACGGCGAGGCTCCAGGCAAGCCCACGCCGAAGGGAGCCGCTTCAAAATCAGGCCCGCGGAAGGCGGCTCAGAAAGACCTTCCGCCGAAGGGATCCGCGCCGAAGGCTCCGCCCCCGAAGGGAACCCAGCGGAACGGCGAGGCGCCGAGGCTGGCGGGGAAGGGCGCGAGGCGGCCCTGAGTGGCGCGGCCCCGTCCGGGTACGCGGCGACGGCCGAACCGCTGGGGCCTGGGCGGGCCCTGGGAAATCTAGCCTTTCGAAGCCCGGACAAGGGGAAGTCCCGCTTTGAGGCCGATTCAGTCCCCCATTCCCGGCAAGTTTCCGCCAGCTCTGGCTCGGGCTGGGGCTCCCCTTTCGCCCGTGACGCCTCGCGCCCTCTCCGCCTGGGCGAGGCGCGGTCTCCGTACGCTCCGAACCGTGACGCGGGCTCCGAAGGTCCCGGACAGGGGCGCGGTCGCCACGAACTGGCTTTCTGGGGCCAACGCGTGTCCCACTCCGGCGGAGGGGTGGCCGCCCCACGTCGCCCCAGGATCCCGAAACTCGCTTCCGGGGCGGGCCGCTTGGTCAGGGGAAGGCCGGGGAGCCCCCAAGGGCTCAGAGTAGCCCCTCCGCGCGCGGGCCACCCTCCCCTTCCGTCAGGGGCGCGGCTTTCCCTCCGGCCCTCACCCGCGCCTTCTCGCCTCCCCCAAAAACGGAAAGCGGCTTTTCCCGCCGCGCCAGCGCGCGCCGCCCGCGAGCGCCCACGGTGGACAAACGCTTTTTTCTATATTACCATTTCCCTTAGAGGGCCAAGCTTAAGGGCTTTAATTCCGCGCTTTTTAGGCTTCCAAGCCCCGCTCGACCTTCGCTTTTCCCTTTGGGGCTTTGTAGGCTCGCGGGGAGCGTTTTTTTCTTTTGGGAGTTAGCGCTGGAAAGGGGCTCAAATGGACGCGATTAATCGGCGTGCGAAACCGGAAATCCTCTTCGAGGAGAACAAGGACGAATTCAACAAACTGGTAGCCGACGGCAAGACTCCGGATCTTTCCCATCAGAACTTAAGCGATCTCGACCTTCGCTCCTTCAACCTTAAAAACGCCAATCTCTCCGGGAGTTACCTGCGCGGCGCCAACCTCAAAGGCTTGGATCTCTCGGAGGCCAATTTAGACGGCGCTAGCCTCAAAAACGCCCAAATCAGCGGTTGCCTGTTTCCCCGAGGCCTCAACTCCTGCGAAATCCAGCTCTCCCATTCCCTCGGGGTCCGCGTGCGGCAAAAATAGGGCCGCGCCCGGATCCTTCGCGCGCCTCTCTCGCGCCGCCGCCTTACCCTTGTAAAAAACGGGCGCCCTTAAGGGGAATGCGTAAACGCTATCGCCCGCGTCGCCCTCTCGCCCAAGATCCGCGAGCGACCGGGAGACCGCGCGCTCTCGCCAAGGGGGCGACCGTCTGGGGGCGAGGGGAATGACGGCCTTTTCCCTCAAGTCTCGCGAAAGCCTCTCGCCGTAAAGTTTCGCGAAAGCCTCTCCCCGTCGCCGCGCGGGCGGCTTTTCCATGAAAAGGCCGCGCTGGGGGAAAATCTTCCCAGAGCCAAAGTCCGCTCTTCCCGCGAAGGCGCGCGGAAAGCGAGAGCCCGGGCGTGGGGGATTTCCCAAACCTCAAGCGGAAAGCGCTTAGGGGCGTTCCGCGGCGCGGCGGCCCCTGGCGCGCGCCCAAAGGCCCAGCGAGAAGCCAGCGAGGCCACTGGCGGATAGGCGACCGCGCGAAAGCGCGGCCGCGAGTTCAGAGCTATTTCCCCGCCGCGCGCGCTTTGAGGCTCACGGTCTATTGATCCTTTACGCGATCTTTTAGCGACCCTTTACAAAAGGCTGACGATGGTGGGAATAAGCTCGCTGACTTCCTGCCCCACGGTGGACTCCCCAAGGGCCAGCATCTCCCATTCCCCTTTGGAATCGCGGGAAAGCTTGGCCATGACCATCGCCGTGTGGTTCCCGCCTCCCGAAAGCTCGTAGCGGGCTATCTCCTGGCCGTTGGCGTTGTTCACGACGCGGCAGTAGGCGTTGTCAATCTCGTTAAAGGTGTGCCCCTCAAAACTGTTGACCGTAAAAACCAAGTATTTGACGTTAAACGGCACCGTTTGGAGATCCACGATAATCTGCTCGGCGTCCTTGCCGCCCACGGAACCGGTCTCGTTGTCCCCCGTGTGGACAATGGATCCGTCCGTGCTTTTCAGTTTGTTGTACCAGATAAAATCCAAGGGTTTTTTATCCGCGTCAAAAAGCGCGCAGGAGGCGTCTAAATCAATATTTTTGTTGCCCGAGAGAAGAGTCGCGAAAAAGCCCTTGGGCTTGATGGGATCCCAGCCCAGGCCCATGGTGATTTTGCTTAAGGCCTGGTTTCCCGTTTCCTGCCGGAGGGCGATCGTCTGTCCCCTGACTAGCGTGAGCATATCTCTCTCCCGCGCCCCAAGCGCGGGCTTGCGGCGGCGACTCCTTTTAAGCTGACGCGCGCTTGGCGCGCCCCCGCCTAAAGGCCTTGAAAAAAAGTGGAGGAACCCGCGCGGACGCGCGGGATCCGCTTCTCCAAGCTAACGCTTTTCCAGGAGCGATTTCAAGCCCCGAGCCAGCCTCGGCCAACCCCGCTAGCCCACGTCCACCCCGTAACGCCCGCAAAGGGCCTCCAAGCCGCCGGCGAAACCCTGGCCCACGGCCTTAAATTTCCATTCGCCCCGGTGGCGGTAGATCTCCCCGAAGATCATGGCCGTTTCCGTGGACATGTCCTCCGAAAGATCAAAACGGGCGATCTCCTGGTCGCCTTCCTGATTGACGACGCGGATGAAGGCGTTGGAGACCATGCCGAAGTTCTGCTTGCGCGCGATGGCGTCGTGGATGGTGACCGTGACGGCGATCCGCGCGATCTCCGGGGCGACGAGGGTCAAATCGATTTTAATGACCTCGTCGTCGCCCTCTCCCTCGCCGGTCAGATTGTCCCCGGTGTGCGTCACCGATTGATCCGCCGCGGCGAGATTGTTGTAAAAAATAAAATCCTCGTCGCCCCGGACCTTGTCGTCGCTCTTGAGGAGAAAAGCGGAGGCGTCCAAATCGAAATCGTCCCCGGTGGTGGAGCGAGCGTCCCAGCCCAGGCCCACGAAAATGGCCTTTAAGCCCGGCGCCTCCTTGTCCAGGGAGATATTGGCGCCCTTAATTAGCGAAACAGACATCCCAAAAAACCTTCGCGGAGCTAAAAGCGGCGCGCGAAAAGCGCGCCGCTAGAAAAAAAACAAAAAAAGAAGGACGCCCTCGCGGGTCAGACGTTGACCCCGAAGCCCCGGGCCACGGCGGCGAGCCCCCCGGCGTAACCCTGGCCCACGGCCTTGAACTTCCATTCCGCGTCGCGCCGGTAGATCTCCCCGAAGACCATGGCCGTCTCCGTGGACATGTCCTCGGAAAGGTCAAAACGGGCGATCTCCTGGTCCCCCAGTTGGTTGACGACGCGAATGAAGGCGTTGGAGACCATGCCGAAATTCTGGCGCCTCTGGTCGGCCTCGTGGATGGTGACCACCACGGCGATTTTGTGGACGCTCGCGGGCACGCTCGCGAGGTCAATCTTAATGACCTCGTCGTCGCCCTCGCCGTCGCCGGTCAAATTGTCGCCGGTGTGCTCCACGGCCCCGTCGGCGGATACAAGATTATTGTAAAAAATAAAATCATGGTCCCGCGCGACTTTTCCGGTGGGCCCAAGGAGAAAAGCGGAAGCGTCCAAGTCGAAATCCGCCCCGTCCGTGCTCCTAGCGTCCCAGCCCAGCCCACAGTAAATGGCCTTCAGGCCCGGGGCCTCGCCGCTTAAAGAAACGTTTCCGCCCTTAGTTAAAGAGACTGCCATCGTAAATCCTTTCCCGCGCGCCGTCGCCGGCCGCGCGGCCCCGCGAGCCCCTTGGGGCCCGCGGCCTTATCGCGCCGCCACGGGGCCTTCGGCCCGCTGGCGCGACCTTCTGACGAAACGGACGATCTCCCCAAACCAGAGGACCGGGGAGGTGAGAACGATAATAAGCGCCCACTCCTTGACGGACAGGGGATCGGTCCGGAAGACCTCGCCGCCCAGCTCTGTCATGAGGATCTGGCCCACGGCGATTACCGCGATAATGAGCGCGAACATCTTGCTCTCGCGGAGGTTAGCGAGAGCCGATTGGTTACGGCCCATGGCGCGGGCGTTAAAGAGATTCCAGAACTGGATGAAGACGAAGGTCGTGAAAAAGATCGAAAGGTTGTGCCTTCCCCCGGGGGCGTCGAGATCCATGGGGAAAACGTTTTTGAGGCCCACCGCCAGAATGAGGAAAAGCAAGAGGAAAAAGCCGCCCACCGCGAAAATGAAGCGGGCCATGGCGGGGGTCACGATAAAGGCCTCGGGGTTCCGGGGAGGCTTGTCCATGAGATCCCAGCTAGGGGGCTCGGAGGCCAAGGCCAGGGCCGCGAAGGTGTCCATGATGAGGTTGACCCAGAGCATTTGGGTGACCGTAAGCGGCAGCTGAATCCCCAAAAAGGGGCCCAAGAGCGCCACGCCCAGGGCCAGGACGTTGATGGTGAGCTGGAAGAGGATAAATTTCTGGATGTTGGCGTAGATGGACCTCCCCCACATGATCGCCTTGACGATGCTCGCGAAGGAATCGTCGAGAAGGATGATGTCCGCGGCCTCCTTGGCCACCGAGGTGCCGGTGATCCCCATGGCCAGGCCCACGTCGGCGTGGTTGAGGGCCGGGGCGTCGTTGGAGCCGTCCCCGGTGACGGCCACGACCTCGCCCTTTTTCTGGAGGAGGTTCACGAGCCGCTGCTTGGCCAGGGGCTTGGCGCGGGACATAATTTTCAGCCCCTCGACGACCTCCATCGCCTCCTCCTCGCCTAAGGCCATAAACTCGTCGCCGGAAAGAGCCGCGCCCCGCGCGTCTTCCCCCACGGCGACCACGCCAATCTCCTTGCCGATTTCCAGGGCCGTGACGCTGGAGTCCCCGGTGACCATCTTCACCTTGACCCCAGCCTTGGCGCAGGCCTTGACCGCTGGCGGGACCTCGGGTCTAGTGGGGTCGGCGATGGAGAAAAAGCCCAAAAAGACCAGATCGTTTTGGTCCGCCAGGGCCTGGATAGCCTCCCCGGAAGCGTCGGAGGGCGCCTCCGGCAAAACCTTGCGGGCCAGGCCTAAGGTCCGCATGCCTCGGGCCTGCTCGTCCTTGAGGCTTTGGGCGACGCTTTCCCGCTCCTGGGCGGTCAAAGGCGCCTCCCCGCCGTCCGCGCCCTTTTTTGAAGCGGAGCGACCCAAGACGATCTCCGGGGCGCCTTTGACGTAGAGAACGTTGGCGCCAGACGCCGAGACGCCCAAAGTCGCCATGTACTTGCGTTCCGTGGAAAAGGTGAGCTGGCCTAAGAGCGCGAAGCCCGCGCGCCGGCTTTTGTAGCCAACGCCCAAGCCCTCGAGCCACAGAAGGAGGGCCGCTTCCGTGGGGTTCCCCAGAGGCGCGAGAAGCTTTCCCGACTCGTCCTCCGCCAAGTTGGCGGTGGAATTGGCGCAGATGGCCTCGCTTAAAAGATCCCAGTCGGGGCCTTGGGGCGGGCCGGCGGCGTCGCCCAGGAAGGGAAAGCTCGCCCGGTTCACCTTCATCTGGTTCATGGTGAGGGTCCCGGTCTTGTCCGAGCAGATGACCGTGGCCGCCCCGATGGTCTCGCAGGCGTGCATGCGCCGCACGAGGTTATTGGCGGCGGTCATCTTGCGCATCGAATAGGCCAAGGACAGGGTGACGCTCATGGGAAGGCCTTCGGGAACGGCCACCACGATGATGGTCACCGCGACCATAAAAAAGCGCAAAAGGGTTAAAACCGTGGCCCCGGGGAGCCAGGTGGCGATCCCGCCGCTCAAGATCCCGGAGAGAAGCCCTATCCCCACGAGCGCCCCGGCCAGGATACACGCTCCCCCCAAGGCCTGGAGCCAGGGCGCCAAACCCTCGCGCTCAATCCAGCCGATCTCCGGCCTCTTTTTCCCCAAAAGCTCAAAAGCGTCCTGGACAACCGGAATCCAGACCCGGCTTAAGGCCACGACGAGGGCCAAGAAAACGGAAACGAGAAAATAGATCTCCCCGTTCGCGAGGGGGAGGCTAAGATAATATTCCCACCCGGTTTCCGTCAGGTGGCGGACAATCTTGTGGTCGCTCGGGTTCCCCAATTCGGCGAGGGCGGCGCTCAGGGCCGCGGGGGAAGGCCCCCCGGCGCCGTCGGCGAGGACGATCTCGGGCCCCAAGTCCACTTGCCGCCCCAAGTCCCCCTGGATCCCGGAGCGGACGGTAAGGGCCGCGAAAATCAGAAGGGCGACGGCGAACCCCAAAACCCCGATGAGCCGCCCCAAACGCCCCAGTTGGCGGTTCAAGGGAGTGACGTTTTCCGTCTCCTCCGCGGCGGACCTGGCGGTCCGGCCGATTTCCGAGGCGTCGCCCACCCGCGTGACCCGAAAGAGGGCCCGCCCGTCGGAGACAAAGGTCCCCCGCAGAAGCTGGTGCTCCTGGTAGGCGGCGCTTTCGTCGATGACCGCTTCCCCCAGGGCCTTTTTCGTGACGGGCAAGGACTCCCCGGTGAGGGAGGCCTCGTTGACCTGAAAAGAAACCGCCTCCAAGACCTCGCCGTCGGCGGGGATCTCTTCCCCCTGCTCCAAAGAGGCCACGTCCCCCACCACCAGGTCCTTTTTGGGGACCGACCCGTAGGCGCCGCCGCGGATGACCTTGATGGGATCGTCGTCGGAGACCTTGTTTAAAATGTCGAATTCCTGGCCCGCCTTGTATTCGTTGATAAAACCCAAGGTGGTGGCCAGAAGCACGGCGATGACGATGCCGATGCCTTCCGCGAAGCGCCCCTCGATGATTCCGGCCAAGATGGCGATGACCGCCGCGACCAGGAGAATCCGGATAATGGGGTCCTCGAATTTTTCCAAATAGAGCTTCCACCAAGGATCCCGGGGCGGCGGGGTGAGGACGTTGGCGCCGTTAAGGCGCCGGCTCTCCTCGACCTCCTCCGGGGTTAGCCCGGGGAACTCTTGGCTGGAGGCGGCGGGGCGCGGGGGGGAAAGATCGTCCGTGGTCATCTAACGCGTTTCCTTAAAGTTGGCGTGGAATTTAGCCCTGGGAGCCGTCCACGGTAAAAGAGGCGCCGTCGTCGTCAATGGTCAGAGAGGTCTGGCAGTGGGGACATGTCAGGGAGCGCGCGGGCCGGTCATGGTCGAGGCAGAAGAGGTGCCCGCAGAAACCGCACTTGCCCCAGCCCTGGCTTTGGCAAAAAGGACATTTGGGCGCGCCGTAAAGCTTGGACGCGTCCACGGGAGGGCTTTTCATGGCCCCGTCGGAGAAAAAATCCTCTGGGAGGGGCGTGGCGTCCAGGGCCTCGTAGAAGCGGGTCTCGGGCACGAAACGGTAGCGCATCAGATAATGCCCTAAGGCGTCGCGGCAACGAACGTGGAA
Source organism: Deltaproteobacteria bacterium (assembly GCA_031265205.1). Taxonomy (GTDB): domain Bacteria; phylum Desulfobacterota; class Desulfarculia; order Adiutricales; family Adiutricaceae; genus JAISCZ01. The sequence continues at coordinate 14,801 of JAISCZ010000077.1, forward strand.
ATAGAGAACGGAGTCGTGCTGAAACTGGGGGACATTCGAGGGGCCGATCAGCTCCATGCCTTTTTTGAGGGGGCTCTTCTCCAGGCTCAAAGGCCCGTCCGGGACGAGGGCCACGGACTGGGACTGGACGGAGGCCGAAAGCCAGAGGAATAGGCCCGCTAGGCTCTCGGTGCTCATGGATTTGAGGTGGACGGAAACGTCGGCTATTTGGAGCATCGTGGAAAAATCCACCTCCTCCCCGCAGCCGATGGCGTAGACGTTGGCCGGGTGGTGTTTCATGTTTTTGAGATCCCGGGCCGCGGCCTCCCATTCGTCCGTGGGTTGGCCGTCCGTGAGGATAAAAATCAAAGGCCGGAAATCCCCTTTTTGGGTGGGCGAGGCCCGCCGCACGTCCCGGCTGATAGATTCCTGGACCAGTTTTAAGGCCGCGCCCATGGCCGTGCCCGGCCTAATGGAGAGCTTGGGGGCCCTAATTTGGGAAAGATCCTCCAAGGGAACCGCCACCCTGGCCTTGGCGTCAAAAGTTATGATGGAGAGATAAACGGACTCTAAGGCGTGGGGATCCCTCTGGAGAGCCGCGAGCAAGGTCTGGACTCCCGTTTCCACGTTCTCGAGGGGTTTTCCGGCCATGGACTCGGAACAGTCTAAGAGCAGATAGACGGGCAGGCGCCGCGTGGCCATTAGAGATCGCTCCTTGGCTTAAAAAAAGGGGAAATTACATTAAAAAAATTAAACACGCGAATATTATAGCAAATTAAAACGCCAAATAAATGAGCCCTTTAGCCCGCGAGGGGAGTCGCTCGGCCCCCGGCGGGGACTTAAGGGGCGCGCGCGAAAGGCGCGTGGGCCTCTCCCCGGAGATTTAGCTCGGGGTCTTCCCCTCGCCTTAGGCTTTGACCAAAATTACCCGCGCGAGGCGCCCGCTGGGCGCGTTGGAGAGATGGAGCTGCAAGCCTTCGGTCAGCTCCACGTAACTTTTGGGGGGAATCATTTTATCGCGCGTCAGGTCTTTGAGCGTCTGAAGGGTTTGATTGACGAAGAGCCATTTGTCCTGGTGGAAGATAAAATAGCCGACCGCCTTTTTCTGCTCGTCCGTGATCCGCTCGTTGGGGAAGACGTTGCGATCGACGTGCCACTGGTAGAGATATTGGTTGGGAAAGACCATCAGGCGGTGGTTGTCCGCGCGGAAGGACTTGCCGTCGCGGCTGGAATAGAAATCCAAAACGGGGAGGATTCCGGAAAAGGGAGTCCCGCAGTAGGGGCAGGACGGTTTGGAGGTGTTGTCAAAGACAAACCATTTTTTGACGCATTTGGGGTTGGAGCAGGGCTGGATCATGTCCAGGGTTTTGACCAAGGCGTTTTCCCAGTCGTCGGCCGTAGGGCGCAGATTGGGTTGGTGGAGCCCCTTGACGAAGGCCTGGTCAAAGAGTTCCTTGAGATATGGGCCCATGATTTTGTAAGGGTTCTTGGCCGTGTCGATCCAGGGCAGAAAGGGTTGGTCGTTGGCCTCGATACGGACCCGGTTGGAGGCGTCGGTGGGGTGCTCCACGAAGAGAGCGTCCTGGCCCATCTCATGGGTTTCCTGAACGTCCGTGTCCACGGAATAGAACTTGCTGCCCCTTAAGGGATGGCGGTGAAAAAGGTAGATATAGATAAGGACCGCCAAGGCGTGCAGATCCGTGGAGCGGGTGGGAAGAACGCGGTTCTTGTCGTCCGAGCGCAAATGCATGGTGGCGACGACTTCGGGGGCGATAAAGTCGCGGGTGCCCACCACGTCGGGCGGAAAGAGGGAAGGAACGACCAAGCCGTCGATATCTATGATGCAGGCGCTGCCCGAGGTGGGATCGATCAGGCAGTTTTTATACGAGAGGTCGGAATGGGCGAGACCCGCGGCGTGGAGCCTTTTGGTGGCCCGGCTGAGATTGAGGCAAACCTGGAGAAAACCCAAAAGGGCGCCCTTTTCCTCGGGGGGGACGCTTTTGTTGAAATTTTTGGCGGAGGCGAACCAGTAGCCCTCTTTTTCCGCCCCGGCCAGGGAAGTTTTGGGCCCGAAGAAGAAATGTTTCTCGTAAAAGGGGAGCACGATGCCCGTCCTGCCGTCATATTCGACAACCTTCTCGGGCCAGCGGAAGAGGGGTTTCCAGTAGTCGCCGCCTTCCCGCTCAAAAATGGACTGCCGGTAAGGGCCCACTAACCTGTTAATCCGTTCCTTGCCGTTAAAATCGAGTTTTTTGCGGAAAAAGGCCACGGCGTACTGTTTATTGGGATCGAAATAGACATCCTTTACCCCGCCCTGTTTGGGATCCTCGTAGACGAACCGCACGGTGGATCCATCGGTGGGCGAAGTTACCGTCACTATATTGGCGCTTTTTGCTTTACTCACGAAACAATCCTACTTCACGATCAAAATGGTCCGGTCGTCGTGGTTGCCCACGGACCAAAAATCAAGCCACCGGCGCAGGCTTTTGGCCTTGTCCTCGAGCGTGGCCTTAGGGTCGAAGACTTCCGGGCAGCCCTTGTTTTCCCCTTCGCCGTTGGGGAGGGTTTTTTCCCATAACTCTCGCCAGCTCTCCCGCGAGACGACGGAGTTGTCGGAAGGGAAAAAAGGGTCCGTAACGCCGTCGGAGGCCATAATGATGGACTCAAAATCGTCGGCGAAGACAAAATGGGTTCTTTGGGCGACCAACGGCTCCGAAATCTCAGTCTGCATAGTCAGAAAACGGGTCTGCCCGGCGTACTCCCCGGTGTCCGGAGCGCCCAAGACCAAAACTCGCGAGGTATTGTTCCAATTGTAGAGAGCCAGGCCGCCGTCGCCGATCCAGAAGGAAATGAGAAAATACCCGAAAGAAAACTTCTTGACGGCCACGAAAAGCGCGGTGGCGTGATATTCGCGGATTTTGACGTTTTCGCCGAGAGAAGCGGTTTTATTTTTCGCTTCCTCAAAGATATTAGCGTACGCTTTGTAAACTATCCGGTAAATTAAAGCGTCCAAACCGTGTTTTTGGCGAAATTCGTTTTGCTGTTTATACTGGCCTTCTTTGGTTAAGGCGACGAAGTTACCCTTCCATTCCGCGAAAAAAGCCTCGTTATTCGCGAAAAAACTCACGATTTCCTGGCTCGAAAAAAGAGCGAGAAATTCGTTAACCATTGTCTCGCAAACGATTTCCGCCCCTTTGCGCGAATACTTTGAGCTTCCCGCGCCGTCGGAGACGGCGAAAACGTTCCATTCAGAGGAAGGGTCAGACTCGAATTTAAAATAATCGTCCCGGGGTTTCGAGACGTTCGCGTGCGATCTGCCGCGGCAGCTCGCCGCGATGACGTATTTTTGAAGAAAAGGAAGCTCCGCGAAACTCACGACTTCATTGGGAGTGTGGTATCCCTCGTAGTCAGCAACTTCTAAGTCTTTCCACATTGATTTGGGATCGGGCGCGATAAAAAGCTTTAAATCATGGGATTCAATTTTATCGAGATTGTTATTGACGTAAAATATAAATTTGATTTTACCCTCGTAACCTTCGGCGAGATTCGGGGTCCCTTTTATGGAAATAGTTTTATCCCCCTCATTGGGGTTACGCGCGCCGTTATTCGCGGAGTGAAGAGTAATCTCAAGATTTAAAGGGTCGCGCCAAAAACTATTGCCCAAGCAAGCTTTGACGCGATGGAGTTTTTCCACGCCAAGCTCCAAGATATAGGATAATTCCGCTTTGTATTTTCCCGTGATTTCGGCGGAGCCGATATTTCTTTTAGTTTCGGAAAATATATTGTCGCGAGGGCCAAATTCCGAGGCCAGCTCAATAATAAGAACGGGTTGACGAATTTCGTCAATCTTATTGTGTTTCGAGATTAAAGCGAGGCGGCCATCAGATCCAAGATTTTCCCATTGCGCCAGCTGCTCCCGGTACGCTCTCTCTTTTTCCTCCCTTTTTCTCTCTTCCGCGGCCCTTACTCTCGCTTCTTCAGCCCTTTTTCGCTCTTCTTCCTCTCTTTCGTTATCAAGCCGCTCTTTTTGCTTCCGTTCGAGTTCTTGTTTGATCTCTTCTGCTTTTCTCAGCTTTTCCGCGCGGTTTTTTTCATCAATATACCTTGGATCATAAAGTGGTTTAGGCGGTTCCGGCGCGTTCGGAGGCGGCGCGTAAGGCCCGTTAATATCCGCCGCGGCTCCTTCTTTTTTCGTTCCGCTTTCCGCGCCCACCTGAGGCTCTGGCGCTGGGCGCTGGCCTTCAGGCGAAGTCGCGCTAGGCGAAGGCGCGCTCGCGGGAGGCGCCACCGCGTCTGGGGGAGCGATTTTAGGGGGATCGGCGCGCGTCCCTTCCGGCGCCGTGGCGACGGGTGGCCGAGGTTCCGCGACGTTCGCGGGATTCGCCCCGCCGACCCCATCGGCGGCATTGGAAGCGGGGGGAGGATTTTGGCTAACCGCCTTCTCCCCGGAAGTCTCCGGGAGAGGCGAGCGCGGCTCCCGCGCGGCTGGCTGAGGCGCCGCGTCCACTGGCGCGTTTCCAGTGGATTCGGGCGAATCGCCCTGATTGGCGACGGCGGGAGCGGGAGGATTGGGAGCGGGGTCTCGCGATTCCCCCGCAGGGGTCGGGACTGGCGCCAGCGGAGGCTTCGCGGCGGCTGACCCTGACGCCGCCGGTTCCTTGGGCGCGGCGGCTAAAGAGCCTGGCGCGCCGCCCTGAATGGCGGCGGCGGGAGGAGTGGGCGCTGGGCTAGAAAATTCCGGTAAAATATACTCTTGGGGCGCGGACGGCGACGTTTCGGCGGGCTGGCTTGGCCGCTCGCCCGCCGAGGAACTTGAGGAAGCTTCCGGAACCTTGGGAGACGCGTATTCTTTCGGGGGAAAAGGAGGAACGCTATCCCCGGAAGTATCGCTCGTTTTATCAGCGATGGAATAACTTGTTGGATGTTGAGAATCCAGTATCGCTTGTATTTTATCAGAATACGACTCAATTTTATTATTGAAATACAGGACTATTCCATTAAAACATTCCTCTTGAATAATAGCCGTATCGGGCGATTGAACGCGCGTCGCGTTGTATTCCATCAATTTTTCGTAATCGCCGTCCATGACTTTAGCTGAGTCAGCTTGAATCTTATTTATTATCGCGTCATTAATTTTTTTAAATGACGGCGAGAGTCGTTCGACGCTATTTAAGTCAAATAATTCGGATCCGACCAAAGAAGCCAAATAATCTATCTGCTCAATATATGGTTGATAGTCGTCGTGAATAGAGTCGCCAGCTAGTACTCCTTCCATTCGCAAATGATCATGTAATTTTTTTATATTGGCGGATAAAATACTGTTATTGAAGCCAAATATGGGATTTCTTTCCGCCTTTTGCCAAATTTTCAGTAATTTTCCGGAAACCGTCACGTAAGCCGAAGTTGGTTCTGACATACAAATAAACCGTCAACCGAATAGAAAAATAACTAAAACAATACAAATCGCGCGGAATAAAGCGATAGCGAAGAAATCTAAATCGCTATCTTGATCTCCGGGGGCGGCGGAGGCAAATCTTTCACGCTTAATTCGCTGCTTTGGCTATGCCTGGAGAAGGTCTGGGAAACCCATTGCCAGAATTTCGCGAAACCGTTGCTGTCCATGGTTTCCAGGATAACCACGTCAGTGGAAAATTTGCCTAAGGGTTCCGTCTTAGCCTTGGGGCCAGCGGCGCAGCCTATAATCCGCGAGAAGACGTAGCCCTTTATCTTCTGGCACATCCGGTCGAAGAGCAGAGTATCCGACGGCGAGCCGTCGGTCATGACGACCGCCAAAGGCATCCAGTCGCCTTTAGTGTCCTTGGAAGACTTCACCACGTCTTTGTCGTAGAGCTTAAGCATCAGTTCCAGGGCCTCTCCCAAATTGGTGGGCGAGGACTCCAGGGGAGGGATCTCCGGAATGGACAAAACGGTCAGCTCCGTTAAGGGCAGCAAGACCTTGGCTTCGCGATCGAAGGTTATGACGGAGATATAAACCGTTTCCAAGGCGTAAGGATCCCTCTTGAGAGCCGCGACAAGGGCTTGCAGCCCGACTTTGACGGCCTCAATGGGTTCTCCGCGCATGGAGCCGGAAGTGTCGATTAAGATATAAATAGGCAGCTTTCTCATCATAAACCAACAAAAAAAGACTAATTATCTCCCAAATAAACAAAATCGCGCGCGTTACGCGATATTAGGCGACTTAAACGAACGGTTCGCGCCGCGGTTTTTCCAGAGGGCTCGCTGATAAGCCCTCTGGAACCCCAAGGGACGGCGCGCGCCTCTCCCCCTAGAACTTGATCAAGGAGATTTCGGGCGGGGGAGGCGGGAGCTCGCTGACGGAGCCCGGCTCGCCGCCGGCGTCCACCCGCTTGCTGGAGACCACGATGCTCGAGGAAACGTATTTGAAATAAGCCGCGATGGACGAAGAGTCGCAGACATCCAAGGCGAGCACGTTCTCCCCGGCGATTTTCTGGAGCATCGCCGTATTGGCCCCCGAACCGGCCGCGCAGGCCACCACCACGCCCCATTTATAGGCCTTGAAAGCGGGCAGGTACTTGTCCGGGTTATCCGTGGGCTCCCCGTCGGTCATGATATAGACCAAAGGCTTATAGTCGCCTTTGGAGTCGGGAGAGTTTTTGATCACTTCCCTTTCGGCGCATTTCGTGACCAAATCCAAAGCTCCGCCCAGGCTGGTTCCGCCTCCCGCCTTGAGGCTGGGCGGCTGGAAATCGTTCAGCTCGGTGAGGGGAATCAGCTGCTTAACGGAACTCTCGAAAGTAATAACGCTTAAGTAGGCGATTTCATGCGCCTGCGGTTCCCGGCGGAGAGCCGAGTGCAGAATCTGTATCCCGTTATTGACCGCTTGGATGGGTTCCCCGCTCATCGAGCCCGAAATATCTAAAAGGAGGTAAACCGGAAGCCTTCGCATATAGTCTCCTTGGAAAGGCGAAAGTCGCTCAAAATCCCTGAAAAAGCCTTTTGAGCGCGTTTAAAAGCTAACAGAACGAAACAAAAAAACTAAAAAAAGTTAAAACGAGCTAAAAGCGAAAAAAACCGTCAATTTTATAAAAAACCTAACCTTAAGGGGACAAACAAGACGAATCGCGCCAAGACGAATTTAAGAGTTTGGGGCGGCGGCGGGCGCTCTGGCGGTCTAGGCCCATAATCGTCTCGCTATTAAAGCGAAAAAAGCCAAAAGGTCGCGGAATCTTTCGCGAAAAGAGCGCGCGGAGCCTCTCCGTTAACCGGCTTGACAGGCGAGGCCATTGTTCGCCCTCGCGCTTAAAAAAGCGCGAAAAGCCGCAAGCGAGCGCGTTTGGAGAGCCGGAAGCCCAACGAAATCCCCTGGGAAACGGACGCGAGCCGCGAACGGCTCCTTTCGCTGGAAAAGATAAGAACGGCGCGATTTGTGTATATTAAGAATACCTCGCGGAGTTGTCAAGAATCAAATCCTCTAAAATTAGGCCATTTAGCCTTGGCCCCACATCTATAAGCATATTAAATTTATATATTTTACATATTAATTTTCTTTTACAATCCTTAAAAATAATATTTTTAAAATAATATAGCGTTAATTTATCATAATTTTCATTATTATATATATTTTTACTCTTTTAAACAATTAATATTATAAATTAATTTTATACGCCATGTAAAATTCATTTTTGTTTATATTATTTTAAAATTTATATTTAAATCAATTTTTTATGTTTATTATAAACGTAATAATTTATATTAAATATAATTTATACTACTATTATTTTATTTTAACGTAATATATTTATTTAAAGTTATTATTATTTTTTTTGATCATGTAAATATTAAGATATCCAACTCGCTCCACCGCGCGCGTCTCCCCTTTTCCGCCTCTCCGGCGCGCCCAATACGCCAGGACCCGCGGACCCGCGCGGTTTCTGGACAATACGACGCGCCGGGGAGTATATTGAGGCTCGCTAATTTCGCGCGCTTCCACCACGGCCTCCAAAGGATTGGGAATTTTCGGCGTATGGGCTTTTTCAACACGATACCCAAAAAACCTGGGGTCGCTAACTTTATCATCCGCCAAATCTATACCTGTTTCGGCCTGGGCCTGATGCCCAAAGCCCCCGGGACCTTTGGAACCCTTTTAGGGATCCCCCTTTATTTCCTCTTCGTCCGTTTGGGCTGGGAATGGTACGTGGCGGGAACTCTTTTCGTCTTTTTCCTGGGTTGGTGGGCCTCCAACCGCGCCGAAGTGGACTTGGACTCCCATGACGACCACCGGGCCGTTATTGACGAAGTTTTGGGCTATCTGGTCACCATGGTCCCCCTGCCCCATGTCTCCGTCCTTCCCTGCGCCTTTATCTGGGGCTTTTTCCTCTTCCGCTTTTTCGACATCCTCAAACCTGGGCCCATCGGCTGGATTGACCGCGAAGTTTCTGGAGGCTTTGGGGTCATGTTTGACGATTTCGTGGCCGGAATCTTCGCCTGGGTCACGATGTTTCTCATGGGGCTTCTCTATTCCGCCGCCTTTCTATAATTTTTAGCGAACTTTTCAAGGGTTTTGACTGGGATTTTCCCCATTGCCGCCTTCGCGAAGTGGAGCCTCCCCGGGAACTCGGTGGGCGCCTTCGCCCTTCTCTCCCACGCGCGCGCCTTCCCCTCGCGGCCCGTCCGCTTTAGTTAAGGGTTCGCGCCTCCCGCCCCGGCGGGCGCCCCAGCGCCCCTATCAGGCGCGCCCCGCTTCCCGCCGTGGCGCGCGCCAGGGCGCCCCTTAAATTTTCTCCCGCTTTTCCCTCCCCGCGCGCTCTCCAGCGCCCGCGCGCCCCTTCGCCTTGGGGCGCTCGCCGCTCTTCCCTCCGTTCGCGTCCGCGCGCCGCGCTCCTTCCTCCCCCCAGCCGCGCCTACTCCCTCCCCAAGCCATCCCCCCAAACGCCCGCCATCCCTTGAGGCTTCCGCCCGCCTCTCCGCCTTAACTCTCAGCCCCGGGAAACCCGCCTTCCGCCTAAGCCACCGCCCCCAAAGCCGTTCGGCATAAAAAATGCTTACGAGCCTTTGACAGGCGCGCGGGCAAAAGTTATAATTTATCCACGCAAGCTTGAGACGCCGCGACTCTCCGAATTATTCCGCGGCGAGTTAGCGGAGACAATGTCAAGGTTTCGCTTTTTAATCCTCTGCCTTTTAGGCGGTTTCGTGGTGGTCCTGGGGATAATCCTCTGGAATATCCAGAATTTCCCAGGATTTAAACTCGGCAGCCTCAAGAACATGCTCCCCGCCAACGTGGACATGCGCCTTTCCAATCTCCTCTTAAACGAGATCGGCGAAGGCGAGAGGACCCTAGCCCTTCGGGCCCTCACGGCCAACTACTTCAAAGACCAGAACTATTTCATTTTAGACGGCATCAACGCCGACATCGCCTCCGCCATCGAGAACTACGCCGTCACGGCCGCGAACGGCCGCTACGAGCCGGATGGCGGCCTCGTCACCCTGACGGGCCAAGTGCGGGCCGCGGATTCCAAGGGCCGTATCTTAACCAGCCCGCGCGTCGTTCTGAACATGAAAAACGGCGTTTTTTCCAGCCACGAGCCCTTTTGCCTGGAAGATCCCCAAATGAATCTCTCGGGCCAAAGTTTTGTCTACGACGCCAAAAACGGCCTTTTGGAAGTCGACGGACAGGTTCAATTAACGCTTGGCCAAAGCCTCTTTTGATTATCGCCCATGGACTTTAACCACGCTAAAATCGGCCTTTTAGCCCTCGCCCTCGCCCTCCTCGTCGCGGGCCCCTTAAGGGCCCAGGGCGCGGATCCCTTGCCCGTCCCCGGCCCCGCCGCGAGCCACGCCTCGGCCCCAGATTCCCCCGACGGCCCTATCTCCATTTCCGCGGACCACATGACGGCCGACGACGCGAGCCGAGTCGTCACCTTTACCGGGCGGGTAGTGGCGCGGCAGGGCAATCTCGTCATCAGCTGCGACGCGATGCGCGTCTATTACCTCCCCCAGGCCGCCGCGCCGACCCCGGTCGCGCCGCCGGTCGCCGACCCGGCCCCGGCGGCGGGCGGCGAGCCCGCCGCGCCCTCTCCCGCGAGCGAGGCGAGCGCCCCGGCGCCCGGCGACGACGCCCCGGACAAATCCCGGTCCCCGCTCTCCGGGGGCCAGGAGATCGACCGGGTGGAATGCGAGGGCGGAGTCAAGATCCATCAGGGCGAGCGCCTGGGCGTAGGGGAAAAAGCCCTCTACCTAGCCAAGTCCCTTCCCCGCAGGCTTATCCTCACGGGCGAGGCGCGGGTCTGGCAGGGCCCGAACTCGGTCACCGGCCACCAGATCACCTATTACCTGGACGAAAACCGCAGCGTGGTCGACAGCCAGCGGGGTCAGCGGGTCCAGGCTTTCTACGACCAAGGCGGCGACGGCAATTGACTTCCCCCCAGCACTTGGCGGCCTCGGGCCTCATTAAAAGCTACGGATCCCGCAAGGTGGTGGACGGGGTCAACATTTCTTTGGGAGTGGGGGAAATCTGCGGTCTCTTAGGCCCCAACGGGGCGGGCAAGACCACCACCTTTTACATGCTGGTGGGGCTCATCTCCCCGGACGAGGGGCAGGTTCTTCTAGACGATCACGATCTGACCGATTCCCCCATGTACCGGAGGGCGCGCCTCGGGCTGACCTATCTTCCCCAGGAGCCCTCGGTCTTTAGGAGGCTCTCGGTCGAGGACAACGTGCTCGCCATTTTAGAGACCTTGGACCTGGACGCGCGCGCCCGCCGCGAGCGCCTCGCGGTCCTCCTCCAAGAGCTGGGCCTCACCCATCTGGCCAAGAACATGGCGCTCTCCCTTTCCGGGGGGGAGAGAAGGCGCCTGGAAATCACCCGGGCCCTCGCCCTCAACCCCGTCTTCCTCCTCTTTGACGAGCCCTTCGCCGGGATTGACCCCATCGCCGTGGGGGAGATCCAGTCCCTGATCCTCGAACTCCGCGACAAGGGCCTGGGAATTCTTATTTCAGACCATAACGTCCGGGAGACCTTAACCGTCTGCGACCGGGCTTACATCATCAACGAGGGGCAAGTCCTCCGGGAGGGCGTCCCCCGCCAGCTCGCCGACGACGAGCTGGTCCGCCGCGTCTATCTCGGCAAAGGCTTCTCTCTGTAAAATTCCCCGCTAAATTCCGAAATTTTTTTTGTTTCCGCCCCTCCCATCCACGCCTTTAGCGCTTCCGGGCGCTTTTTCCCCTCAAAGCCTTTATCAAGGTTTCCCCCGTTTTTCGTGGAGTTTTGACCATGGCGATGCAACTTCATCTCAATCAAAAACAGACGCAGACGATGGTGATGACGCCGCAGCTGCAACAGGCCATCAAGCTGCTGCAAATGAACCACGTCGAGCTGACGGAAGAAATCACCAATGAAATGATGTCCAATCCCCTCCTGGAGCTCTCCACCCCCTCGGAAACCGGCGACGGGCCCGCCGAAGGAGCGTCCAGCGACGGGGCCTCGCCCGAAGATGGCGCCGCCGCCCCGACGGGAGAGGAAACGGCCTTTGAGGAAAAGCCCGCGGCCCCCGAAGAGCGCCTGGGCGACGACATCGACTGGGAAAACTACATCGAGGAATACTCCAGCGCCCCGGCGACCACCCTGGCGACGGGGAGCCACGAGACCCCCGGGGAAGTCCCGAGCTTCGAGACCTTTACCCCGGCCAAGGTCTCCCTGTGCGAGCACCTCGCCAACCAGTGGCGTTTTATCGCCAAGGACAAGGCCGATTACCGGCGCGGCGAGTTTCTCATCGGCAACCTCGACGACAACGGCTACCTCGTGGGGACCGTCGCGGAGCTCGCCGCCCAGTCGGGGACCGAGGAGGCCGTCATGGACAGGACCCTCGCGCGGGTCCAGGAGCTCGATCCCCCGGGGATCGCCGCCCGCGATTTGCCCGAGTGCCTGCTCATTCAGCTCAAGCGCCAGAATCTGGAGTTTTCCCCCGCGGCCTTAATTGTCCAAAAATACCTCAAACTCTTGGAAAAAAAGGACCTCCCTGGCCTCTGCAAGGCCCTGCAGTGCGACAAAAAAATCGTCGTGGAGGCCATCGACACCCTCAAAACCCTCAACCCGCACCCTGGCCTCGTCTATTCCACGACGGACCCCATCTACGTAACCCCCGACGTCTCCATCGTCAAGGTCGGGGACGAGTACATGATCTCCCTCAACGAGGACGGCATGCCCCGCCTCAAGTTCTCCAACGCCTACCGCCGCCTTCTGACCGACAAGACCGCCCCGGAGGAAACGCGCAAGTATCTGAACGAAAAACTCAAAGGGGCGACCTTTTTAATCCGCAGCATCCATCAGCGGCAGCGGACCATCTACCGGGTCACCGAGTCCATCTTCCGCTTTCAGCGGGAATTTTTGGACCATGGGGTGGAGTTTCTCAAACCCCTGGTCTTAAGGGAAGTGGCCGACGACTTGGGATTCCACGAGTCCACCATCTCCCGGGTCACCACCAATAAATACGTCGATACCCCCCGAGGGGTTTTCGAGCTCAAGTATTTCTTCGACAGCCCCATCAGCCGTTTCCAGGGGGACTCCCTGTCCTCCGAGAGCGTCAAAAACCGCATCAAGCAGATTATCGGCGCGGAAGACCCCCAAAAACCCTTGAGCGACCAGCGCATCGTGCAGATCCTCCAGAGTTCCAACATCAATATCGCCCGGCGCACCGTGGCCAAATACCGGGAAATCCTCGGCCTGGGCTCCTCCTCCGAACGCCGCCAGATGTATTAGAGGCCCCCTCATGGCTCCGCCCCGAAGGCGACGTTTAACTCCCCCGCGCGCGGCGCCTTCCCGCTCTCCCCGCTGGGGCTCCCCCAAGGGAGGCCGCGGAGCGCGCGGAAGGCGCTCCGCGGCTTTTTCCCCGCGAGGCGCGAAGGCCGGGAAAGCCTTCGGGAAAGCCTAAAAGCCTTGCCTTTTTGGCGGGCTTGATCTATTGTTGCTTTTGCGCTTTTTCCCTAAAAACGCTTTCCCGCGCCTCTCTTTACGGCGTTTGGCGGCGTTCAAGCGAGGGGAATCGTCCCGTGACGCTCCCGGTCGTCCTCGCGCCGCTAGTCGGTCGGGAGGCCGCGCGGTCGTCCGCCGCCACGCGCGAAGGGGTCCCGCGCCACGCGCGAAAGGGATCGCCCGCCCGGGCGGCCCCGCTTAGGCTTAAGCGCGCTCGCGCGCCGATTGGGTCGCGGCGCGAGGCTTTCCCCCCAAGGCGCGCGGGGAATCATTTTGGCCCGCGCGCGTCCCAAATTGGAGAAAAATTCCTCGCCTCTTTCCATTGTCCCCCTCTTTCCGTCGCCCTTCCGACGAGAGCGCCCGCTCTCCGGGGAGGGCCGCGCCTCCCGCTTTTTTTTGAAGCGCCCAGAGCCAGGCGCCCAATAGCGGGGCGGATTCCCAAGAGGAGGTTTGAGGGGGACGCGCCTTTCGCGCGCCCGCGGGGAAAATGGCGCGCGATTCCCCAATTCCTTAAATTCCCATAAAAGAGGCGAGAGTGGCGGAATTGGTAGACGCACTGGCCTTAGGAGCCAGCGGCCGCAAGGCCGTAGGGGTTCAAGTCCCCTCTCTCGCACCATATTTTCCGGAGCTTCCCAGCATGTTTGAGTTCAACCTCTCGATACAGAGCGACAAGTTTGTGACCGTTGAGGTCAAAATCCTCGCCGACCCCGAAGCCGCTTTCCCCGCGAGCGTGGCGGCCGTTATAGACCCTTATCTTAGAGACGCCATAATCCCTGGGTTCCGGAAAGGCAACGCCCCCTTTGAAGTCGTCTTCGCGAACTATAAAAACGCCATCCAAGCCAAACTCTACCAGGACGTGCTCCTGCCGCTCATCGACAAAGAGTGCGAGAAAAAGAAGGTCAACTTTTTCAGTCCTCCCGAATCTTTCTCCTTCGTGGAGCTGAAGCCACGCGCCCCCATCGTTTTCAACGCCACTTTTGAATACCTGCCGGACTACAGTCTTCCCGACTTCAAGGAAATTAAAGCCTACAGGATTAGCAAGGAAGCTTCCCCGGAGTATCTTGATCTAGCCGTCAGCATGAAGATTGAGGAATACGCGGAAAAGTTCGCCACGTTCAATCAGAATACGGCGCCGGAGAGCCGCCTGGAAATCGGCGATTTGGCGTTAATCTCTTATTCCTTGATCCACAAGTCCCAGGAGCTGCCCAAGAAAAAAGGCACCCCTAAGTACGGCAAGTATCTCCTCCGCGATTCTTACGGGAACGATTTTAGCGACTTCCCCGAGCTTGTCCCCATTTTAAACGCCGTCCTCGGTCGCGCTTTAAGCGAGTTTCCCGTCACGATTCCCATAATGGTGCCGGTCTCCCACAAAAACCGCTCCATCGCCGGCAAAGAAATCCTGGCCATCGTCGACGTTCCCAGCTTTGAGCGCACGGAGTTTCCCGCCATTGAGGATTTGCCATCCTATCTCGGCTTCGAAGACGCCCCGGATCTGGAAAGCCTGAAAACGAAATTGGCGAACGAATTGCGTCCAGGCCTTGAGCGGCAAAATGAGGACATAAACGCCAGCGTTCTCTATTCCGACATACTGGAGCTGATAAAACCGCCCACGCCCCAAAAATTGATCCAGGAAGCGATGGAATCATATTTTAGCTTAAACCTCTTGAGCCCGGAACGCCTCAAAAGCCTCTCCCCCGCGGGGCTCAAGTCATACCAAAAAAACTTTGAGGAAAAAGCCTTTCTATACGCCACAATCGCGGCGCGAACGTTTGCGATCGCCCGCAAACTTCCCGCCGAGGCCGACGTTCTCCCCAATAGCGAGGAAATCTTCGAACCCATACAGCGGGCTTACCTTAAAAGTTACCGCGCCCAGCAGGGCCAGGAAAAATACGACGCGCTGCTCGCGACCCTGCGCGATAGCGACCAAGACGATGAGGAGCGAAAACGGATCGTCGCCGATATTCAGAAGTTCGCCAACCCCTATTTGTCGAACCCGGCCTATGTCTATTTCCTGAAAAACGAAATCGGGAGACAAAAATTATTCCAATACTTTTTAGATAATATCACCGTGGAGGAAGTCTCCCGGGCCGATTACGATAGATTGGTCGCGCTACCGCGGCGCGAGGCGAGGGACGCGAGCCAGCGCGCGAGCGGAAGCGACCGCGCGCCTGAGGGCCCACGCGGAAGCGAGAGCGACCGTGGCCACGAGCGCCCCCACGTCCACGAGGGGGAACGCGCCCACGAGCGCGAGCGCGCGGAGGATAACGCCTCCGCTGGGGAAAGCCATTCCCATGAGCGCGAGCCTGACCATGAGCGCGACCATTACCGCGCGCTCGCCCCCTCCCCCGACGGCGCTCCCGAGGCGAAGGGCGAAAATTAAAGAAACGTGGATATCCTCGCCATATACCCAGGCACCTTTGATCCCCCCACTTTGGGACACGTGAGCCTGGTGGAACGAGGACTGACCATTTTCAACCGCTTAATCGTGGCGGTCGCCCAAAATCCCTTAAAAAGGACCCTCTTCACCGTCGCGGAGCGTTTGGAGCTTCTGCGGGAATCCTTAAAAGACTTTCCCGCCGACCGCCTGGAAATAGAGAGCTACGACGGCCTGACCGTGGAATACGCCCGCGACAAGGGCGCCGCGGCTATTTTAAGGGGCCTGAGGGCCACCGCGGACTTTGACTACGAGTTCCAGATGGCCCTCATGAACCGGCACGTCAACCACGACATTCAGTCCGTCTTCCTGATGGCCGATTATCAGTGGTTTTTTATCAGTTCCTCGGTGGTCAAGGAAGCGGCCTCCTTAGGCGCGGACATGTCGGCCCTCGTGCCCCCGCCGGTGGCCTTAAAACTCCAGCGCAAGCTCCAGAACGCGAAGCGAAAGCCGCGACCGCTCTAAAAAAACTTTTCCGGTCCCCGGCTCGCCGCGAGGCGCGGCGCGCTCCCGCGCGCGCCCCAAAAAGGCGGAACGTTTCCCCGGAGGCCGAGGGCCAAGGGATTCCCCTTGAGTTTAGGCGCGAAAAAAGCTAAAAAATAAAGATATTTTATCCGCGGCGCGCTCTTTTCCGTAGGCCCAAGGCCACGCCCGCCCTTGGGACAAAGCGCTAACAAGCCGCGCCCGCGCCTTCCTTCCCCGGGGAGGCGAAACCCATTTTCCCGCAGATTTGGGGATATCCCATGGAAATTCTCGTCCACCGCCAACTGGCCTCCCACCTCCAACCCCACCCGCGCGACGAAGCGGCGCTGGGCTTCGGGGACATCTATACAGATCACGTCTTTAAGCTGGACTATTACGACGGGGCCTGGCGAAACCCCCGGATCGAGCCTTTCGGGCCGCTCCTCCTCTCCCCGGCCGCCATGGTCCTCCATTACAGCCAGACCATTTTCGAGGGCCTCAAGTGCTACCGGCACCCCGACGGGCGGCTCGCCCTCTTCCGGCCCCGGGATAACTTTACCCGCTTCAACAGCTCCGCCAGCCGCATGGCCATCCCCAATTTGGACGAGGCCTTTCTGCTCCAAGCCCTCAAAGAGCTTTTAAAGATCGACGGCGACTGGACTCCCGCCCACCCGGGCTCTTCCCTCTATATCAGGCCCACGGTTATCGCCACCGAAGCCCACCTAGGAGTCCGCCCCGCTAAGGAATATCTCTTCTTTATCATCATGGGGCCCGTGGGGCCCTACTACCCGGGAGGCTTCGCCCCCATCAAAATTTACGTGGAGAACTTCTACTCCCGCTCCGCCCCCGGGGGATTGGGCGCCATCAAGGCCGGGGCCAGCTACGCGGGAAGCCTTTTGGCGACCGAGCTGGCCGCCCAAAAGGGCTACACCCAGCTCCTCTGGCTGGACAGCGTCTCCCACAAGCTCGTGGAAGAGGTGGGGAGCATGAACATGTTCTTCGTGCTCGACGGAACTATCGTCACCGCTCCCTTAACCGGCACGATCCTCCCCGGAGTCACCCGCGCCTGCGTTCTGGCCGTGGCGCGCGACTTAGGACTGCGAGCCGAGGAGCGGCCCCTGACGATTGAGGAAATCCTCGCCGCCCAAAAGAGCGGCGCCCTTGGCGAGTCCTTTGGCTCCGGCACCGCGGCGGTCATCTCCCCGGTGGGGAAACTCTGTTACCAAAACGAGGAAATCGTCATCGGCGACGGCGGCGTCGGGCCCATCACCCAAAAAATATACGACGAACTCGTGGGAGTCCAGTACGGAACCCGGCCCGACATAAGGGGTTGGGTGGAATTCGTGAGCTAGGCCCCGCGCGGCGCCCCCCCCAACGGCCCCGCCCCCGCGCTTTTAGCCCTTGGGGCTGGCGGCGCGGGGGCGGGGTTGGGGAAAGTGGGCTTCGCTTAGGCGGCGGTCGCTTTGACCAAGTCCGCGAAACTTAAGGCGGCGAGCTTTTCGACCTGGCCATAGTCGCTTTTGACGGCCTCGGCGAGGAGTTTGGCCGCGCCCGGCTCCATCTTATAGAACATAACCAGGGACCTGAGGCGCACGCGGTCGATCGCGCCCGCGAGGGAGTCGGCCACGTTGTCCAAAAGCCTTTCCCGTTCCGGCGCGGTCAGGACCCTGTTGTAAAGAGCCGCGGCCTGCTCGTAGTCCAGGGAGGTCACTTCCACCGGGTAGCGGGCCGCGGCGCCGGTCACGGGGATCTCGGGATAAGCAATAGGCTTGGGACCCGGGCCGCCTAAGCTGTTGGGCCAATAGTTGGGAACGCCTTCCGGGGAGCTTAAGACCATGTAGCTGTCCCGCTCGTTGGTATGGGCCTTGGTCCCCCGGGGCTGGTTGACGGGGATCTGGTGGTAATTGGGGCCCAGGCGGTGCAGGTGGGTGTCATGGTAGGAGAAAAGCCGGCCCTGGAGGAGTTTGTCCGGGGAGGGCCCGATCCCCGGAACGAAGCTTGACGGGTTGAAAGCCGCCTGCTCCACGTCCCGAAAGTAATCGCCGGGGTTGCGGTTGAGGGTTATCGTCCCGATTTTGCGCAACGGCGCGTCGGCGTGGGGCCAGACCTTGGTCACGTCGAAGGGGTCAAAGGCGAACTTTTCGACCTCGGCCTGGGTCAGAATCTGAACGTTAAGGTCCCAGGAAGGGTACTGCCCGTCCGCGATGGCCGTATAGAGGTCGCGCGTGGCGTGATCCGGATCGTCCCCGGCCATCTTCTGGGCCTCCTGGCGGGTAAGGCACTTGATCCCCTGGTTGGTGACAATGTGGTACTTGACCCAGAAATACTCGTTCTTTTTGTTGTGCCACAGATACGCGTGGCTGCCGAAGCCGTGCATGGACCGGAAATTCGCGGGCACGCCCCGGTCCGAAAAGAGGATCGCCACCTGGTGGATGGACTCGGGGGTCAGGGACCAGAAATCCCATTTGATGTTCGCGTCGCGCAGGTTGTTGTCCGGGCGACGCTTCTGGGTATGGATAAAGTCCGGAAATTTCATGGGGTCGCGAATGAAGAAGATGGGGGTATTGTTGCCCACGAGGTCATAATTGCCCTCGGCGGTGTAGAACTTGATCGCGAAACCTCTGGGGTCGCGGTCGGCGTCGGCGAAACCCCTTTCGCCTCCCACTGTGGAAAAACGGATAAAAAGCTCCGTTTCTTTGCCGGCCTTACCCAAAAAGTCGGCCCGGGTAAAGGCGCTCATGTCCTCCGTCGCCTTAAAGACGCCAAAGGCGCCCGCGCCTTTGGCGTGGACCACCCTTTCCGGGATGCGCTCCCGGCCGAAATGGGCGAGTTTTTCCAAGAGAGCCACGTCCTGGAGGAGGATGGGGCCCCCCTTCCCCGCGGTCATGGAAACGTTATCCTCGACGATAGGCGCGCCGAAGACCGTGGTCAGGTATTTTTTAGAAGATCCGGGCATTTTAACTACTCCTTAGAAGGCCAGCGATTAACGCGAAATGGGAAAAGAGGGATTTTTTCGCGAAATTTAAAAATATCCCTTAAATAAGGGAAGAAAAGCGACCCCTCGCGGGAAAAAAGGCGGAAACGTTCTTCCAGTTTACCGCGGCGCGGCGAAAAGGCAAGTCAAAAGTGGCTCAAAAATCCCCTCGCGCGCGTCAGAGCGGCGGGCGCCGGCCGTCCTCCGGGGCCCGCGCCAGGACCCAAGGCGCGCCCCGTCCGCCGCGGCCCGCGCGGCGCGGTCCCCCAAAACTTAAAAAACCGCTTTTGTTGGAGAAAGCGCGCGCCCGTCGCGTTAAACCGGCCCTACGCGCTCTCGAACTCTTCCCAAGGGCCAGAGGCCCCCAGGGGCGGCTGGACCCCCAAACTTCTCTTTCTCTCGCCTTTGAAGTCGCCGCGCGTCTTGGGTCTCCACGGGCGCGCGGAGACGCGGGACTAACGCTACAACGAACCGCCCCCCCCCAGTCCCCTTGTCTACCGGCCCGTCACGGTGGGCCTTTCGGCGCCCCAGGCGGCCATGATTGGGGATCGTTGGTTAAAATAGACGCCAGGTTCAGCCAACTCGACGTTAAATTCGACTCGCTCGACGGTAAATTCAACTCGCTCGATTCCAAAATCGATAGCGTCAAAAGCGAGCTGAAGGCGGAAATAAAGAGCCTTGACGCCAAATTTGAGGCGCGAGTAAATAGCCTTGACGACAAAATCGGTAGAGTCAAAAGCGAGCTGAAGGTGGAAATAAAGAGCCTTGACGTCAAAATCGAACGCGCCAGCCGTGAGCTTCAGGGATTTGGAAAGCGGCTGGACGGCTTCAATTTGCCCTTTATCCTTGTGGCGACCTTTCTGGTCTGTTTCCTGGGAGTCGCCTTAGCGGCGTTTAAACCGTGGTCTTAGGGAGGCGGCGCCAGAGATTAGAGTTCCGTTTAGGCTCCAAGACGTCAGCGCGGTCGCCGTTAAAAGAAATCGCTACGCGTCCAGAGTCCGCCCTTTGCCGCCGTCTTCTTTAAACGTTAAGCTATCGCGATGAGCGGAAAGTTTTTCGCGCCAAAATCGACTAAATCGCGAAAATGGAGCGAGCGCTTAAAACGCGAAGTAAACTTCGCGGCTTTGTTTGGCGCCTCCATCAACCCATCCTATCAAATACGGGAAACACCCGCGATTTAAGAGAATATCAGCGAATAACGAAAAATTCAGCGTTTTTTTTGTTCGTTCTAGCGCTAAGAGCGCGCGGGCCTCGCGCCTTCTCGCTCGCGCCGCGCGCGTCCCTTTTAAAATTAGCGTGGAACGCGCGGGCTTTATCTTTAGCGCCGTAAAACCCCCCGCGGCTTGCCGCGGGGATATAAGGCGCGTTCAGCCCCGCGTCTCTACGCGCTTCCTGATGGTTTCCGCGCTGGCGGCCCCGGTCGCACAGGCGAAGTAACCGTCTGACCAGAACGTGCGCTCCTTCCAGAACTTGGTCTTGAGATAGGCGCCATACTCCTTCCACGGGAAGACGGTGGTATAGGACTTCAGCTTCCTAACTATCTCCTTGACGCTGGCCGCGGGTTTGAAATCCACCAGGAGATGGATGTGATCCTGGTCCGTCTCCATGGCGTCTATGGAGAACCCGCTGTTCTTCGTCCTTGAGCGCTGGAAGCGCGGTTCCTTGACCTCCCCCCCAAGCCCGGACAGCGGTTTCCGCCTGTATTCGCGCGCCAGGATCACGCGCGCCTTCAGCGGGTACTTCGAATGGCTTCCGCGATGATAGTCCATGACCGTCCTCCCGCTCCGTAATGATCCCTTGAGTGGTAAGTGGGTGAGTAGTGAGTGGTTGACGCTTGAAGCTCTAATCTATATACCATGAACCGCGTAATTTAATCCCGAAGGAGATAGCGTGGGTTGGGTATTCATTGTAGTGTCAATCTTCCCCCCTGACGGTGGAACAAAGAGGGTGACATGACCTAAGGAAAGAGACGGGGCGTCGGCGCTTCTCAGGAAGCGGACCGGGGATTTCCTGAAGAGGAAGGAGTTCGAGGCGTTCGAGCGGGGGGAGAAGGGCGCCGTAGGGTCCCCCGTCCACGACGCCCTGGCGCGGGTCTACGGGAAGGAGCGCGCGGATCGGTTCATGTCCGGGAAGGGCGGCAAGGGATGAGCCTCGCCTTCAAGTACCCCCTGTACCCAAATCCGAAGCGGGAAAGAACCCTGTAAAAATGGGCGGGTTCCCGCCGCTGGATCTGGAACGGGTTCCTGGACAGGAATAAGGCTGAGCGTGAGGAAACCGGCAAATTCGCGTTCTACGACGACATGTCCCGCGACCTCACGGCTCTCAAGAAAGAGGAGGAGTGGCTGAAGGAGCTTCCATCGCGGACGCTTCAGCAGACATTGATCAAGCTGGACAGGTCGATTGCCGCCAGCTTCAAGGAAGGCGCCGGGTTTCCCCGGTTCAGGAGCGGGAGCGAGCTGGGAACGGACGCCGTCACTCTTCCAAACTCCCCTACCTGGCGCCTGGACCGGAAGCGCGTCTACCTTCCGAAGATGAAGGAGGGGATCGTCTATGACAAGTACCGTCCCTTCAGGGGCGGTCCGGTCCAGCTGGAGATCGTTAAGGAGGCGAAGGACTGGTTCGCGATTGTCACGCGCGAGGCGAAGGACCCGGATCCCCCGCCCGTGGATCCGGAGAAGGTGGTGGGGCTGGACCTGGGGGTGAAGAGGCTGGGCGCGACTTCGGACGGGAAGTTCAAGAAGCCCCAGGATCTGACGAAGGCCGACGCCAACAAGGCCAGGCCGCGGCGGGAGCTGGAGAGGAGGTCTAGGAGGACGAAGGACGGGAAGCTGAAGCCAGCGCGAAGCAAGCGCCGCGCCAAGACTCTGAAGACGCCGCGGAAGGCTTCCCGGCGCGGCGAGAACAAGAGGAAGGACTACCCGCGCGAGTACAGCCGTCAGCTGGCTGACAGGATAGAGCGCCTCGGGGCGGAGAAGCTGGGAACGAAGAGGATGACGGGAGCCGCCAGCGGGACGGCGGAGAAGCCGGGAAAGAACGTCGCGCGGAAGAGGAGCCTGAACCGCGCCGTCCTGGCGATGGGGTGGGCCACGCTGATCGCCACGCTGAAGAACAAGCTGGAGATGAAGGGCTGGGAGCTGATCCTGGTGGAACCCAGGTTCACTTCCCAGATCCGCTGAAAGCGCGGAACCAGGGACAAGAGGAGCGGGCGGAGCCAGTCCAAGTTTATCCGCATGAAGCGCGGGTTCAAGATCAACGCCGACCAGAACGCTTCCAGGAACATCAGGGACAGGGCGCTGACCGCCCTGGGATTAATGTCTGAAGGGCGGAGGAACCCGCCTTCAGGGTCCGAGAGGACGCTGAGAAATCAGGACTCGGCAACGGGTCTGACAAGCGCGTCGGAGTACGGCTCCGATGGAAACTCCACGGAAGCCCCCGCGGCTTGCCGCGGGGTAGTTCACGAAATAAAAATAACCATCGGATATAAAAAGAGCGCTCCGAGTTGAGGTTTACGCCCTTGGGGCTTGGGGCCCGGGTGTAGATTAAAAAAGGTTGCAATTTTACGGAATCTATGAAATACTCCTTCTGGCTATGATAAGCTTGCCTGGAAGCCAGAGACCTGGAAGCCTGGCGGCCTAGCAGCTTGGAGG
>JAISCZ010000079.1 GCA_031265205.1 Deltaproteobacteria bacterium
GCAAAAAGCGTGCCAACTTATTAAGGAAATACCCAAGTACCCATGATTTAGCTGCTGTTTTTTTGCTAACCCCCCTAAATCACTAAATATTTTTGTTTTTGCGCTGGAAGTTCGGGTTAACGCTTACGCCGACGCGACCCAAAACAGCGTTGGCGCGGAATTCGTTTTAATTCCGGCGGGCTCTTTTTTCATGGGCGCGGATCTCGCGCGCGAAAACGGAAACCCGGACGAGACCCCGCGGCGCCGGGTCACGATCTCCGGGGACTATTATTTTGGCGAATACGAGGTCACCCAAGAGCGATGGACTGGCCTTATGGGATACAATCCCAGTCAATTTAAGGGACGCTCCAATCCCGTGGAAAACGTTTCTTGGGATATGGCCCAGGAATTTTTGGGAAAACTTAACCAAAAAGAGGGAACTTTAAGGTATCGCCCGCCATCGGAAGCCGAGTGGGAACGGGCGGCTCGGGCCGGAAGCGAAACGGCGTATTTTTGGGGCGACGACGCGAACGCGCTTGAGGCGTTCGCTTGGTCCGGCGAGGATTACGATAAAGGAAGCTCGCGCCCCGTCGGCCTGAAAGATCCCAACCCGTGGTGACTCTTTGACGTCGCGGGAAACGTCATGGAATGGGCGCGCGATTTTTACGGGAGCGATTATTACGCGCGCGCTCCCGCCGCGGATCCCCAAGGGCCAGCCGCGGGCGACCTTCGCGTCGCGCGCGGCCGCTCGTGGTATTTCTATGGGGTCTATCTCCGCCGATCCGCGAGTAGGCTAGGATTCGCTCCAGACACGCGGCTTAATTACCTTGGGTTCCGCTTGGCTTTTAGGGCGGGGGATTAGGTTTCGCGCGAAAGGCGCGAACGCGCCAAATACGCGTTTTCGACATTTTGGCGGGCGGGCGTTATCCGCGCGAGCGAAGGCCAAAGAAGAGAATCTGGAGTTCTATCCAAGCCCTCGCTCAATAAGACGGCGGATCCCTACCCATGGCGCGCGGGCGGTCCGAGGGCGCGGCGCTTGGGGGGAAGCGCCCCCCTCCCTTAGGAAAAGAGACTCTCCGAGGGGAGCGGTTTCTCTTCCCGGCTTTTTTCTTCCCAGCGCCTGGCCTCGGCGGGATTGGCCTTGGTTCCCAAGCCTTCCCGCAGGGCGCGGGCCACGGGACCGTAGGCCCTTTCGTCTCCGCTTTCCGCCGCCTTTAGAGTCCAGATAAAGGCCTTCTTTAAATCGACCTTCGTTCCTTCCCCCAGACGGAATTTTTCCCCCATGGGAAAAAAGGCCGGGGCGTAGCCCAACTCCGCCGCTTCTTTCAAGCGCAGATAGGCCGCGTGATGGGACTGTGGGACTCCTTCTCCCTTGTCGAGGAGAGACGCGATGTGGACGAGCGCCGGCGGGTAGCGCCAGCGGGTGGCGCGTCTGAGGAACCAGATGGCGATTTTAGGGTCGGGGGCGACCCCCAGCCCTCCTTTCGCGAAGGATTCGTAGAGGACGAAATTCGAGTGTCCGCAGCCATTATGCGCGGCGCCCATATAATAACCGCGGGCTTCCTCGAGCTCCTTGGGGCTCGCGTGGGGCCCGGCGAAGAAATCGGCCAGGCGCCTGTAGGCGGGAATCACGGCAAGGAGGGTGGCGCGCCACAGGAGCCTTTTGGCCTTTTGGGGGTTAAAACGCGGGTTATCCGTTTCGCGCAGGAGGATCTTGGCGAGCGGCAGCGCGGCCGCGGGAAACTCTCCGCGGAGGTCTTTCCACAATTGAGGAAGATAGCGGTCGAAGCCCTCGGGAAGCTCAAAGTCAGAGAGGTAGATTTTCCTTAAAAGGGAAGAGATCTTTCTCTGAGGGGCCCTGCCGGCCTCGCGGGCCTTTATGATCCACGTAAAGGCCCGCGCGGGGTCGGGTGGATGGCCCTGGCCATTCAGGAGGAGTTTCGCCAAAGGGTAATAGGCCTTGGCGTTCCCCGTTTCCGCGGCTCTGGAGTGCCAGAGAAAAGCCGCCCCAAAGTCTTCCTTGACGCCGATTCCCCTCAAATAGAGCCGCCCGAGGGGCGCGAAGGCCTTGCGGTCAAAATCCAAGGCGCCCTTTAAAACGCTCTGGAAGCCCTTTTCGGGGGCGGGTTTCCCCACAAGGCCTTTGAGGTGGATTCTTCCGATAGCCAAGGAGGCGTGGACGCAGCCGCCTTTAAGGGCGAGCTGAAAGCGTTGGAGGGCCTGTCGGGGGTCCCTTAAGGGGTTTTTTTCTTCCAGAAAGAATTTCCCGAGGCGATACTGGGCGTTGGCGTCCCCGGCGCGCGCCCACGCTTGGAGTTGGTTGAGCCTTAAGGCGTATTCGTTTTCCATTGGAGGCTTTCGCTATGGGCCGCGGGAAGGCGACCGAAAAAAGGGGAAAGACGCGACCGAAAAGGGGACAGACGCGTCCCGCGCGCGGCGCGCGCCGCTAAAAGGGACGGGGAGGCGCTTGGGAGGAGGCGCCCCGCTAGGAAAAGAGCCCCCCCGCGGGGCGTGGGTTTTCCACCGGAATTTTCTCCTCAAAGCGCCTGGCCTCGGCGGGATTGGCCTCGGTTCCCAAGCCTTCCCACAAGGCGCGCGCCGTGGGGGCGTAGGCCCTTTCGTCCCCGCTTTCCGCCGCCTTTAAAGTCCAGAAAAAGGCCATCTTTAAATTCTCCTTCGTTCCTTGTCCCCGACGGTATTTTTCCCCCAGGGGAAAATAGGCCGGGACGTGTCCCAGCTCGGCCGCCGTCTTGAGGCACTGGAAGGCCGCGCGCGGGGACTTTCTGACGCCTTCTCCCTTGTCGCGGAGGGTCGCGAGGAGGAAAATCGCCTCCAGGCAACGCCTTTGGGCGGCGACTTGGAGGTGTTGGAGGGCGAGCTTGGGGTCGGGTTTGACCCCCAGCTCGCCCTTGGAGTAGATCCTATAGAGGGCGAAACTCGCTTGGGCGCAAGGCGAGGGCAAGGACGCGCCCCGCTTATAGAGGGCGAGGGCTTTGCCGCGGTCTTTGGGGCTCGCGTGGGGACCGGCGTAGAAATCGGCCAGGCGCCTGATGGCGGGCGTCACGGAATTCTTGATGGCGGCTTTGAGGACTCTTTTGGCCTTTTGGGGGTTAAAGCGCGGATTGTTCTTATCGCGCAGGAGGATCTGGGCTATCGGCAGCGCGGCTTCGGGGAACGTCCAGGTCATGTCTTCCCACATTCGCGGGAGATAGGCGTCGAGGCTCTCGGGAACCTCAAAGTCATAAGCGTAGGCTCGGCTCAAAAAGCGATTCGTCTCCGCCGGCGGGCCCTTGTCGGCGTCCCTGGCCTTTAAGAGCCACGTTAAGGCGCTCGCGGGGTCGGGGGGGCCGGCTTCGCCGAGCAGGCACATTTTCCCCAAAGGGTAATAGGCGTCGGAGTCATGGATTTCCGCGGCCCTGGAAAACCAGAGAAAAGCCTCCCGCGGGTTTTCCCTCGCTCCGATTCCCTTCCAGTAGAGTCTCCCGAGGGGCGCGAAGGCTTTGGGGTCAAAGGCCTTCGCGCCCTTTAACACGTATTGGAAGCCCTTGGCGGGGGAGCGTTTCCCCAAAAGTCCTTGGAGATAGATTTGGCCGATGGCCAAGGAGGCGTGGACGCAGCCGCCCGCGAGGGATCTCCGAAAGAGTTTGAGGGCCTGTCGGGGGTCCCTTAAGGGGTTTTCCTTTTCCAGGAAGAACTCCCCTAAGCGATACTGGGCG
This sequence comes from Deltaproteobacteria bacterium, assembly GCA_031265205.1. Taxonomy (GTDB): domain Bacteria; phylum Desulfobacterota; class Desulfarculia; order Adiutricales; family Adiutricaceae; genus JAISCZ01. Next base: position 3,696 of record JAISCZ010000079.1, read on the forward strand.
GTGGCGTCCCCGGCGCGCGCCCACGCGCGGAGTTGACTGAGCCTTGAGGCGTATTCGTCTTCCATGGGAGGCTTTCGCTCTGGTTCGGGGGAAGGATGCCCAAAAAAGGAAGGGCGCGGCCTTAGGCGAGGCGCGCGCTGGTAAAGGCGTCGCTGAAGCCCAGGACGCGGCCAATCTCGCCTAAAAACTCGCGGTCGCTTTCGCCCAAGGCCCGAAAGAGGCTTGGCTCGTGGCTTAAAAGCCGAAAGTACTGGTTTTGGTTTTCCCAGAAATCCAAGTCCTTTAAGACGCTTTTGAGCAGAACGAGGAAGTTTAAAAGCTCCTCGAGGAGGGTGGGGCGCCGGGGGCCGCGCTTGAGCTGGCTGAAGAGCTTTTTCACGTAAACGCCGGCGCGTTCTTTGATGACCGGGACGTTGCGGCTGAGGCCCCCCGAGTCCTGGCCGATTAAGTCCCGGAGACGCTTTAAGTCGATGGGCCGGCCGTCGCGCATGGGTTTTAAAATATTGTCGAGTTCCACCTCGGCCATCACCCGAAAGACGAACTGGTCCATCCAGTCCCAGGCGTTTTCCTTGAGGCTGTACTGCCGGAGGGCGTCCTGGTAGTTGCGGAAGGCCTTGGTGGCGTAGTCCCGGAGCTCCTCGAAAAATTCCCGCAGCTGGCCGGTTAAAATTTCCGATTTGACCGAGGGCCACAAGGATTCCAAAGAAAAGGCCGTCGCCTCGGGATAGATGGCCTCCAGGGCGGACCTTAAAAAGGTCGGGCCCTTTTCCAGAAAAATCGTCTTGGCTCTTTGGAAAGCGGGCGGCTCGCCCTCGCTCGCGTCAAAGACCAGGATATTGAGCTTGGGCCCGTCGTCCGCTAGGACGAGGGCCGCGAAATCCCTTTCCTCGCGCGTCCGGGTCTCCCGGAAGGAGGCTTGCCCCCAAAAAAGGTGGGGCAGGGGCTCGCCCGCTTTTTTGCCGACCTTTTCGCCGTGGCGTTCTTTAAAGCTGACGTAGCGGTATTCCTTGAGGGCCTCGGGCGTGTCCATGGAGGCCGCGGCGGCCCACTGGGAGGCCGCCTGGACGGCGCCCAGGCTAAAGCCCGCGACCTCGGCGCGCCAGAGTTCCTCGCCGTTCGCGTAGAGGGGGCTGTTGGGTTTGGCCTCCCGGAGGCGCTCCAGGAGGGGGCCCGTCAGATCCTTGGGGGTAAATTTCTGGGCGAGATCGATGGCGCGTCCCGCGTACCTCAGGTTCTGGATTGGCTCCAGGCCCGCCAGATCGTCAAAGAACCAGCCGCAGCTCGTGAACATGTAAAGGCTCATGAGCTGGCTTTCCAGAAGGGCGAGGGCGCGGCTCGCGCTCTCCTCGCCGCCGCTTCCCTCGCGCAGGTGCCTTCCCAGAAAAGCGTCGACCGCGGCGGGGTCGTAGTCGTGGATTAAGGCCTCCACGTAATCGTCGCGGGCGGCCCAGGGGTCGCGGAGGCATTGGGGGCCCTCCCGCTCGAAGATCTCGATAAGCTCGTCGCGGAGGGCGTCCAGGCCCTCCCGTAGGGGGGCGCGCCATTTTTGGTTCCAGCTGGGGTCCCCCCCGACGCGGCAGCCGCAGTCCGAGCGCCACCTTTCCACGCCGTGGGCGCAGCTCCAAGAGCTGTTGGGAAAGATTTGGGCCTCCAGGCGGGGCGGGTGGAGGCTGAGAAACTCCGCGTAATTCGCGAGCTTGATTTCCTGGGGGTCGTCGCTGGACAGGAGGGAGTCAAAGAGCCAGGCCAGGGCCATTTCCCCGAAATGGAAATGGTGGCCGTAGGATTCCCCGTCGGTCGCGAGGTTCACGAGGGTGGGCCTGCCTTCCACGGGGGTCCCGAAGGCTAAGCGGATCCTGTCCAAAAAGGCCTTGCCGTCCCGCAGGAGGTTTTCAAAGGCGACGGAGCGCGAGACCGGGCCGTCGTAGACGAAAACGTCCAGAAAATCGTCCTCGCCCGGACCGAAAAAAACGCGGTAAGGCTCCCGGGGGTCCACCGGGGAGAGGGCCTCCGTCCATTCCATGCGCCGGGAGCTGTCCAAGGGCCGCGTGGCCCGGATCTGGTTCTGGGCGAGGATGGTGAAGCGGATTCCCTCTTTTTTCATGAGGGCCAGGCTCTCCAGATCCACCGCGGTTTCCGCGAGCCACATGCCCTCGGGGGAGCGGCCGAAGGTGGCCTCGAAAAAGCGTTTGCCCCATTTGATTTGCGTCAGCTTGTCGCGCGCGTTGGCCAAGGGCATGATGATATGGTTAAAAACTTGGGCGATGGCGGGCCCGTGGCCGCCGCGCTCCCGGGCGGCCTCGCGGTCGGCCGCGACGATAAGGGCGTGGGTCGCGCCGTCGTGCTCTTTCAGCCAGCTCAAGAGCGTGGGCCCCACGTTGAAGCTCATATATTTATAGTTGTTGACAATCTTGCCGATGAGCCCGTTTTGGTCCAGAATGCGGGCCAGCGCGTTGGGGGCGTAGCATTCCCGGTCGATCCTGGCGTTCCAGTTAGGGAAAGGGGCGGCGCTGGGCTGGCCGGGAACGACCCCGCTCCAGGGGTTTTCCCGGGGGGGCTGGTAGAAATGGCCGTGAACGACGAGGTAAAGGGGGCTGGGCACTAATGGCGTCCTCGCGGGGGATTTAAGCGCTTTTGACTAAGTTTAAAAAGAGGCTGTTATAGGTGAGGGCGCTGCTGTTCCAGGAAAAATCCTCGCGGGTGTTGCGCCGGGCCATGGTCTGGAAATCCCCCGTCCGGCCGTAAAGCTCCACGGCCCGGCGGCAGGCCCGCAGGAGCGCTCTGGGGTTGTAGGCCCCGAACTTAAAGCCCGTGTCCCAGCGGCCGTCGGGGTTGGCCCCCGCGAAGTCCCGCACCGTGTCGTTGAGGCCCCCGATGGCCCGGACCACGGGGATGGCCCCGTACCTTAAGGCGTAGAGCTGGCTGAGGCCGCAGGGCTCGTAGGCGGAAGGGGCCAGGATAAAATCGGAGGCCGCGTAGATTCGGTGGGAAAGGGGGACGCTGAAGCCGAGGTCCAGCCAGAAATTTTTGGGGTATTCGCGCGCGATTTTGACTAAAGAGTCCTGGAACCAGGGCTCTCCGCTGCCCAAGATGGCGAGCTTGGCGCCAAGCTTAAAAAAGTCGGGGGCGGCTTCCAGGATGAGGCCGATCCCCTTTTGGGCGGTCAGGCGGCTGACCATGCCGAAGAGGGGCGCGGGCCCCTCCGGGAGGCCGGCGCTGAGGAGAAAGGAATCCTTGCAGCGCTTTTTGCCCTCCATGTTTTCCGCGGAGTAGTTATAGGGAATGTGGGGATCGGTCGCGGGGTTCCAGACGTCGCCGTCCACGCCGTTTAAGATCCCGTGGAGCTTGAAGGAGTATTCCCGCAGAAGCCCGTCCAGGCCGTGGCCCTCCTCGGGGGTCTGGATCTCTTTGGCGTAGGTGGGGGAAACGGTGACGAGGGCCCGGCTGTAGACGATGCCAGCCTTCAGGAAACTTAACAGGCCGTGGTATTCCAGGCCCTGGACCCCGTAAAAGCTTTCGGGGAGGCCGATTTCCGCGCGGAGTTCCGGGCCGGCCAGGCCCAGGAAACCCTGGTTGTGGATGACGAAGACGCCCTTGGGGGCCCCGGGGCCCAATTCCAGGAGGTAGGGCATAATGAGCCCGGTCTGCCAGTCGTTGGCCAAGACGATGTCGGGCGGCTCCCCTTCCAAGTGGGGGATGGCTTGGACCGCGGCCTTGGAAAAAAAGGCGAAACGGGAAGGGTTGTCGGGATAGGGCTCTTTGTTTTCGTCCAGATAGACGCCCGGCCGGTCAAAGTAGGGGTCGTGGCGGATAAGGTACAAAGGCGTCGTGGGGGAAAGCTGGCCCCGGTAGAGCCTGGCGGTCCTGGGCCCGGGCTCGACGGAAAGGGAGATCCCCATGTCGGCGAACTTGCCGCTGGCGAGGGCCTGGCCGTAGCCCGGCATAATGACCGCGCAGCCCGTCCCCAAGGCGGAGAGCGCCAAGGGGAGGCTTCCGGCCACCTCGGCCAGGCCGCCGGTTTGGGCCACGGGGGAAACCTCGGAACTCGCGATTAGGATTTTAAGCTGTTTACTCATGGAGAGCTCTCGCCGCCCAAAAAAACGGCCGCTGGCGCCCGTCCCCCCCGGCGCGTCGCGAGCGGGGGCGTTGCGGGAAAGGGCGCGCCCAAATTAAGGAATTGACGCCAAAAAAGATCCTCGCGACAGTTTAACAATTTTCCGGGCGACTCTCCACCGCCGCCCCCGGCGCGCGCGCTCTTTATAAGGGGCGAGACGGCAGTCCCCCCCGCGGCCTCGCCGCCGGGTGTAGATTAAAAAAGGTTGCAATTTTACGGAATCTATGAAATACTCCTTCTGGCTATGATAAGCTTGCCTGGAAGCCAGAGACCTGGAAGCCTGGCGGCCTAGCAGCTTGGAGG
>JAISCZ010000006.1 GCA_031265205.1 Deltaproteobacteria bacterium
CCATCTAGTTGCCTCCATGGCTGCCACGATTGCTTCTGACTGTCGCAATCATGAGTCGTCAGGCGAGGGTCTCGCACCCTCGCGGGAAATATGGCACCTTTTCACGGCGCACATTTAACATTATATACATTAAAAACAATATACAATTTGGATCGCGTTAATTTAGCTTAACGCGCTTAAGATCGCCAGCGCGACGCGCGGGGCCCCGCCCCCTCCGGCAAGCTTAATATCCCGCCAGCGGACTGGAAGCGTAAGGGTCCGCTGGCGCGAACTTAAAAGCGCGCTGGGGCCGAGCCCTCCCCCAAGGCGCGCGCCCGGCCCGTCGGCCCGTTCGAGGCCTTGCCGCGCGCGCCAATATGTGGTATTATGGCCAGGTTCTTTTTAAACGCGCTCGTTCCACGACGCCGCTCGCGGCGCGTCCGTTAAACATTTTTCCCACTAATAACCGGGAGGGCACATGCTTAAAATCAGGGTCAAAAAGGAGGAATTGGAAAGGGGCCTGGTCCAGACCGCCAATATCGCGGGCAAATTTTCCTCCATGCCCATTCTCTCCAACGCGCTCTTGGAGGCCGCGGACGGCAGACTCACCCTCAGCGCCACGGACTTGGAAATCACCTTCACGGCCAAATACCGCTGCGAGGTCCTCGACGAGGGCAAAATCACGGTCCCGGCCAAGACCCTCAACCAGGTCGTGCACTCCATCAACTCCGAATACGTCGATCTGGAAGAACTCCCCAATATCTCCCTCAAGGTCCGGACGGACTCCTTCAACGCCACCATCCTGGGGCTCACGGCGGACGATTTTCCCCGCATCGCGGATTACGACAATATCCCCATGGCCACCTTCGCGTCCGAATCCCTGATTGACGCCATCAACAAGACCATCTATTCCGTTTCCTCCGCCCAGTCCAGTTACACCCTCTCGGGCATCCAGTGGCTCAAGGAGGTCAGCGAGGGGGGGGAGGCCCGGCTCCGTCTCGTCTCCTCGGACTCCAACCGCCTCAACGTGGCGACCGTCCCCACCGATAATCTCGCCGATTTCCACCTCGAGGACAACCAGGGCGTCTTAGTCTCCCACAAGGGCCTCTCGGAACTCAAAACCCTCGCCGACGGCCTGGAATCCGTGGCCATCGGCCTTTCGGTCAACAACCTCGTGGTCCAGACCCCCAACGCCTCTCTGGGCGTGCGCCTCCTGGAGGGTAAGTTCCCCAAATACGCGGGGATCTTCCAGGACCCGCCGCTCTTCAACATCGATCTCAACCGCAAGGATTTTATCGAGACCCTCAAGCGCCTCTCCAATCTCATCGCCCAGAAATACCGGGTGGTTTACGTCAAATTCCTCCCCGGCGAGCTTCTGGTCACCACCAGCAACCCGGAATACGGCATGGCCGAGGAAACGGTGGCGGCGGACTACGACGGCCCGGAGGCGCGGGTCGGCTTTGACCCCAAATACCTCCTGGACGCCCTTTTCACCTTAAAAAGCGAGCGCTTCAATCTCCAGGTGCGCGGGCCCAAGCAGCCCCTCCTGCTCACCGCGCCGGACGACAAGGACTACCTGGGAATTATCACCACCATCACGCCCAAAGAGGCCTAAGTCCCTCTCGCCCATCCCTGGGGGGGAGGGGCGAGGTCGGAGGCGCGGCCCTCCCCTTAAAAGGCGCCGGCCATCCCCGCGACCGCTTTTTTGAGGCGGCCTTAAGGAGGATTATTTTTGGCTGGCCCCAAGAGCGCCGTCGCCCTTTTCGCGCGAGACCTTTTTCCGTGGAGACGTTTTTTTTTCTTTTCCCCGCCGGATGGGCGCGCCAGCGCCTTTCCGGCGCCCTTTCAGCCCTCAATATAATCGCGACGCTTTTTCGCCCATAACCCTAAATTTCATGAGGAAAAATTTTAACCCATGACCGATCTTAACTTTCCGGACACCGATTACGGCGCGGACCACATCCAGATCCTGGAGGGCTTGGAGGCCGTGCGCAAACGGCCCTCCATGTACATCGGCTCCGTCTCCGGCCAGGGTCTCCACCACCTGGTCTACGAGGTGGTGGACAACTCCATCGACGAGGCCATGGCCGGCTTCTGCGACGCCATCGCGGTGACCATCACCCCGGCGGGCACCGTCAAGGTCAAGGACAACGGCCGGGGCATCCCCGTGGACCTCCACCCCACGGAAAAGGTCCCGGGGGTCCAGGTGGTCATGACCAAGCTCCACGCCGGGGGCAAGTTCGACAAAAAGACCTATAAAGTCTCCGGCGGCCTCCACGGGGTCGGGGTCTCGGCGGTGAACGCCCTCTCCGAGTGGCTTGAGGTGGAAGTCAAAAGGGGGGGAAAACTCTACCGTCAGCGCTACGAAAAAGGCGTCCCCGTGACGGGGCTCGCCGAGGTCGGGGAGGTCAAGAAGAGCGGGACCCAGGTCCACTTTAAGCCGGACGCCTCCATCTTCGAGACGACCGAGTTCGATTTTGAGATTCTGGCCAAAAGGCTCCGGGAACTGGCCTTCCTCAACAAGGGCCTCTACATCAGCCTCGCCGACGAGCGTTCCTCGGAATTTCGGGAATTCCAGTACAAGGGCGGCATCGTGGAATTCGTGGAATTCTTAAACCGCCAGAAGACCACCCTCCACGACAAACCCGTCTACCTCTCCGGGGAGAGCCAGGACATCTTTCTGGAAATCTCCTTCCAGTACAACGAAAGCTATTCCGAGCAAGTCCTCTCCTTCGTCAACAACATCAACACCGTCGAGGGCGGCACCCACCTTTCGGGCTTCAAGACGGCGCTGACCCGCGCCGTCAACCAATACCTCAATTCCGACAATATCCCCAAGAACCTCAAGGTGGCCGCCCTGGAGGGCGACGACATCCGGGAGGGCCTGTGCGCGGTCATTTCCGTCCGCGTCCCCGAGCCCCAGTTCGAGGGCCAGACCAAGAGCAAACTGGGGAACGCCGCCATCAAGGGGCTGGTGGACACCCTGGTCTACGAGAAGCTCTCCACCTTTTTCGAGGAAAACCCCGCGGTCGCCAAAAAAATCATCAACAAAGTGGTGGAGGCGGCCCGGGCGCGGGAGGCCGCGCGCAAGGCGCGGGACATGGAACGCAAAAAAGGGGCCCTGGCCGGGCACTCCTTAAGCGGGAAACTGGCCGACTGCCAGTCCAAGGACCCGACGCTCTGCGAACTCTACCTCGTCGAGGGCGAGAGCGCCGGCGGCAGCGCCAAACAGGGCCGCGACCGCAAGTTCCAAGCCATTTTGCCCCTGCGCGGCAAGATCTTAAACGTGGAGCGCTCCCGCTTCGACCGCATCATCGGCAGCCAGGAAATCCGCAACATCATCACCGCCCTCGGGACGGGCATCGGGCCCAGCGGGGCCTCGGGGGTTAAGATGGAAAACCTGAGGTACCACAAGGTCGTCATCATGACCGACGCCGACGTGGACGGAGCCCATATCCGCACCCTCTTGCTCACCTTCTTCTACCGGCAGATGCCCGAACTCATCGAGAGGGGTCACCTCTATATCGCCCAGCCCCCCCTCTACGGCGTGAAAAGCGGCCAAAAAGAACTCTACATCAAAAACGAGAACGCCTTAAGGGAGTTTACCCTCAACCGCTACCTCGAGGACCGCTCCGTCCTTTCCGCCGGCAACGACAGCCCCATCCGGGGCGACGGGCTCAAGAACTTCTTTTTCAACCTCATCGCCGAGAACGACTTTAAGGAGCGCCAGCTCCGCAAGGGCTTTCCCACCCGCTTCTGGGGCCTCATGGAAAAGGCCGCGGCCCTTAACCCCTTGGGCTTTCTGGACCCAGCCTGGTCCCAACGCCTCGCGGAGACGCTCCTCGCGAGGGGCCTGGACGTTATCGGCCCCGAACCCCCCGAGACCCTCCCCGCGCCCTCCCCGCTGGACGCGAACGGCGACGACGTCGCGGGCGAACCCCAGGACGCGGAAAAACCCAAAAGCTTCCGCCTCTTCCTCGCGAACGTCCACGACAAGCGCAAGAGAATCCTCTTAAACCAGGATTTTATCTCCGGGGAACTTTTCCAGAAGTATCTCCAATACCGCCGGAAAAACGAGGCCAACCTCGCGCCCCCCTTCCAGGTCACGCACAAAGAGCGGCGCTACGAACTCGAGAGCGAGGAGGAGCTTTTAAACGACATGATGAGCGCCGGCCAAAAAGGCTTGCGCGTCCAGCGCTACAAAGGCTTGGGGGAGATGAACCCGCCCCAGCTCTGGGAGACCACCATGGATCCCCAAAGGCGGACCTTCTTAAAGGTCAAGGTGGAAGACGCCATGGACGCGGACGACATCTTTACCGTCCTCATGGGGGAAAAGGTGGAGCCCCGCCGGGATTTTATCCAAACCAACGCCTTAAACGTCCGGGAGCTGGACATCTAGAGGCCATGAGGGCCCCCGGCGCCCGCCCTTCGCTTCGCGCCCTTGTCTCTCGTTTAAGGCGCGTCTCCACGCGCCTCCCAGCGGCCTTTCCCCTCGCGGGAAAGGCCGCTTTTTTCTTGTGGCGCGCCTTTAAGGGCGCCTTTTCGCGCTCCGGGGGCGGCGCCTCCCGCCAGGATCGGGAACCCACGCGCGGGGAATCGGCCCAAAATCTGGAATAAATTCGCTAAATTTTATCCAATATTGAGTTAAATTACCTCCACTCACTCTCTAACCACGAAATTTAAACTTAAAAATAAATTTTAGTTTTTAATATTTATTTTTCTTGCCAATTAAGCCAAAGACTCATATAATACGGGGAAGTTAAGATTCGGCTTCTGGCCTCCGCGGCCAGAAGCCGGACCCTGGCCGGGGCCCCGCCCCCTTGGGGCAAAACGCCCTGGGCTCCCCGCCCTCCAATCCCTTTTTTCCCTTCCGACCACCCGGGGCGCGCCCCGCGGCCCCGAGCGCGGGCGCGCGGCCAGTCCCCGCCCCTTCCCCATCCTTTTGGAGGCACGCTCATGCGTAATTTTCTTTCCACTCCCCTCGGGCGCGGGGCCGTCTACCTGGCGCTCGCCCTCGCGACGGCCCTGGCCCTCAGTCCCGCCCCCCTTTACGCCGGTTTTAGCTCGACCATGTCCAGCCAAGAGCTGGGCGCCGGAGATCTGGCGAAAATCCGCGCGGCGATTGAGAACAAAAAGGTCGCGGACACCCTGGCCGCCTTCGGCTACGGCCAGGATGAAATCGACGCCCGCCTGTCCCAGCTCACCCCCCAGGAAATTTCCGCGCTGGCCGGCCAATTGGATCAGGCCATGGTTCCCTCGGGCGGCGCCGCGGGGATCGTCATCGGCGTGGTCGTGGTGGTTTTGGTGGCCCTGGGGATCTTAAGCCTCATGGGCAAAAGCGTCGCGGTCTCCTAGAAAGCCTTTTATCCCCTATTGGCTCCGACCCCAGTCTCCGCCCGCTTCCGGCGGGCGGAGAACTCCGGGGCGCTCCCGCCCTAAGTTCCCCCGGAGGGTTGGCGCGGGAAAAAAGATAGGCCGCGCCGGGGCTTTTTCCGCGCGTCGGTCCCGCCGCCCGCCGCGCGCCCCAACGCTCGCGCCGCCACGCCTTGACTGACGCTCCGAGCGCTTCGCCTTGGCGCGCGCCGCCGCCACCTTCCCCAAAGCTTTCCGCCGCGCCGCGGCGCCCAAGGCGCGCCCGCCGACGCGACGCGCGCGGACCCCTCGCCAGTCTCCCATCTCGCGCGCCGCTTGGGCGCCTTAGGGTCGGCCAACCCGCGAAAACGCGCGCTCTTTTCCGCTTCCGTATGGAAGAGTGCTAAAATACCCGACGCGTCGCTTTCCCTTAGGTTTCGGCTCGCTTTGTTTTTTTTCGAGTTTGCCCATGCGCGTTTCCATCCCCAACGCCTTTCCCTCCGATTTGCGGGATCTGGAGTATATCCTCAAAAAAGACGGCGCTTTGAGCAAAGCCTGGCCTGATTTTGAGCCCCGGGAAGCGCAGCAGAAAATGTTTCTGGAAGTTTCCCGGGCCTTCAAGCACAGCGACATCTCCATTATCGAGGCGGGCACGGGCACGGGCAAAACCTTGGCCTATCTGCTCCCGGCCCTTATTTCCGGAAAAAAGACTTTCATTTCCACGGGCCTCAAAAACCTCCAGGAACAGATCTTCCATAAAGATCTGGAGTTTATCCGCCAGTATATCGACCGCGACTTCAAGGCGGCCATCGTCAAAGGCCGCGAGAATTACCTCTGCCTTCGCCGCCTCAAAGCGATCGCCGTCAGCCTCGACGAGCGCGGCGATCTCTTTCCCGACGACGATTACGCCCAGGCGCGCCGCTTCGCCTTAAAGACCCTGCAAAGCTGGGCCGCGCGCTCCGTCGTCGGCGAACTCGCGGAAGTGGCCGGGCGCTACGAAAAAACGCCCCCTTTTGACCAGCTGACCTCTTCCGGGCGACAGTGCCTGGGCCAGAGCTGCTCGGAACGCGAGAACTGTTTTATCGCCCGCGTCCGCCAGCGGGCGCAGGAAGCCGATTTGGTCCTCGTCAACCACCACCTTTTTATGGCGGACTTGCGGATCCGCGAACAGTTGGCGGGCTACGGCTTTCTGCCCGATTGGGAGGCCATCGTCTTTGACGAGGCCCACCTCTTGGAAAACACCGCCACCCAATATTTCAGCCGGGACTTTTCCACCCAAAAGGCCTTCGCGACCGTAGAGGCTATCTCCGGGCTCATCGAGGACCTCAAGACGGCCAACCAGGACAAGATCAGCGACAAGGGAATCCAAACCCTCAAATCCGTCGAAGACCTCATTGAGGCGATATCCGGCGAAGTCATTAAAATCCACAATAACCACCAGAACCAAAGAGAGACTTCTTTCCTCTGGCCCCTCGAGGAGTCCCAGTGGACCGCGGACCACCGGGAACTGCGCGAATCGCTCCTCGCCCTGCAATTCAACTTGGAAAAATGCGCCATCGCCACCCACAATCTCGAAAAGGCCGGGGAAGACTTCAAAACCCACGCCGAAACCCTCGACGAGTTGGCCGAAAATCTCCACTTCATCGCCAGTAACGAAGATCCGGGCTACGTCTACCAGGTCAGGGCGACCGGGGAAGAGACGACGCTGGCGGCGGTCCCCATCAACGTCTCCAACTTCCTGAAAGCCAAGCTCTTCAAACTCGACAAAACCATAATCCTCACCTCCGCCACCTTGGGGCTCATGGGGGAAATGGACTATTTCCGCAGACAGCTGGGGATCGAGACCGCTTTCCAGGCCCTGTCGCTCGCCTCGCCCTTCGATTTCGCCAAAAACTCGCTCCTGTACCTGCCTAACATGCCCCATCCCACGCGGAAAAGAGAAGAGTTCCAGCGATTGCTCCCGGGAAAAATCCTGGAAATATTGCGCGCCACCCAGGGCCGCGCCCTCGTTCTTTTCACGTCCTACGCGGAAATGAATTCGGTCCACAACATCCTTATCAGGGCCAAACTGCCCTATCCCCTCCTCATCCAGGGCGCGGGCCCGCGCGGCAAGCTCCTGGAAGACTTCAGAGACCGAATCGACTCGGTGCTCCTGGCCACCAAAAGTTTTTTCCAGGGCGTCGACGTGCCGGGCGAGAGCCTCTCCGCGGTCATCATCGACCGCATCCCCTTCCCCCAGCGGGGAAACCCCATGGTCATCGCCAAAAAGCGCCTCATCGACTCCCAGGGCGGTCGGAGCTTTACCGAGTACGATCTCCCGGAGGCCATTTTTCTCCTCAAGCAGGCCGTAGGTCGCCTCATCCGCTCCAAGAGCGACCGCGGCGTCGTCGCGCTCATGGACTCGCGCCTGACCTCGGAGTCGTACGGCTTCAAGATCCTCCGGAACCTGCCCCTGCCTTCCCAAGCCTTCACCCGGGAAATAGGCGCGGTCGAAGAATTTTTCGGGTCTTGGTAGGGGCCCGCTTTTTACGAATACGGCGCGCGCCTTAAAGCGTCGGGCTTAAGCCCCTTTTCGCGCGCGAGAGCGCGCCAGGAACGGTTGGCGCCCCAATAATAGAGAAGGCGCGGCATGTTGGCGGTGACGAAAAGATCCTCGCCGCCCGCGAGGGCGAGGGCGTCCCGGGCGAGTTCCGCGAGGGCCCCGGCGGCGCCCCGCGTAAACCAGCTCCCTGGGGAAAAGCGTTCCCACAAAGCGCCGGCGCCGATCCCTAAGGCCCGGCCCCAGGGAAAGGCGGACCGCTCCGCGAAGAGCTTGAGCGCGGCGATGGCCAGGGCGTTCTGGCGGGCCTCGTAAAAGCCGCAGTTGACGATGGCGTAGAGTCGGGGCCGCGGCGCGCTCGCGTTCTCCGGACGTTCGAAGAATTCTCCCGTCTCCTCCAGGAAACGGATGACGTGGGAGGGCAAGGAGTCCACGTACAGGGGCGCCGCGAGAACCCAGGCCGCGGCGCCGTAAAGCGGCGGGAGGCTCGCTTGGGGGCCGTCCCGGAGGAGGCTCGCCGCGGATATTTCCGCGGCCCCCGCGAAAGACGCGCGCAGGGCCTCCAAAATGATAGCGCTGGATCCGCCATTGGGCTTCGGGCTCCCGCCGAGAAGGGCGATTTTCATCTCGCGGTTCCTTTAGAGTTCATTAGAGTTCGTCCCAGCGGGCGAGGAGTTCTTCCCAACGGGGAAAAAAAACGACCTTCGCCTCCCGGGCCCCCAAGTTGCGGCCGTTGGCTCGCGCCAGTTGGCGCGCGAGTTCCCGCTCCGGGGCGGTCGCGTCCTCGGCGAGGAAATAATAGGCCAGGCTTAGGGACGCGCCGTAGCGGGGGACATGCCGCGTCAGGCCCGCCTCAATCCGGAAAAAAGGGAGGATATAGCCTATGGAGCGGTCGAGGATGGCCTTGACTTCCGGGGCCAAGCCCCCAAAGACGAGGCGGCTGATAACCCAAAGTTCCGTCGCGCGCGCCAGGCGCGGGGCGAAGTCCCGCGCCCGGTCCGCGATAACGCAGATCCCGGGGGTCTCCGTCCAGCAGCGAAAGCAGCCCAGGCAGGGGCGCGCCGGGGGCCGCGCGTCAAAGAGGCTAAAAATTCCCTCCGTTTTGGCCGCGAGCGCCAGCGCTCCCTCGGGGCCCAAATCGTGGACAATGAGCTTCATCTCCCCTCCCCCCAAGGCCTTTGGGGCGCGGCGGCGGGCCGCGAGGCCTTTTAGCCGGGGTCAGCCGCCGAAAGGGTCGGCCTCGGAAAAATCCGGGCGGTAATAGCTACGCGCGGACAGATCCTGCGTGAAAGCGTTCATGAGGCCCAAGCGCGTCGCCAGCTCGACGCAAGCGTCGTATTCCCTCAGGCTTAAAGGCCTCCCCAGGCCCGGAAAATCGCGAAACTCGGGGTTGAGGCCGACCTTCACCCTGTGGGTCGGAAAATACTGGGCCATGAGGGAAAGGTGACAGTCCTCGCCCAAGGACTCGCGGACCCATGGAAGAACGGCGTCGGTGCGCGCGAGATTGTCGGGGAGGACCAGATGCCGCACGAGGAGCCCCCGGTAGGCGAGCCCCTCGCCGTTCAGGCGCAGCGGGCCCACCTGCCGGAACATTTCCGCGATCGCCCTCCGGTTGACCCAGGCGTAGTCGGCCGCTCCGAAGAGCCGCAGGGCCCTCTCGTCGATATCCCCGGGGACGGCCCCGTCGGGCGGCGCTATTTTGGCGTCCGGCAGGTAAATGTCCACGAGCCCCTCAAAGAGCTTTAAGGCTTCCAGGGAATCGTAGCCCCCCGTGTTGTAGACGACGGGAAGGCCCAAGCCCAGCGTCTTGGCCCGGGCGATGGCCTTGGCGAGGGGCAGGGCGTGCGGGCTGGGCGAGACCAAATTGACGTTGACGGCCCCCTGGGCCTTTAAGGCGAACATGATCTCGACGAGGCTCTCCGGGTCGAGGGAGACGGCCTCGCGGAGACTTTGGCTGATGGCGTGATTCTGGCAAAAAACGCAGGAGAGGTTGCAGCCGGCCAGAAAAATGGCGCCCGAGCCCCCGGGCGGCGGGCCGCTGATGGGCGGCTCTTCCCCACGGTGGATGAGCGCCTGGGAAAAAGCTATTTTTTGGCCCGCTCCGCAAAGGCCTTTTTCGCCCGCGCCGCGGTCCGCGCGGCAGCGGTGGCCGCAAAAGAGGCAGCCATGAGTAATGGTAACCATAAGAGGCCCCGAGCGCCCCAAGCTTTCCGGTTGGGGAAGAGAAAGGATCTTAAGCGAAATCTTAGACCCTTCCCAATTATAGCGGAAAGAGGACTCCGATAGCGAAAAGAGGGCGCGCCCCTGAAAGCCAAGGCGCGGGGGCGGCCACCCGCGCGCCTCCGTCGCCCCGCTCCGACGGTCGCGCGTAAATGGCGACCGCGATTATAATGACGGGCGCGAAGGAATGACGGGCGCGCCGCGTTTTGTTAGAATAGCCAATCCGCTCCGGCTCGCCCCCCCAAGCGCTCCCCGACGCGCGGCGCGGGCGGGAGGCCCCTCGGGCCGGGGGCCCCGACGGCGGCGCGGGAGCGAAGAATCCCTCGCGGCGCCGCGCGAGCCCCCTTTCCTCTTGACCGGAGGGCCAAAAAGCGGCAATATGGGATAGCTTTCGCCGTCCAAAGCTCCCTTCGCGAGCCCCGACCTCCCCAGCGAGGGTCTATTCCCCCGCCCCCCTAACGCTCTTTGGATCGCTCAAAATCCCTTGCGTTTGCCATCCGGTCCGTGCTATAAAACCGATCTTTGCTCCGAGTCTCGGAGGGTTCTTTTCCTCGGCGCTCCGCCCTCCCCCCTCGGCCTATTTTTTCCCTCACGCGGCCAACCCGCCCTCCCGCGCGCCTTTCCGCGAATCCCCGCGGCGCCGCGCGGCTTTTTCTGGCCGCGGCGCTCCTTTGCCGCGACCCCACGGGGACGCGGGACTCTCCGGGCGACCCTTGGGGCGCCTTAACTTTTTTTTGCTCTTGGATCTTACGCGAATTAACTTCAAGGAAGGATTTTTTTCTATGACCAAAGCCGAACTGGTGGCCAAAATCGCCGAGGTGGCCAATATCACCCAAACTCAGGCCAACAAGGCGCTGCAGACCATTATTACCGCCGTGTCCGACGAAGTGAAGAATGACCGCTCCCTCAACATCGCCGGCCTGGGCACGTTCTCCGTCTCCAGAAGGGCCGCCAGAAGCGGTATCAACCCCCGCACCCGGGAAGCCATCAGCATCCCCGCTTCCAACAGCGTCAAATTCAAATGCTCCAAGGCCTTAAAAGACGTGGTTAACGGTTAGGCGCCGCCGCGGGGCTTTCCGCCCCGGGCTTTCTTTATGAAAGCGCGCCGCGACGCTCTTTCCGCGCTATAATGGGGCCAGGGCGGATATCGCCGCCTTGAGGGCCCCGACCCGCCGCCTTTCCCTCTCCGGGCCCCCCATGGGACCCTTGGGGGGACGAGGGCCCGCCGTGGCGCTCTCCCAGGCCTTCCCCAAGAAAGCTCTCCGGCGCGCCACTCTTCTAATAGCCTCCCTTTCTTCCCCGGGGACGCGAGCTCCGGGGACTTCAAAGGTTTTCCCCCTTCCCCCAAAGCCCGCGTCCGCGCGCGCCGTCAAGGGCCCGTGGGGGGACTTTATCCCGAAGCGCTTGGGGGCGCCGAGCCCGCGGCCAGCGCCCGCGCCTCAACCCTCGCGAGGATTAATTCATGGCCAGAGTAACCATCGACGACTGCCTCAAAAAAGTGGACAACCGCTTCTCCCTCATCCACTTGGCCGCCGCCAGGGCGAGACAGCTCAAAAGAGGCTCCCGGGCCCTGGTGCCCAATAAAAACAAGTTCATCGTGATCGCCCTGCGGGAAATCGCGGCGGGGCTCGTCACCTACGACAACCTCAAAACCTTCGAGCAGGACGGTCTCCCCGAGGAAGCTGAACTCCGCTACGGCGCCCCCTTGCGGATCGAGGTCGCGGACGAATAAGAAGCGCCGAGGCTTTAATCGCGCGCGCGGCCCCCGGGAGCGATCCCGGGGGCTTTTTTGCGCCCTTCGCGCCTTAAAGAGGAGAGCCTTGGGGGAGCCTTGAGGGGAGCCTTGAAGGGGACCTTGAGGGAAGCCTTGAGGGGGATCTTGAGGCCCTTTATCCAAAATTCCCCCGAAAAGTGCTAAACTTACATAGTTTCTCACGATCTCCATCGGACGGCTCCGCGACCTCGGGGCTCGCCGCCTACGCGCGCTCCCGCGGCCGCGCGGGGCCTCTTTTGGCGAAACTTCTTAAAAACCCCGCGGAAAATGGGATTTTCTTATGTTCGGACGGCTCAGCGGCTGGGAAATTGTCATTATCGTCATCTTGGTGGTTATTATCTTCGGAGGCCGGAAATTGCCGGAGCTGGGGCGCTCCCTCGGCAAGGGGCTGAAAAATTTCCGGGAATCCGTCAAAGGGGAGGGCGCGGAGCCCCCCGTTCCCCCCACCGACGCTTCGGGGGACGGCCAATCTCCGCCCCCCGAAGCCCCCGAGGGGCCGCCCAAGCGCGGCTAAAGCCCCTTTAAAGGGGCTTTTCGCGGGTCAGGGCGCTTTCCTCCGAGGCGCGAAGCGCGCGCGCGCTTCTAATAAAAATTTTGAGGCCTTTCGCGGGCCCTGACCCTTTCCATTTCGCCCCCGCCCTTCAAGGAGGGAAGAAAGCGCGGGCATTTTCGCCTTTAAGGCTTAGAATTCGCGAGTTAAAGCGCATGCCCTCTCTAATGGTCCAAGGGTGCACTTCCGACGCCGGGAAAAGCACCATTGTCACGGGAATCTGCCGCTGGCTCAAACGCCAGGGCGCGAGCGTGGCCCCCTTCAAGCCACAGAACATGGCCCTCAACAGCGCCGTCACCGTAGACCGCGGGGAAATAGGCCGGGCCCAGGCGGTGCAGGCCCAAGCCTGCGGGCTCATGCCCATCTCCGACATGAACCCCGTGCTCCTCAAACCCAACTCCGACACGGGCTCCCAGGTGATTATCCAAGGGAAGGCCATGACCGACGACATGAAGGCCATGGCCTACCACGCCTTCAAGCCCAAGGTCCTCAACGCCGTCCTGGAATCCTATAGGCGCCTCAGCGCCCAATACGAATACGTCATCATCGAGGGCGCGGGCTCCCCCGCGGAAATTAACCTCCGCGAGGGCGACATCGCCAACATGGGTTTCGCGGAGGCCATCGACGCCCCCGTCATTATCGTGGCCGATATCGAAAGGGGCGGGGTCTTCGCCCACCTGGCGGGGACCTGCGCGGTCCTCAGCCCCTCGGAGCGGAACCGCATCAAGGGTTTTATCGTCAACCGCTTCCGGGGCGACCCGAACATCCTGGCCCCGGGACTCGACTGGCTGGAACGCTACTCCGGCAAACCCGTCTTAGGGGTTCTCCCGTACATCGTGGGCTTCCATTTGGAGGCCGAGGACGCCATTGACCGCCGCCAGGGCGAAAAAAGCGGCCAAACCCTCAAGATCGTCATTCCCGTGACTCCCCGCATCAGCAACCACACGGATTTTGACCCCTTAAGGCTCCACCCCCAGGCCGAGGTCTTCTTCGCGCGGCCGGGGGAGCCCGTCCCCCCGGCCGACCTCATTATCCTCGCCGGCTCCAAGAGCGTCCGCGACGATCTGGCCTTTCTCGTTAAGCAGGGCTGGAAGGAGCGCCTTTACCGGCACCTGCGCTACGGCGGCAAGGTTTTGGGGATCTGCGGCGGCTATCAGATGCTAGGCCATAAGGTGCGCGACCCCCAGGGGATCGAAAGCGTCCCCGGCGATAGTTTGGGCCTCGGGCTCTTGGATCTGGAGACCACCCTCATGCCGGAAAAGCTGCTCTTAAACGTCGAGGCGCGCCTCGCCCTGGAGGACGCCCCGGTCAAGGGCTACGAAATCCACGCCGGGGTGACGGAAGGCCCGGACCGGGCGCGGCCCTTCCTTTTTAAACCCAATGGGGACCCTGACGGGGCCTTCTCGGCGGACAACCAGGTGGCCGGCGGCTATCTCCACGGCGTCTTCGAGAGTTCCGAGGGCCTTTCCGCCATCCTCAAATGGGCGGGCCTTCCGGAAGTCAATCCCCTCGACTACTGGAAAACGCGGGAAGAGGACATTGATAACCTCGCCGATCTGGTGGAAGACCGCCTTAACCCCGAACTCCTTCTCTCCATCATCCAAAAAGGCAATACCCGCGACGACGCCCCGAGCGCGCCGCTCGCGGGCTTTGACGCGCCTTAAGCGCCCCTTAGGCGGCCCTTTAAGCGCGTTTAAGGCCAAGCGGCGCCCCCCTCGCGGGCTCTGGCCACGCCAGAGCCCGCGAGGGGACGGGGGGCCGCGCGGAACGCCATGAGCGAAAATTTACCGAGCAATTTAAGCCTGGCCCTCTTGGCGCTGCGGGAGACCCGAGGGCTTTTGGCCCGCGAATTTCTGGAAAGCGAGGGCCAGGGCGGCCCCGAGGTCGCCTTCGAGCGCGCCGCCGACGGGGAAATTGTCCTTTCCGTCGGCGGGCAATCCCAGGACTCCCGCCGGGAGCCCTTGGCCCTCAACGTCGCCTTAATCGGGCAAAACCTCCCCCCGGGGCCCCTCGCGGCGGTCTTTCTCTTCGGGCTGGGGAGCGAGACCCTCCTTAAGCTACTCCTCGAAAAGGCCCGGGTGGTTTACGCCTTTGAGCCCCAAAAAACGGTCGCGAAGGCTTTTTTCGGCCGGGAGGACCGCTCCGCCCTCCTTCTACAGGGGCGACTGGTCTTTCTTTCCCCCTATAACCTCTTTGAGGGCCTCACTCTTCCCCCCTCTCCCTTCCTTTTGGCGCACCCGCCCTCCGCGCGGCGCGCCCCGGCTATCTATGAGCGCTTCAAGGCGACGGTTTTGGGACGCGCGCTCCCCGGCCCCCTCCCGGGCGAGAGGCTCAAAATACTTCTGGCGCCCCCCTTTTCCGGGGGCTCCCTTTCCCTGGAGCTTTTTCTGCGCGAGGCCGCGCGCGAGCTTGGGTTCAAGGCCGTCAGCGTGGCCTACGGCCAGGACTTAATCCGCGAGGCCGCAAGGCTCGCCCGCCCGGGTCCCCCCGACGCCGCCGCCCTGAAGGCCCTCTTCGCGGCCGCTTTAAAGGAGATCGAGCTCGCCGCCGTCAAGTTCAATCCCCACCTTCTCTTGGCGCTCTCCCAGGCGCCCCTCGATCTGCCGGGCCTGAAGACCCTCAAAGAGCGGCTCCCCTGCCCTTTGGCCTTTTGGTTCGTGGAGGACTACGAGCGTTTCCCCTACGCCCGGGACGTCGCCCCCGCCTACGATCTCTTCTTTCACATCCAAGGGCCCTTCATGACCCCCTTCGCCCGGGAACTGGGCCTGAACCAGGCCTACTATCTCCCCCTGGCGGCCTGTCCCCAAAGTTTTTACCCCCTCCCTAACCCGGAGGAAAAATACCGAAGCGTCCTTTCTTTCATGGGGGCGGGCTACCCCAACCGCCGCGCCCTTTTAAGCGCCCTCGCGCAAAATTACTGGCTCCCTTCCGGCAAGGCCAGCCGGGATTTTAAGATCTTCGGCTCGGGCTGGGACGGCTGCCCCCCAGTCGCGCGGAGCCTCCTTTTTGAGAGCGGCCGCCGGGTGACTCTCGAGGAGACCCTCCAAATCTTCGCCGGAGGACAAATCAACCTTAATATCCACTCCGGGATGGGCCAGGGCTTTGACCGGAAGTCGGCCTTCGTGAACCCCCGGACCTTTGAGATAGCCTTAACCGGCGCCTTTCAGATCAGCGACGCCCGTTTTCTGCTCCCGGGGCTCTTTACCCAGGACGAACTGGCGCGGGCGGAAAACCCGGAAGAACTCCCGGATCTTATTGAATACTACCTCCGACGGCCCGACGAGCGGCGCGCCAAAGCCCTCTCCGCCCGCCAAAGGGTCTTAGGCGAGCATCTCTACAGCCACCGCCTCCGAACCCTCCTTTCCCTGGCTTTCCCGGGCGAGGCGCTTTAAAAAGCGGCTCCCAAAATCCCAAGCCAGGCCCAAACCCGCCCCAGGCCTCTATTTGAGAAAATTTCATGGAAAAAGTTGACAAAAGCCGAAAAAGGCCTATAATGCGCTTATCTTCTGACGGAGCCTTTCACGCGAAAGAATTCCGAAAAAGAATAACGTTTGTCGCGGGGTGGAGCAGTCTGGTAGCTCGTCGGGCTCATAACCCGAAGGTCTCAGGTTCAAATCCTGACCCCGCTACCAATTAAATCAAGGGCTTACGGCCATTCCGCCGTAAGCCCTTGATCGTTTTTTCCACCAAAATTCCTCCTATCGCGCGGGCTTCCGCTTTATAACGTCCCGGACGCGCCGCGACTTCCCGCGGCGACAGCCGGGAGCTTGAGCCGATTTTTATCTTTATTTCAGGTTAAAGCCTACTTCGTCCAGCCCGGGTTCGCGTTTTTTCCACCAGTCGCCCGCCGTTTTTTCCGCCACTATCCGCTCCAGTCCATAAATAATCGCCAGAACTCCGCTCCCACGCTGAGGGAAATTTGAAAACCATTCTAACCACAATAGATGAATACCAAAAGCGGATCCAGGCGCTCCGGCCTTTTAAAGCGCCGATGCTGAACCTGATTCAGGCTTTTTTTCGCGTGGCAGTGGTCTGGAGCTCCAACGCCATCGAGGGCTTCGCCTATACCGAAATGGAAACCAAAATCCTGTTGGAGGACGGCCTGACCGCCGGCGGTAAACCCCTGCGGGACGCTCTGGCCGTCATCGGCCACGCGAAGGCCTACGACCATATGTTCGCCTTACTCCGGCGGCGCGACCTCACGGAGGCGGACGCGCTCATATTCCATGCCCTTTTGAACGGCAGTTTGGATAACGAGTCCCATCCGGGCGTTTATCGACAAACCCCTGTCTTCGTCACCGGCTCCGAGTATAAATTTCCCGATCCGGATAAAATCCCGGGGCTGATGGAAAAATTTTTTCAAGAAATCGCCGCCGACCGCCACCGCCATCACCCGGTGGCCTTCGCCGCCCATATTCATAAGGAGTTAGTCACCATCCACCCCTTCGCCGACGGCAACGGCCGGGTGGCCCGCCTGGCCATGAACGCCCTTTTAATCCAGGATGGTTTTTTGCCGACCATCATTCCGCCGGTTTCGCGGCGCGAGTATTACCAGGCTCTGCGAATCGCCCAGACACAAAAAAATGAACAGCCGTTCATCAAGTTCATCTGTCTCCGCGAGTTGGAAACCCAAAAAGAAACGCTGCGCCATTTGGAATCCGGTCGGAAGCCGGAGTAAGCGAAAAGTAGTATATTTAATAACATTTTCATTTTTAACAAGGTAGCGGTCGGAAAACTCAGATCGCTTTTTGAGACGTAACTTCCTATAATTCACGCTATGTGGGCGTGGCGAGTTAGGCGACGAAGCCAGAAAATAAAGCCCGGCTGAGGATTGACCTGACGCTGGGCGACTCTGTCCGCGTTCTTCAAGATTCTATCCTTATATCTGGCCACAACCCGCGACCGCGGGGCGACGCTTTATCGTTACCGCGCGCGTCCGGCGCGTGACCGCCGACGCTACTTTCCGCCCCGAAATTCGCCCCCGCTAGCCTTCCACGCGTCCGCCCATAGGCCAAATATCCACTCCGGGGACGGCCCGCTTTGAGCGGCTGGCGGACCCCGGGCGCTTTTTATGATTAGCGAAGACTGAAGCGCGCCTTCCCGCTTTGCCGCGCGCGGCGCCGGAGAATCGCGGCGGACGGACAGTCTTCCCGAGGGGGAGGCGAGCGCGTGGCCTTTTTCCCAAAAAGCTCTTTCCGGGGCGCGATGAGGGGGCCTGGTGGAGATTAGAGAAAACCCCGCCTCTTCCGGCCCAAAGCCAGGGCGGCTGTCCCTCTGGTTTTTCCTCGGCGCGGCGGGACTGATGTTGCTGTGCCAGGTATTTTTCGGCCTGCTGCAACTGTCTTCGCTGGAAACCAAGCTTCGCGCCGGCCTGTTCGCCGTCGCGGACACCGCCGCCGGAACGCTGGCGGAGGATTTGTCCATGGGCCTACGCCTGGGCAAAAGGCCGCGGAATTTCTATAATCTTTCGAGTTTGCTTCAGGACGCGCTCCGGGATTTCCCGATGGCGCTGGACATCTGTGTCACTGACCGGGACGGAAATCTCGTGGAGGCGACGGCGGGCGACGGGGCGGGGGGAGGCGTCGTTCCGCCCTTCATTCCCATCGACAAGGGCTTTCTGGACCAGGCGCCGGGCCAGGGGCCCCGCCTTGGCGAGCGGAACCTGTACTACGCCGTCAAGCCCTTGCTGGGCCGGGGCGGCGCCCTCGAGGGCCACGTTCTGATCCGGCTCCAGGCCTCCAGGCTGGAAGAGCGCGTCACGCCCGCCGTTAAGGGGATTGTCCGCGATATTTTCCTGTCCATGGCCTTCATGGCGGTCGCCGCCCTGTCGATCGTCCGCCTGGTCCCTTTTTTTAGCGCTCGGGGGGCGCCGCTCCGGCGGCGGGTCTATCTGGCCTTCGGCCTTTTATTCGCGCTGGTGCTTCTGGCCAGCTCGGCTAGCAATCACGCGCGCTTCCGCCAGGAGTACTTCTCCATCGCCATGGACAACTCCCTGGTCCTGGGACAGACCATGCGCGAGACCCTGCGCCGTACTATCGACAAGGGAGTGCCCATTTCCCTTCTCATGGCGGTGGAAGAATATTTCGCGAGCGCCGCCGCCAAAACGTCCGGCTCGGCGCTGATTGAGCTTCTGAGGCCGGACGGCGCTTTGGCCTTCAGCAGCCGCGAGACCTTCGCCGGAGAGGAGACAGTTCCCGGATCGTCCATCGACCTTAAGATCGTCGACGCGCCCGGCCAGGAAGAGGCCGCCCCCTGGATCCTCAGAACCAGCCTCTCCGGAAAGCTCTTCGACCAGGCCTCGCGGGAGGATATTTTAAACTCCGTCAGCCTCAGCGTTATCGCCCTGACGCTATTGTTTGAGCTCCTGCGTCTCTACTGCCTCTTTCTGGAACGCCGGGGCCGGTCGGAAAGGGACCTGGCCGGAGAGGCGACGGAGACCCTGGGGACCGGGGACTCCGACCGTTCCGCCACCCTGCTCCGGGCCGTTATTTTTCTGTTCGTCCTGGCCATGGACATGTCCGTCACCTTTATCCCGCTGCGCATGGCCGAGCTGCCTCCCGAATTTTTAGGCCTGCCCCGCGACGTGGTTCTGGGCTTGCCCGTGTCAGTGGAAATCGTCATGAGCGGTCTGTGCGTTTTACTCGCCGGGCGCTGGATTTCGCGCTGTGGGGCGACCTTGCCCATGACTTTCGGGTTCGCGTTGGCTGGCCTCGGCTATCTGGCCTCGGCCCTGGCTTCCGGGGCGGCGGGTTTTCTGCTGGCCCGGGCCATGGCCGGGGCCGGCTACGGCGTCACCATCATGGCCGCGCAAGCTTACGCGTACAGAAGCGGAGGCTTGGCCGGGCTTTTCGCCGGGGTATTCGCGGGTTCCCTGTGCGGCGGCGCCGCCGGAAGCATGCTGGCGGAACAGTTAGGCTTCGGCGCCGCGTTCTATGTCTCCAGCGCGATTATGTTCCTCGCCGCGGCCTTGCCGCGTGTCCTTCTGCGCCAGGGCGACTCCACCCTGGAGCGGGCCCCGCCGTCTGGAGAAAACGGGCGCGCGGGCGCGCTCGAAGCCTTAGGCGACAGACGGTTCCTGGCCCTGGCCCTGTGCGCTCTCCTGCCGATCGCTTTTCTCGTGGTGGGGATCACCAAATACTTCATGCCGGTGTACCTCAACCGGGCCGAGGTCGCGCAGGCCGATATAGGACGCGTCTACATGCTGTACTGCCTGATCCTGATTTATCTCGGGCCCTCGCTGGGCAAGGCGATCCTCAAGGCCCGGCGCGAAGCCCTGGGGGTGGCGGCCGCCTGCGCGCTGTGCTCGTTTAGCGTCCTGCCCCTGGCCGCCTTCGGCGGCCTCTGGGCCGCCGCGCTTTGCGCCTTGCTCCTGGGACTGGCGGACTCGCTCTATATTCCGTCCAGCGCCGAATACCTGCTGCGCCTGGATATTACGAAACGACTGGGCCGCAACCAGGCGCTTGGCTTACTTAACGCGGTTGAGCGCGTGGGACAGGCCGCGGCGCCCCTGGCTATTGGCTTGCTTATCAGCGTCTTTCCGACGCGGGACGTCGCGCTGGGAGGAGGCCTATTTCTCCTGTGCCTGACCCTGGCTTTTTACGCGAGCGGAGCGCGAGAATGAGCCCGAGTGGCGTAAGCCGCGCTTTTCCTTTTCCGCGGCGGCTGAAAAATTTCGCGCCGGAGGATCTTATCGGCCGGCGCCCCGAGGCCCGCCGCCGCGCTTTAGGCTCGGCGAGCGAGAATCTGGCCGGCCACGCTCCCCCGCCGACCATCCAGAAGCGGGACCCTCCGCTTGAGCTGACGGCCAAAAGCGACTTCTCGCTTAGCGCCGGGGAAGCGCGGGCGCTTGAAGGCGCTCTGGCGGAGCCTTTATGGGACGTGACGCTCTCCCCGCCCCAAGCCCGCCCTTTCCCCAACCCCCTCGCGAACTCGCCGTTCCATCCGACGAGCGCCCGCCCGGCCGGAGCTAACCCTAGCGGCGCGAGCGCGGCGCGCGCGCCTTTCCACGCCGGGCGCGCGGCGCCCGGGAAATAGCGTATCCTTATAGCTTCCTTTCAGATAAAACGGAGAAAAGAATATGTGGCGCGAGCGTCAAAAAACAGCCCTGAATACGGCGATTTTTCTCATCGTTTTCGCGACGGCGGTCCTGGCTCGCCCGGAAACGCCGCTGGCCGCGCCTAATTCCGGGCGGCCCGCGCGGATCGCTTACATCGAAGGCGGTTTTTACGCCAACTACGCCTTAATCCTCGTGGCCCTGGCGCGGGGGCTGGCGGAACTCGGCCTTCTGGACAACGGAAACGCGCCTGTCGGAGAAAACCCGGGGAGCACTGAGGAAATATGGCGATGGCTGAGCGCCAACGCCGGCGGAACCGCCGTGGAATTCGTTTCCGACGGCTACTATTCAGCGGGCTGGGATGACGCCGTTTTTGAGCGTAAGCGTTCCGCGCTTGTCGCGCGCTTGAACGACGCCCAAGATATCGACTTGGTGCTGGCCTTTGGAACCAAGGCCGGGCAGGCCATGGCCACGGATGAACACCACACGCCGGTCGTGGCGCTGTCGGTGACCGACGCGGTTACGGCCGGAATCATCGCGTCTCCCGAAAATTCAGGCCGGGAGCATGTTTTCGCGGTGGTGGATTCCAACCGCTATTATCGGGAACTTGTGCTTTTTCACGATATTTTTCAATTCTCCAAACTGGGATTCGTTTACGATGACGCGGAGCCGGAACATCCCAGCATCGCCTTGTCGCAAATCCGTAAAGCCGCCCAAGACGCGGGTTTTGAACTGGCGCCCTGCGTTGGGGCGGTTTTCTCCGGCGATCCTGATCTCGCCGCGATGGACTTGATAACCTGCCATGAACGGCTGGTCGAAGAGGGAGTGGAGGCGGTATACATGACCTTCAATCACGGGACGCGGGCGGAAATAATGGGCGATATTCTCCGTCCGCTTCTGGAGGCGCGTTTGCCCACCTTTTCGCAAAACGGCGTGGACGAGGTGAGACTGGGGGCGCTGATGGGCATTTCACAGGCGAATTTCGAAGGACAAGGGACGTTCGCGGCTGGCGCCGTGGCCAACATCATCAGCGGACAATCCCCGTCCGCCCAGAAACAGAGCTATGAAGAACCCTTAAGTTTGGTCTTGAACCTGCGGACGGCGACGCTTATCGGATGGAACCCGTCCCTGGCGTTTCTGGCGGCCATGGACGAAATTTTTCTGAGCCATAGCTGGTAGCCGCGGCCCACCGGGCCGCTCGCCGCGTCCGGTGGCCCGCCATTCCGCGCGTCCGATGGCGGCTTGGCGACTTGAGTCGGGGAAAAACAAAGCCTAAGGAGAAGAAGCGATGGAGGAAATTTATAACATTTCTGGCTCTCCTCGCGAGCCTCGCTCGCCTCGCGCGTCAGGCGCGAGGCGAATTCCGCCGCGCGAGCCTCCGCGCCGACGGACGGCCAGGCGAATCGCGTCGGCCAACGCGGCGCGACGACAGGCGCGTCTATCTGGGCGCCAAAAATAAAGCGCGCGATTCCTGAGAATTTAAAAAATTATAAATCGGCGCCCTATCGCGTGAAATATATGGGACCATTTTGATTACACGATACCGCTAAAATCCAATGGCTCCAAGTTAGCTTCCACTGACCCGCGCTCCGCGAGCGCGATAGCGTTAAACGCTCACGCCAATAAAATCATCGCGTTAAGCCGCCAGCTCATCTCTCGCTTTCATCCGTTGGCTCCATAAAAAAGCGGCTATACCGTAACTCTGGAAAGCCTTGATGATTTGCTTAGAGTCTTGGCGGCTAGCGTCATTTATAAAAATAAAATACTTTGAGTCGCGCGGTCTGGCTTTTATGGCGTCGGTCCATTTAAAAATAATCGATTCTACAATACTCTTTTTAGGACTAAAAATAGCGTCCAATAATCGTTCCGCTTTCAGGTTAGATTTTGGAATGACAAAATCAAATTTATAAACATAACCGCTTTTTCCTTTGTATTTTTTGTTTGGGATATTTGTAATTTTCTCGTTGTTAAGCCAACTCGCGACATCCACCACAAAGCGCTCCGTCATATGGCGCGAAGCGGAATAGCGCAAATTATTTACCGCTAACATAGCCTGAATCAAGCTACGCGCTTTAAACGGAAAATTTCGCGCCGTGGCGGAGACTGTCAATTCTTTCCCCATTTGAATGACGCCCAAACCGGCGAGAGTCGTTTTCAACAAAATTTCCTTTTAATTGTATCGAACTCATAACCGGAACAGGCGAGATCGTCAATAATATAGCCATCATCCGTTATAAAAAAACCATTAGGGTCTTTGCGGACATAAATTTGTAAAAAATCATTACGCCGATCAAGACATGGAGTGGTAATTTCCCACCACATCGCGTCTAGCTTCTGTATAGCCATATTGTCTTTTAGCCAGTTAGGGTAATCCGCTACCAAATTATTCATTGTTCCGGTCATTAAAACAATCCCTTCTGGGTGATTGGCGGAAAGATTATACGCCAATATTACAGCGTGATTAGCCTCGCGTCTACGGTTTTTCCAGTGGAAGCGCGCGACACCCGGTGAACTCGCGGAAAGGGGCGCCTCAGCCCTCAGGGCTCGATCGCCCGGAAAAGAGCCACGCCAACCTTCATGAACGCTCCTTTTAAAATTATCCCCAACCGTCGCGCGAGAATAGCGTCGACCAAAAGAGCCCAGGGAACAACTTTCGCGGCCTCCTCCCCGCGCTGGCGAGGCGCCGCCTAACCAACGCGGGGCGCGCGCGCCTAACGCGGTTGGGCCTTACCTTTCGAGGGCCCTTCGCGCGCGTCCGGGCGCGGCGCCCGCGGCCTCTTGGCCGCGCTGACGGCGCGGTTGGCTTTCTCCGACGCCAAACCATCCCCTCCAACCTCGACGCTTTCCCCCGTTTTTTCGCGCGCCGCGACTGGCGTATCTCCCCAGGCGCCGCGCGCCCCGGTCGGGCGCCGCGCGCGCTCTTTCAAGCTTAAAACGCGCGGACAGGTCGCTTCTCTCACAAGGAAGCCATCAGGGCGGCTTCGTCTATATATAGCGATTTGTTCAAAAAGCTACTCAAAGTCTCGCGAAAAGACCGTCAACGGGAGCGATCGTCAGAATTCACCTCAAAAACTGTCTCTTTGGAAAGACTTTTCGCGATTGGATCAAATAA
>JAISCZ010000020.1 GCA_031265205.1 Deltaproteobacteria bacterium
AACTAATACTATTCCGCGCCGCGCCGTGACGGACAAGACCCCCCATTTTTTTAAATAATATTTCTCCCGCCGCGTCTTGACGGGCGCCCTCCAGGCCCCTCGCGCGCCCCTGGCCGCTCGTAAGTCAAAGACAAGCGCGTCCTCGCGGCGAGCGGGGGTCCCGGCGAGCTTTCGCGAGCCCCGCGCGCCGCGAGGCTCGCGCGCGAAAGAGCGAGGGGGGCATCCTGGATCCCCCCCAGGGGGCGGGGAAGGGAAAAGCGAGCGCGGGGCCGCCACTCGCCCCCGCCGCGGCCAAACGGGGCGGGCCAGAGAGACGCGGGAAGGCTTAAGGCCCCAAGCGAGTCCCCCCGAGCCAACCCCGGCGAGTTCCCGCGCCGCGCCAGTCCCATGGACGCGCGCGCGGCGCTCCGGCCATGAAGGGCGTTCCCCCGGACGCGCGCGCGCCACGCGCGCGCCTAGGTCCCCGCTTTACCCGCGGGCGCGAGGCCTAAAGTCGCGGCGATTCGCCGGGCGGCGGCTTTCGCGTATCGCGCCCGCTCCTCGGGATTTAAGGGGCTTTGGGCCGAGGGAATCTTCGTTCCCAGCGACTCCAGGGACCGCGGAGCGTTGATATATTCCTCTTTGGAGGTCACGCCGTAGTCCTCCTTTAATTTGGAGGCGAAGTAGGCGTTTTGGAATTCCATGAACTTGAGGGCGTGAGCCGTGGAATCCAATACCCCCACTTCCCCGGGCGCGAGTTTGCCCTCCCGCGTATAGGCCTTGAACCCGGCCAGGGACTCGCCTCCCTGAGTGCAAACGGTCAGGCCCCGGCGGTTGGCCTGGAGCGTGGCTTCCATAATCTCCTCTTCGGTGACCTGGATCGCCGCGAAAGCGTCCCCGCCCCCCTCGCGGAGATAGATCTCCGCGAGTTTTTGGAGGCGCGGAAAAGAGACCGGATCCCCTATCATGGCCGCCTGGGCCACCGAAAGGCCCACCGTGACGGGCCGATAGACGCGGGACTGGGGCGGTTCGTTGTAGTACAGAAAGACCGGATTGGCCCTTTCCGACTGGACGGCCACCACCTTGGGAAGCTTCGCGATTAGCTTCCGCGCGTAAAATTTTAAAAGTCCCCCCAAAATCGCCGTGATATTGCCGGCGTTCCCCACGGGCGCGAAAAGGACCAAATTGTCCGTTTCGTAATCGAACTGCCGCGCCACCTCAAAGGCGTAGGATTCCTGGCCCAAAATCCGCCAGGGGTTTTTGCTGTTCAAAAGGGCCACTTGGTAATCCTCGGAAAGGCGCTCCACGACCTTCATGGCGTCGTCAAAGACCCCCGGCAACTCAAAGACCCGGGCGCCCGCCCCCAAAGGCTGGGAGAGCTGTTGGGGGGTCACGAGGCCCTTGGGCAAGAGGACGGCGGACTTGATCTTGCCCCCCAAACTCGCCCCGTAGAGGGCCGCCGCCGCCGAGGTGTCCCCCGTGGAGGCGCAGACGGCCATCATGCTTTCCAGATTTTGAGTCCGCAGGAGATATTTGAGGTGCGAAAGGGCCGCGGCCATGCCCCGGTCCTTAAAAGAGGCGCTGGGATTGAGCCCGTCGAGCTTGACGTAAAAAGGGGCGCCCACCTCCGCTTCCAGGGCCGGGGGCGCCGCCACCGCGGGGGTATGGCCCTCCCCCAGGTAAACGATGTCCTCGAGGGGAATGAGGGGCGCCAAAAACTCGTGGAAGGCGAAAACGCCCTTTAAGGCCTGGTCGTTCAAAAGAAGGCGGTAGTCAAAAAGCTTCCGCCAGAAAGAGCCGGGCTTCTCCGACAGTCGCCCCGCCGCGCGGTCCTCCAAAAGCAGGAGACCCCCGCAGGAGGGGCAGACGTAAAGCAAACGGTCGGGGGAAAAGCGCTCGCCGCAGCGCAGGCACTCGTAACCCAGATCCCCCCCGGGGGTCGGGAGCAAATAGTCTTGGATATCCTGGGGAAAATCGGGAATTTTCATAAAAGCGCCCTCGCGCGCGTCCCGCCCTTGGGCCAAAAAGCCCTAGGGGCCAAAAGAGAGGCGGCTCCCCGGCGCGAACGCCGAAAAGCCGCCCAATTATCCACGCGAAAATTAAAGCTCAAAAAGAGGCGTTCAGCCCCCGACGCTCGTCAAAAAGGGCATGACCTGATCGTTGTAGGGGAACGCGTAAAGGAGAATTAAGGCCACGACCAGGGCGTAGATGGCGAGAGACTCAATGAGGGCCAGGCCGATAAGCATGTAGACGCGCAGCGTGCCGACCATCTCGGGATTGCGGGCCATGCCCGTCAAAGCGCCCAGCATGGTAAGCCCCTGGCCGATGCCGGGGCCCACGACCCCCAGGCCAATCCCGAGGCCAGCGGCCAAGGCCACGTTGCCGATCACGTTTAAGGCGGACTTGGTAGTGGCGGCGTCCGCCGCGGCGAAGGCCAGGCCGGAAAGGCCCAACACGCCCAAAAGGGTGAGCGTAAAAAGAGTGAATTTTTTCATGGGAAAGACTCCTCCCAAATAAATTCCCTTATAGCGAGCTAACGAGTGGCGCCGCGCCGCGTCCGAAGGGTTGGCGGAAGCGGCGAGTTATCATAGGTTAAAGAGGGACTCTTTAACGGTAAGCGATCAAAGTTTGGGGCCTAGCGCCGCGAAAGGGCGCGGTCAATACCCCTTAAAACCCGGGGGCGAAGGGCCGGGGCGAGGGGGCGCGTCTCGCGCGCCTTAACTCTCCGCCTCTTCCTCCATGGCCTCGCCGATATAGACCATGGCGAGCAGGGAAATGATATAGGCCTGCAGAAAGCCCGTGAAAAGCCCCAGGAACATCATGGGCAGGGGGAGGAAATATTGGCCGGCCAGCATGAAGAGCACGCCGATAACCAAATCCTCGCCCAAGATGTTGCCGAAGAGACGGAAGGACAGGGAGACGACGCGGGCCGCGTGGCTCACCAGTTCCACGGGGAGCATCAGGGGCGCCAGAAAGGGCGATGGCCCGAGGAAGTGTTTGACGTATTTGATTCCGTGGACCTTGAAGCCCATAAAGTGGGTCAGGAAGACGATCATCAGGGCGTAGGCCAAGGTGGTGTTGAGGTTGGAGGTGGGGGCGAAACTTCCGGGAATGAGGCCGTTAAAATTGCAGAAAAAGACGAAAATCATGAGCGTGGCGGTCATGGGAAAGAAGACCATGCCCCTTTTGCCCATGATGCCTTCCTGGAATTTCCAGAGGGCCTCCACGACGGTCTCGAAAAGAACCTGGAGGGTCCCGGGGACCAAGGTGGGCTTTTGGCCGGCCTTGACCGCCAGAATGACGACGATAATGGCGAAAAACCAGGTATAGACCAGATGGGGATACGCGTGCGCGAAATGACCCAGGGTATGGGAGTTTATCTTTTCCAGAATCCAGGTCAGGAGCATTACTGGATGTTCCATAAAAGCGCCTCCGAAGGCCAACCCCCCATAAATGGCGAGGGGGGCCGCGCGTAAATATTGAAAGGGTTAAGGTTAATTCTGACCTTGGCAAGATAACAAAAAGGCCATCCCTTTGCAAGGGCGACCCAAGGGCCCTCCAAGGGCCCAAGACCGCCCTTGGCCCGCCCCCAAAGGCGAGAGCCGCCCCCCCGCCTTTCCCGCCTTGGCCTCCCCCTCGCGCCAAAGGGGCCCGCGCGTCCGCCCTCTCGCCCCCAAAGGCGCCTTCCGCCGCGCGAGGGCTCCTTAAAAGAAAACTCCTCCCGGAGACGAGGGGCGGCTTTTTTGAGGAAACCGCGGCGCCCACAAAAAAAAGGCCCCCCCAGACAAGCCGAAAGGGCCAAAATGAAGCATTACCATATTGGATATTTACTCTCTTTTCCCCGCGCCCGTCAACTTTTCGCGTTCCGCGGCGGTTCGCGGCGGGCTTGAGAGGTCCCAGGGCGCCCATCAGGCCGCGCGACGCGCTCTCGCGCGCCGCGCGGCCTGGGGAACGGCTTACGGCTAAGAAAGGCGCGAGCGAAAATTTGAGGCGTTGGGGAGAGGCTCTTAAGGGCGGACGCGAAAAAAATCCCCCCCTATTTTAAGGGGCCTTCCCGCTTGTTTTTCCCCGGGCGGAGGCCTAACATTAAAAGGCTTTAGACCCGCTCCCGCGCCTCAATCCCGCGCCTCGCGCCGGCGCCCTCCCCCCTCGCGAACTCCCGCTCTCCCCCCGAAGGCTCCCACTTTGACCGACTCCATCCCCAACTTGGGCCTGATCTTCTTTCCCGCCTATGACTGGGCTATTTCCAGGGGACACCCGGAAAGGGAAGAACGCCTCCTCTACACCCACGACCAGCTCCGGGAAGAGGGCGTTTTCGATTTTGCGGAGATCCAAGAATTCCGGGCCACGGCCGCGGAGCCCCGCGACGTCCAGCGCGTCCACTTTCTGCCCCTGGGCCTGGAGACCGTCGCGTCCCTTCCCCACCTCATCAGCGCGGGGGGCGCCATCGCCGCCGGACTCCTGGTCGCGACGGGAAAGACCCGCAAATCCTTCGCCCTGGTCCGTCCCCCGGGACACCACGCCGGCAAAGTGGTCCACGGGGGCCGGGGTTTCTGCAACGTCAACAACGAAGCCATCATGCTCGAAAAGCTCCGGCGGGAGCGCGGGTACCGCCGGATCGCCATCGTGGACACGGACTGCCACCACGGGGACGGCAGCCAGGATATTTTCTGGCACGATCCCGACGTTCTGTTTATCAGCCTCCATCAGGACGGGCGCACCCTCTACCCCGGGTCCGGGGCGGCGACCGAGCTGGGGGGACCCCGCGCCTGGGGCGCCACCGTCAATATTCCCCTGCCCCCAGGGACTGGGGACGAGGGCTTTTCGCTCGCCGTCAAAGAGATCGTCCGTCCCATTTTGGACGAATGGAAGCCCGAGCTGGTGATTAACTCCGCCGGGCAGGACAACCATTTTACCGATCCCATCACCAATATGAGCCTTTCCGCCCTCGGGTACGCGGAAATGTCCGCCCTGATCCGACCCGACATAGCCGTCCTGGAAGGCGGCTACGCCATCCAGGGAGCCCTCCCCTACACCAACCTCGCCATCATTATGAGCATGGCGGGCCTGGACTACGCCAAGGTCCAAGAGCCGCTCCCCCCGGGCGGGGCGCCCCGGGACCGGCCCGCGACCCTGGAATATATCCGCGAGACGGCCGCTTTTATCCACCGGGCCCGCCGCGGCCCGCCGGATCCCCAATATACTGAAATGGCCTTAAAGGACGGGTTTTGGACCCGGAGGCGGGAGATCTTTTACGATTCCCACCCCGCCGATCCCCAAAAACAGCCCAATTGGCCGAGCCATATCCGCGAAACCAGGCTGGAGCGACTCCGGGACTGCCCCCATTGCCGGGGGATCCTCGTCATTGAGTCCGCTTCCACCGTGGCCCCCCGCCAAACCTTTGTCCAACTCCCGCCCGACCCCTGCTCCCAGTGCCTGGCGCTTTCCCGCGATCTGGCGCCGGACGGCCTGTTGCCCGCGCCCGGCGACGCGGTCGCCGACGCGCCCGCCGGCAAGGGCTAAGGGCCAAGCTGGGCCTTGGGAGAGAGGGAAAAGCCTTTGGGGAAATGGGTGGAGGGAAAATTTTTGAGAAAAAAAGCCCGCTCGCGCGCCTGTTCCCCGCGCCCCGCCTCGCGCTTGGGAGCCGCGCGACGGCGCGCGTCGCGCTCCGCGAGGCCCCCAAGGGCGGCCAAGGGCGGCCCAAAGCCTAAAGGCGCGCCTCCGGCGAGGCCTTCCCCGGCGGCCCCTTGGGGGCCGGGCCGACGGAATCGCCTGGGGGACGGCGGAAGGGACCCCAAAGGCCCCAAACCCCTCGCGACCGGATCTGGCTTCAGAGCGGCGCGAGTCCCCGGATCCGCGCCGCTTCGCGGGCCGGGCGGGCCGGACGCGCGGCTTTTAGGACAGGGCGAATTCTCTTCCGGCCGCCTCGCTCTGGGCGAGTTGGTCCTCCGTCAGTTTGTCCGGGGTCTCGATTTGGCGGAAAAAAAGCGTCGGAAAGCTTTTGGGAAAAGCGATGGCGTCAAAGAGGTATTTGACCGCCAGGGAAATAGGGACAAAGAGGTCTTTGCCCTTCGTGGCCCCCACGGCCAAAAGAAAACCCTTGGCCCCGGGTTTGCCCTCTTTGTTCTGGCCCAGGACGTAACGGCGGTTCCAGAAGGCCTGGCTCCGGTCCAAAACCGCTTTGCCCTGGGAGGGCATGTCGTAGAAAAAGATCGGGGAAGCGATAACGATCCGGGTGGCCTTCTCCCAGGCCGCGTAGATGACCTTCATGTCGTCGAGCTCATTTACGCACTCCCCGTCGTCTTCGCAGCCCCCGCATTCCTGGCAACCCTGAACGTTCAAATCGGCGACGTGGATCGTCTCCACCTTGGCCCCGGCCCCCGTGGCGCCCTTGACGAAAGAGTCCAAGAGCCTCCGGGAACTCCCCTCAAGGCGGGGACTGAGATGCAGAGCTAATATCGCGGCTCCCTCGCGCGGCGTAACGGGCATTTTATCCTCCCTTTCCTGGCTATTTCGGAGAACAAAAAAATATCCCCAAGGCGCGCGGCGGGCGCGCCGCTTAATTTTATTCCATTAAACATCACCCCAGCTCTTAATAAAAGCCTCATGGAGATCGCCGATGACCCTCGCGCTTAAAGGGCCGTTGTCGCGGACCCACGAAAGGGGAGTCTTTTTGTTGGCCCCGTGGAAATCGGAGCCACAGGTTACCGCGAGCCCCAATTCCCGCGCGAGGGAGGCGAAAAATCCCCTCAGAGGCGGACTGTGATCCGGGTGGTAGGCTTCCAGGCCGACGAGGCCCCATTCTTTCAGCTCGGCGAGGGACGCGCGGTATTCGTCCAAGGGAATTTTAAGGGAAATCGGGTGGGCGAGGACCGGGGCCAGGCCCGCCCGGGCGAGCAGCGCGATGGCCTCGGGGGGAGCGAGGCGCTTTTTTTCGACGTGAGCGGGCCGGCCTTTCCCCAAATAGCGCGTAAAGGCGTCCTGGACGCTCTCGCAGAGCCCCCGCGCGACCAAGGCGAGGGCGAAATGGGGCTTGCCCATCTGTCCCTCCCCGGCGAGGCGCGCGACCTCCTCCAGCGAAAGATCGATCCCCAAGCCCCGCAGGGCGGAAAGCAGCCTTTGGTTGCGTTCCGCGCGGTATTTCTGCAGAAAACCCAAATCCAGGTCCAAGGTTTCCCGATTCCCCGCGTCGAGGCCCAAAAGATGGGTGGTCCCTTTATAGTTGAGGCTTAACTCCACCCCCCTTAGAGCCAAAAAGCCTGTTTTCTTCCCGCTCTCGCGAAATTCCTCCACCCCCTCCACGGTGTCGTGGTCCGTGAGGGCGAGGGCCGCGAGACCAAAAGCCCGGGCGGTCGCCACCAGTTGCCCCGGGTCCAGGGTCCCGTCGGAATAGGTTGAGTGACAGTGGAGATCGGCTTTGAGCATAAGCTTGGGCTCTCCTTAAAAGGGGGCGCGAAAGGCGCGCGGCCCGCGAACGCGACCCGCGCGCCTTCCCCCCAAAACTGGGAAGGGAGGGGAGCCGCGCCCCTCCGCCCTAAAGGGGTCGGTAATGGGGGTCGGCTATAATTTCCGCGGCTAAATTGGCGTGGACTTTCCCCGCGAGGAAGGACTCGTGGCGCAAAGCGCTCCGCAGAAAGCCGATATTGGTTTTGAGGCCCTCGATGGCGAAGGCCCCTAAGGCCTCAAAGAGCAAGTCCGCGGCCGCGAGCCGGTCGGGACCCTTGGCGATCACTTGGGCGATCATGGGGTCGTAGAAGGGCGTTATCGCGCCGCCTTCCGCGAAACCCGTCTCCACCCTGACCCCGTCCATCACCGGAGGGCGGAAAACCTTGAGGGGCCCGGGGGAAGGCAAAAACTTATGGGAATCCTCGGCGTAGACCCGCGCCTCAATGGCCCACCCCGACTCCCAGGCGGGCTGGGCGGGAAAAATATCGCTTACCTTTTCCCCGCTCGCGAGGCGCAATTGCGCCACCACCAAATCAGCCCCGGTGATTTCCTCGGTCACGGCGTGCTCGACCTGGAGGCGAGGATTGACTTCCAGAAAGCCGAAGCCCGTCTCCTCCCCGTAGAGGGTCTCCACCGTCGCTAAGTGATCGTAGCCCATTCCCGCTAAAATGTCCCGGGAAAGGGCGGCCATTTTTAAAAGCTCGGCGCGGGCTATGCCCGGGGCCCCCGCCTCCTCGATAATCTTCTGTCTTCTTCTCTGGATGGAGCAGTCGCGCTCAAAGAGATGGACGCCCTCCCCGTCCTTGGCCACCACCTGAAATTCCACGTGCCGGGGATTTTCCACGAGACGCTCGGCGTAGAGATCGCTTTTCCCGAAACCGCGCTCGGCTTGTGACGCGGCCGTCTTGAGGGCGGAAAGCAACTTGTCCCTCTCCCAGACGGGGATCATGCCAATGCCGCCCCCGCCCCCGGCGGGTTTGACCAAAAGCGGAAAGCCAATCCGCGCCGCCTCCTCCGCGCGCTCCTCCAAGGTTCCCGAGAGAACGCCCGTGGAGGCCCCAAGAGGCAGGCCCGCGCGGCCCATGGCCTCCCGGGCGGCCACCTTGTCCCCCATAATATCCAAAAAGCGCGGCGACGGCCCGATAAAGGCCAGGCCTTTTTCTAGCGCTTTACGGGCGAAGGCCGCGTCTTCCGCCAAAAAGCCGTAGCCCGGGTGAATCGCCTCGGCTTTGGCCGCGAGGGCCGCCGCGATGACCTTCTCGTGGGAAAGGTAACTTTCTTTGGGCGGGGCCGGGCCGATCACCGTCGCGCCGTCCGCCTCCCGCGCGTAGGGGCACTGAATGTCGGCCTCCGAGCAGAGCGCGTGGCTCTCCACCCCCAGTTTCCTTAAAGCCCGGATAATCCTCGCGGCGACGGTCCCGCGGTTGGCGACGGCGACCCTCCTAAACATAAAAAAAGCCCTCTCGCGGGGCCTGGGGCCCCTTTAAAGGGGCGCGCGGGGATCGCGCGGAAACGCCTAACGCCATTCTCTTCCGTCCTCTTGAAGGTCATAAGTATTTTCCAAAAGCGCGCGTGGCGAACCGTCCCCCCAAAGGAGCCCCCAAGCGCGCGAGGCGGCTTATTATATTTTCTTTGGCCTTATTTGGCAAAGCGCCCGGGCGGCGAACCGGCGGCGAAATTGGGCCTTGGAAGAAAAAAAAGGCCTCTTTTCCCCAAGAGATCCCCGCGACCGTTTGAGGGCGCGTCTTTTATCTTCTTTCCTTTCGCGCCCGTTCGCGCCCGCGGGCCCTTTGGGACAAGCGCGGGGCCCGCGTTGGGCTTAAACGGCGCCTTAACGGCGCTCGCGCCACGCCTTGGCTGGACCTTCGCTGACCCTTTGCTTGGCCTTAACTGAACCTTAGCTTGGCCTTAACTGGACCCTGGCAGAGCCCACGCTGGGCCTGGTCACGCCTTAGCTGGGCCCTGGCTGACAGGACCCTGGCTTGACCTTAAAGGCGCCGCGAGAGGGCCGCGAAAAGGCTTGCGCGCAAAGCCGCCGCGGCCTTAATCTAAGGCTACGCTCAAACGCTCCCTCTTTTGACCGCGCCCGTCGCCGCCTCCCCCCAAAGGCCCGCGAGCCCTCCCCTTAGCCCCAACCGGGCCCCGGCGCGCGCCCTTTGGGAGGAGCGAGCCAAGGCTCGCCCCGCGCGAAACCTAAAGTTGGCGCCTAGCGCGAACGCCATGCCGGCGCGCGCGTTGGCGCCTTAGGTTGGCGCTCTCTGGTTGACGCCCAGGAACTCCCCGGGGCGCGGGGAGAGGCGCGTGGCGCGGGGCGGAAAGGCCAGGGCGGCCCAAGGCTCATCAAGACCCATCAAGGCTCATCAAGGCTCATCAGGGCTCATCAGGGCTCATCTATGGCGCGGCGCGGCCCCGCGTGGCGCGGCGTGGCGCGGAGCGGAGCGGCCAAAAGAGGCCCCGCGCGAGCGGGACGGCGAGTCCGCCGCCCGCCGCCAGCGAGGGAAAAAAATTGGCGCGAATCTTGAAATACTTTCCCGCGATTTCAGCCCTCCGGCGCGTTTCCTTGGGAAACGCCCGAGGCTCCTAAAGGCTTAACCCTATGAGCGCGGAATTCAATACCATCGGCCCCAAAGCGGCTCCCCTCCCCAACCCCCAGGCCAAGTCGGCCCAAAGGGAAGAAATGATCGGAGAAATACTCGCCAAAATGCGCGCGCGGACTCCCGTCGCCGCCCCGCCCCCTCCCCAAATAAATTCCGGTGCCCCACCCTTATACTATGTCAAAGGAATGTACGTTAATCTCTATGTCTGATCCCTTACCTCTCCCCGCCAATTCCGCCAAAAACGCCCCTCTCGCCCCCACGGAGTTTCCCCGCTCCGCCTCCCGCGTCAACCGGTGGGAGAGTCTAATAATCCGCCATTTTCTGGAAGCGACCGGCCTTCGCTCCGTCGTGGAAGTGGCCGAACGCCAAGAAAATCCCTTAAATCTCCCCGACTCCTTCCCCCACTCCCTTCTAAGCGCCCCCCGCGAGGCCTACGAGGAGCCCTCCCACGACGTGGCCGTTTGCCGCGAGTGGGGCGCCTTGGCTCCGGAAGGCCCTTTTCCCCACGCCTTTGAGCTGAAAGAGGACTTAAGAAGGCTTTTTTCGCGGGCGCGCGAATTCGCGGTCGTAATTTACCCCGCGAAGGCGCCCATCGGCCTCGCGACCCTCGCGCGAACCCTCCAGAGCGGTTTTACCCTGGAAGGTTTCGTTCCCCACCGCTATCCCGCCACTCCCCACGACCGGGAGGAGACGAGCGGGGGCGACCTCTACTTTTTCAGCCTCAACGGGCGCGCGCTCCCCGCCCCCTTCGGAATTACCGGGGGCCCGAGCGCGGGCTCCCCCATCGCCGCCGCCGACGCCCCGACCCGCCGGGAGGAAACGGAAGAACTCCTTTTAAAGCTGAAAAGCCACACCGCCGCGGGTCTTTTCCAAGAGTCTCTGCCCCTTTTGTACCGCTTACTGAGCGCCAACCCCTCCGACGTCAAATTGCGCCTCAACTTAGCCGTGATTCTCCATATCCTGGGGGAAACCCCGGAAGCCATCCGCCTCTTTTTGGGGATCCTCGCGGAAGACCCCTTAAACGGCCAGGCGCGCGTCGCCCTCGCCAAAATCCACCTCGCCAACCAGTCCTACGGGGATCTGCGGGCCTTCTTGCCGGAAACGCTCCTTTTGCGGGCGACCGACCCCTTTATCCAAAAAAGCTGGCCCGAAATCCGCGCCTCCTTGCTGGAGCTGGACCAAAAATCCCACGCTTAACCCGCGCCCCATAACCCTCGCGCCTTACCCGCGCGCTGAACGGAAGGGGCAAAGACCTTAAAGACCGCGCGGCCCACGGCCCCGCTCGATCTGGCCAAGCCCATCCGTGGCCACGCCGAGTCGCGCCCGCGCGGCGCGCCCTTCGTCAAAACGCCCTTAATCTCGCGATTCGCGCGGTTAAAGAAGGGGTACCTGAGCGGAAGCGCCATTGAAGCCTCGAACAATCGCCTGAAGCGACGGTTCGGAATGGGCGGGCTAAGGGTCAGGGGGCGAAAGCGGTCAGGCTCGCGGTCACGCTTAAATTTATCAGGCTGAACATTTGCGGGGCGACAGCCATTATCGGGAAAAGAACGACTCAAAAGGGGAAAAGTTCGCGAAAAGGAACGTATTTTGGCGTGACTGGACTTAAAAAGGGTCGTTTGGAGTTCAAACTGAACATATTATTGAGACTAAACCGTAATAAGATCAAAATAAGGCGAATTTTTCGATGAGCCGGCCATCTCTTTCAGTGGGGATCCATACTCCTTGCCGGAACATTTCCGCTTCCATCAAAGTTCGATTTCTAAGGGTTTCGGAGCCTTTCGGCGCCGGAAATCACTTGACAGGATTATTCCATCGCCCCAGTGTCTCGATTTCCGGCGCCTAGAAACCCTTGGCTCTCGCGGCTTCCTGGAGTCAGGCGCGCCCGACGGTGGTCCAGGCGGACGAAGTATCCTCCGGCATGGCGAAGCTGGCCACCCTGCCCTTGACCGCCAGCCCACGATCCAGGCGTCCCGCGAAGGGATCCGGAGGAAAACGCCTGAACCGACCGAAAATCCACTGCCTTTTGACAGTGGATGGATGACAAATTGGCTTTTTCACGGGATATCTGGCATAACTATGATGGTTGAGTTCAGTAATCAGCCTGAGGAGGCTCTAATGGGATTCACGCCGCTAGTTATTGATCGTGAAAACCTGACAATCATGGGCGTCAGGTTCCCCGATCTTGAGACATTGAATGGGACGATAGGCCCACTTTGTTCAATAATGTTCGAAGGGTTTAAACCAACGCCGAACAATATTGAAATCCTTCGCGATTATTTCACGGGCGACATCACCTTGCGGGAGGTAGTTTCAATTTTCGGAGATAAGACTAATGCCGTATGATTATAAATATATGGCCCATGGCCTTAAATTAAAATAGACCCCAAGCAAAACTGTCTTAATTTCGATTGCCGGTCGCCAGGCCAGCTTGAAGCCTCAATCAGCAAGATACTTCAGATTGAAGAACGACTGAAAATTATCCTCAATTAAAACGTCATCGACAGAAACGAAAACGATGAGGTCCTCAACCAGATCCAGCCCTTCAACAGCTTTGTGTACTCAAAGCGCTGGATCGCTGGGACAGGGACAGTCCCAGAGAAGTTGAAGCGCCTGGACTCATCAGACTGGACTCGATTGCGAAACATGTCCTGGAACGGCAAATGTCAGAATGAGCTCCCTGAAGAAGCCAAAGTATTAGAAGGAATAATTCCAGAAAGATCTTTTTGAAAACGGCGCGCTGGCGCTGTGTGACGCTTTCCTTGTGTCAAGCGCCACTATCAATAGGCGGTCAAGAGTTGTTTTTGGTTCTAAACGTTTCAGGCCGCCAGAAGATCCTCCAAAGTCGTGGATAGCGTAAATTTTTTAATATTTCACGACCGCGGAATTTTGATGGCCTGAGCGACACGAGCCATAATTTCGTTGTAGATCGATAACTCCAGACTCTCCGCCACTTCCAGAGAAACAAAAAGGCCATATGGTATAGGAGATTTAATTTTTTTAGCGTCCGCTCGGCAGTTGACTTTAATTTCAACGCAATCGCCATCTCTAATTGGTTCAGCGTGATCTCCCTCAAAAATTTCATGCTGAACAGTACCCCTCTGAACGGTTTGCCATCCTCCTTGCCCTCCACAAGCCTCAATCCTAGTTTGGGCTAACGAAGATCCAGTAACACTAAACCATAGTTGAGTAGCGCGGTATTTCTGATTTTGAACGACAATTGGAGATAACCACGCAAGCGTCACAACCAAACGACGATAATCTTGCCGCGCCCCCAATGAAGGAGGGAGAGGCAGATGGAAAATATGGGCTTTTTCAACAGTAAGTTCGCCAAAGCCTAAAAGGGTCGCCCTTTGCTCAGCGCATTTGAGAGCCCGTTGTATGTCAGGCGTACCATATCCGATCCAGTTACGCGCCAAACGTTCCGCGTGCGTTCCGTCGTCAGCGCTACGCAAAATACTGTTCAGTTTAGCTCCCATATCGCCCCATGAACAACCGTGAACCAACATGGCTTTCAGCAATGGAGCCGCGAACTTTTGGAAATCTTGTTCCGGCGCGCGCTCATCAAAAATCTGCTTAAGCGTTTCATAACAAATATTGGCGTTGCGAGACATAAGGGCGGTGGCGTTGCTTGTGCCGCATCCATAGGCGGTGGCGTCTAAAACTCCAGCATTAATACTTGGAGAGGCGAATTTATTTCCCGGCGGTTTCATATTTTGAGTTCTTAATTCTAACATTTTAAGCGACGAATTCGCGTTGATAGGTAATTGATAGCATTGCTTACCTCCAGAATAGAGCAAATCTGGTTTTATGCTTCGCAAATATCCACTCCCGAACGCTGACACCGGGCTTGGTAAAAGTGAATGTATTGGATTGATTTTATACGCGCTTGACAATGGAATATCATGAGCGTTGTCGTGATGTAGAGCTCCAACGGTCAGAGGGTTGATTGCTTCCGCTGGGGAAAGAAGTCGCCTATTTCTGGCGTCGCCATAGAGACTTTTGACCACCGCTTGCCGTAGATCGTCAGGGGAAAGCGACTCGAACGCCGGCAAAGTTGGCTCAAATTCTATGGGCGACAGATGATTGCCAGCGCTAACGATAAATAATACTCCATACTTAAAACTCAGCCAATCCAAAAGACGAGCGAGAGGACTCATGGCGCGGATGAACGGTCGCCTTTCATCGCCAATTGATAAATTAATTACCCGTATATTTGGGGCTACTGGCTCATCCCCATTTTCAGCCTCAAACAGCCTTTTTACCGCCCTATAAATGAGATCAACCGGTAGACAGTCTTCAGGCATTAACTCTCGGCGCGGTAAATTAAATGACGGAACTGGTTTCATTATCGGACGAACATAAAGCGGCCTATTCAAAGGCTGAGACTGATCGGATAAATCACCATGCGTAATGAGCGAAGCCATAGAGGTGCCATGAACGCGTTCAGACGGCGCGTATTCCGCTTCAAAATCGTCTGGATCGTCTATTATTAAGCGACCCTCGAGCAAACGGTGGTTCGCTAATGGTAATCCGTCAAATAGAGCCACCACAGGATCCCCTGACGGCATTGCGTTATCCACATTCTCAGCGGCTTCGGTTTCCTCCGCGGAAGGAACGGTTCCAATGTTCATCTCCCCAACTGGCCTGAAAAACATAACGCTATCGCACATCGTTAATTCAGTATTCGGGTGATTAATAATATCACGTACTCTTGCGGCGGGCAATTCGCCAAGTATCGCGTGGTAGCAAATTTCCACGATCGTTGTCTGGCTTACGACGCGACCTTTCATTTTCCCAATCAGAGAGGCAATCTGCTCCACCCGCCGCGCGCGTTGCTTATCGTTACCTCGGAACCATAACTCTGTCTCAAACCTAACATTTCTATTCGGTTCAGCCGCCAAATCTTCTTCCCAAATTTCTAGCAAACCTGTTTCAATGAGACGCTCTTGAATTCCCCAGCGGTGAATATCTTTTAAGCATTGAAAAATATCACGAAATTTTGTTAACCCGCGCTTAAACTCGAATTGATCAATTTTAATGTAATTTTCCCAAAGAGAAAGCATCTGTTCCAACGCTTTCTGATTGGACATGACCATGTACAACCGCGCGTCCAATTGGCTGTCTTGATTATCTTTATTATAAAAATCTTCATCTGGATTAATTTTTACGCCCTCAATTTCCCCCATCCATTCGAATCCTTCAATTTTTTTTCACAGCGTTGGCGAAATCATTAATTGAGCCAATCGTTTCAATAACAAGAACCTGTTCAGGTTCAGTCCCCATCGCGTTTGGGTAGAGCTGCGCTCGTTGCCCTTTAAAGGCCTTTAAAAGCTGTTCAAATCTTGGCGAAAGCCTAGCCCATTGACAAGCAGCAGAAGGCTTTTGAATATGTGGAAATCCGCCTGACCTAGTGGAACGAGAAGCGCTAGCTGGCGTGGGAAAAAGGAGTAGCGGGCGTTCTTCCATTATTTATCTCCATCCTCATTGTTTGCGGTTACGGTTCTGACCTTCCAGGTTTCAATAGCCGCGTCAACAATTTGTTTCATATCCGCGCCTGGTTGGCTCAGAACATATTTTCGGAAAATCGTAGCGCCGAACTCTTCAGCTTCGGCGAAATTCGCGCACATTAGACGTTTGGCCAATGTCCCAGGAGCGTGTCCCAAAGGGACGCCAATACGCCGTTCAAACTTTTTGAACCAGTCTTCTAGCCTGTCACGAGTTGGTCCTGGCAAATTCACGCGCACCTGGAATCTGCGCCAAGCGGCGCGATCCAGAAGCTCTGGGTGGTTAGTCGCTCCAATCACGAGAACGTGGCTTGGCAACGCGTCTATTTGCATTAGCAACGAACTGACTACGCGCTTGATCTCTCCTGTTTCATGAACATCGCCGCGTTCCTTGCCAAGAGTTTCAAATTCGTCA
Source organism: Deltaproteobacteria bacterium (assembly GCA_031265205.1). GTDB lineage: Bacteria > Desulfobacterota > Desulfarculia > Adiutricales > Adiutricaceae > JAISCZ01. The sequence goes on from JAISCZ010000020.1 coordinate 15,942, forward strand.
AAGAAAAGAACGCACTTACGGATGGAAGCGTATGCAAATAATTTTTTTAAACGATTAGCTGTTTCTCCCAAGAACGTTCCGACAACGCTTTCATAACGAACCACGAGCAATGGAACCGCCAAAGCTTCGGCAATGGCCTCCGCAAGCGATGTTTTACCATTTCCAGGAGCTCCTATGAAGAGAACGCGATTACTTGGTTCCAAATTATAGGAACGGAGGAGATCCACCCTTTGCTGTTCTTCAATTAAGCCTTGCGTAATAAGCAAAACATCCGGCGGCAATATAAGATCGGATAATTCACGTCGCGGCATTATTTCATAAATTAGATTGCTTGAACGTGGATCCAACGTTGTTATACTATTTATATTTGAACCTCGTTCAAACGGCATGGAGTTAAGCGTGTCTCCAAGCTTGTCGGCCAAGACTTTATGCTGCTTTGCGCGTTCTTCGGCGATAATTGCCTCAACGACTTTTCTAAATGTGACATTGTCGCTCCGCAAGCCTGACTGAACAAGGCGAACCAAAAGATCAGCTCTTGTCATTAGTTGTTTCCTTGCCCTGTTAGCGTCCGGTCACCCAACGGACCTTTGAGTTTTTTGCCCAAAGTCGTATTGTCAACATTGAAATCAACGCCGTGTCCGCCATACGGTCGGGATGGTAGCAATCCTTGTTTCAATAACGCGTCAATTTTCCGCCAACCGGTGGCGTGGTGGGAAATTTTAGTAGGGGCAATGTATTTTTGGTTGGCTACACCACCTTCAAAGCCACCGAGGCCAGCGTAGAACAAGATATTTAAAATTTTATTCTGGCGATCGTCGAACGTGGATTCAACTCGCTTTTGCCATACAATGGGCTTTAAGAGCGCGACGGCCATGATTTGTCCCGCACGGCGTATCCCCAGTTTCAAATAATCAAATAACCAAAAAAGCCAGTCCACGCAAGCTCCATCGTTTTTTTCCGTCCGCTCCAAAATATGGTAATATTCTTGGTTTTTTTTCACGCTCTGAGACGACAGATTATAAAAACCCCGCCTCATCTCCTTACCCTGGGCCAGCGTCAAATCAGAGAAGGCGTGGGACAGCCGATCGCTTGCGTCATCAGAAACATGAGTCGTGACAAAATAGAGATGAGCCAAAGCCGCCTGGCTCAAACCGTCCACTACCCCTCGCCGCTCTCTCCACAATGAAAAACAGACTTTCATCTCGGTCGATAGAACTTCCGGAGGCGGCGCGTTAAAGCGAATATTCTGTTCGCCAAAAAGGCCGGAACCCACCCAAGTGGCGGTATCACGACAAAAGCCCAAATCGGCTTTCTGAAAGCTTGAATGGCTAGTGGAGAACAAGGCCGCGCGCCAGCCGGATAGGCTCTTTCGCTCCAGCGGCTGGTCGTATGGATTGGCGTCGTCAAAAATCGCTTCCGCCAAACCATCCGCGATCCGATCGGCTGGAGCCAATATGGCCGAAGGGAAACCCAAATGTTGGGCAATGGATGAGCGCGCTATTTCTCGATCCAACCGTTCGCGTTCAATATCCGCTGTCTGAACCGCGCCTTCTTCCAAAGCTAGAACTGAGGGCCGCGACCCTTCGCCAAAGCCCAAATTGGCCATTCGTCCCGGAAAACGTCCATGGAATTCGCGCGACTCCGCCAAAGGCCCCAGCGGGTCGCCCGCTTGCCAATGATAACGCGGCCATTGCGCGGATTGCCAAAAAAACTCAAACATTTATCGCCTTTAATCGACTCAATATTAAATGATTATGCCTTAGAATCGCCGTCAAAGCAAGGCCCTGAAAATCAAATAAAGGCTTTACGGAATTTTGTAGACTATCCAAAAATTTCGGGAGCGGCCTTCTTAAACAGTGTCTTTGTCCATTCACGTTATCCTCAAATCGCACCTTTGGGGGCGAATTAGGCATGTCAGGCCAAAATATAGCCACTCGGCACCTCCCCTCCCACTCAAAAGACTGCCCGACAGGCGTCCAAGCGCTAATGAGCGCGCGGATCTTGAACTTGAGTGGGAGCTTGAAGAACATCTTCTCACCCAGGTTATGCTCCCGGATAACCGCGATTCACCCTATCACCCTATTTTCCTGTGGTAAAACACCGACTCTTCCTAATTCAGAATCATCATTCCCCTTTTTTTGTTTCCGCTCGCTTAAACCGTAATTCCCGGTTGAAAATTATAGACACATAGGAAAAAATGAGAATTTTGATAAAATTGCATAAAAACATGCATTTTTACGCTATTCGCTAAAATTTATTGACTTTTTTAGTGCGCT
>JAISCZ010000023.1 GCA_031265205.1 Deltaproteobacteria bacterium
GCCAAGCGGGACGCCGATAACGTTATTTGCTCGCGCCTGGCGCGCTTGGTGGCCTTCAGTTCCCAACTCTTGGCCTCCAAGTCGGAACAGCGGAAAATGGCCGGTGGCGTCATCTCGCGTATCGCCGAGAAAATCGCTAGAAGGGTGGGAGGCGTTCGGGGCGGCTCGGATATTTTTATGATCGAGGGCCAGCCCGTGGTCACGGGGTGGGGCTATTCCCGCCTGGACTCGGCGGGCGACGCGGACGGAGACGGCGACCTCACCGATCTTGAACTAAGCGCCATCCGCAAAATTTTGGCCGGCGAGGCTCCCGCGCTCCTGACGCTTACTCCCGTCGCGCCGGAGCCCCCGGAACCGCCACCGGAAGCGCCTCCGGCAATTCCCACGGAGATTGTCCCGGCGCCGGAGGAGCTAACTCCCGCGCCAGCGGAGAACGTCGTCGTCGAGAAAATAATAGTCGAGAAAATAATAGAGGAAAGAGAAACCCGGCCCTGGTTCGCCTGCCGGAGCCTTTCGCTTTTATCGCTTTTGGGCTTACTTCTGGCGGCGCTTCTCTTCTGGCTTTTGGCTTGGCCGCGGGATCGCCCTCAAGAGCCCGTCCACGCGCCTCCCGCGCCTCTGGTGGCGCGGGAGGCGGTCCCCGCGCCGCGAAGGAGCGGCGAACTCGTTATCCCCGCTAATCTCCAGCCCACGGATTTTAAGTTCCTGGCGGGCTGCTGGATTTCCGACGCGGGCCTTGCCGCCGTTGACAGCGGAATTCCCTTGCGCTTCCGTTACTGTTTCAACGACGCCGGCGTCGGCGGTTTGACGATTTCCGAATTCGACAAAGACGGAAACGAGACGGACGCGTGCCTGTCGGACGCCAAAGCGGAGATGAGAGGCCAAGAGCTTTCCATTTCCGAAAGCGGAGCCGTCTGCCAGAGTAACCCCGAGAGAATGTATAGCGTTCACGTGACGACTTGCGCTCCCGATAGCTCCGGTCGGGCCGAGTGCTTCGTCAAATCCGGCTCCACAAACGAGTACGATACCGTATTTCGCTTTGATAAATAAGCGCGGCGCGCCGGGGGGAAGGCGCGCCGCGCCGCGCGCGTCTGGGGGATTGGCCGCGGCGAGGCGTTAATTGTATGGTCAAAGCTTTTTTTGAGAACCTTCGGGAGAAGCCGGGCTGGCTCTATCTGTCCTTTGAGCTGGACGCGGGAGAGGAACGCCCGCTCTCGCTTTCCGCCAACGCGCGGCGCTATTTGGTGTCCTTTAAGGAGCGCGTCTCCGAACGCTTTCTCCAGCCCCAGGATTCCCTCCAAGAATGGTCCAACGCCGAGTTTTTTTTCCCGCTTCAAACCGTCTCTTTGGACGATTCTTACCTGGTTTTGGAGATTCCCCCGGACATTACCGTCAAGCTTTTGCAAAACAACCTCTATTCGCTGACCGTCAAAGACCAAACGATCGTCTTTAGCGACGTCAAAATCCAGGCGAGCCAGATTTCCCAGGGGACCTTTCCACAGTATCTCCTATCCCGCGCGGAAGAGAGAGCGCGCGCGCCGGACGCCTTTCCCGCGAGCCCCGCGCCGGTGGAAGGGCGCCCTCCCGCGCCCGAGGCTGGCGCGGGGGAAGACGCGGGGGCGCCCTTAAGCCCTTTAACCTGGACATCCAAGAGGCGCTTCGCGGGAACTGGGAAGAGGCCTTCCGAGCGCGCCCCGGAGATAGGCGTCCCCGCCCCAAGCGCTCCCGCGCCACTTCCCCGCGCGGAAGCCAGCTTGGAAGAGCGGGCGAGCGCGCTGGAAGCGCCCCCCGCCCCGAGCCTTCCCCCCCGCGCGTCCCGGGCGCCTTGGGCCAAGCTTTCGCTAGGGCTTCTCTTGTTAATAGCCGTGGCGCTCGCGGGCCTTTACGCCGCGCGGAGCTATTGGGGGCCGGGGGAGAGCGCCGCGCCCCTTGGACCGCCGGGAGAGCCTCTCGCGCTCGGCCCCGACATTGGGGAGGGCGACGTTTCTTTCTTGGAAGGCTGCTGGGAGGCGGACGGCGGGATCGTCAACCTCGCGACTAACCTCCGGGTGGATTTAGCCTATTGCTTTGACGCGCGGGGACAGGGAACTTTGCGCGTCCGCGAGCTTAACCCCGATTTGAGCCTCCACGACTCCTGCGCGGCGCGGGCCAGCGCGGAAGCGTGGGGAGGCGCGCTCGTCATTAGCGACGAGGGGGCCGTTTGCTCCCAAAATCCCGCGAGCCACTACGCGCGACACGTAGTGACCTGTGGCGTCGCCGCCGGGGGCGGGAGCGAGTGCTCCGTCAAGTCCGGCGGGAGCCAGTACGGCGTGGTTCTGACGAGGGCCCCTTGGGGAGAGTTTTAAGAACCCCGCCTGAGGCCGTCATAGAGGCCGCCATAGAGCCGCCATCCGCGCGCCGCCGCGAATGGCGGCGCGCGGGCGCGCCCCCGCGCGGAAGGCTTGAAGGCTCGGTCGCCCTGGAGGGTTCAAGCGGCGTTATCCTTTATTTTTAAGGAAATATCGTCTAAGATTGGCCAATAGCCATATTTTTGGGGACAAAGCGCGAGCTTCCAATGAAGGGAGCTTAATAGGGTAGGGGAAGGCGCCGCGCGCCCGGGGGAAATCCCTCTCTTCAACTTCTCGCCCTCTCGTCGCGCGGATGGCATAGGATTCGCGATCATGGCCGAACGTACGCTTGCGCAGGTTTATTTGAAAGATTTAGGGTGGGGCAACCATGAGCTGACCCAGCTCAGGTCCCAATACGCCCTTTTAACGGAAACCATCGGCGCGGAATTGGGTGGCGAGGCGACGACGCTCCTCTCCGAGCCCCAAGCCGCGCCCGGCGGCCTTTTTCTGGAATGGGCCACCCCCTTGACGGAGGAAGGTCGGACTTTAGAGTCCTTGGACGTGGCGGATCGGAGCGCGCTCCTCGCGAGTTTGACGGCGCGGGGTCAAGCCCTCGGGAGTTTGGCGGAAAAACTCTTAAAATCCACCTCGGAAAAGCGCCTTTTGGCCGGAAGGCTGCTTTCCCATATAGCGACTCTCATTTCCCTCAAAGCCTCCGGCGCCTCGGCGGATCTTCTCGTTTTCAGGGTGGGGGACAAACCCGTTTTAGCCAATTGGGCCAACGCCCCGGGTTTTCTCGCGGGGTACCCTAAAACTCCCGCCGTCCCCGCCGTTACCCCGGCCCTTGCGGAAGCGGACGCTACCCCGCCAGTTTCCCCGACGCCATCTCCCTTAAAGACTTCCGTTATTTATCAGAGAGTGACGGTCTGGGATTTCGGGAAAGGCCTCTTGGCGGCTCTTTTAGCTTTTCTGGTCCTCTTAACGGCTTTTCTCTTCTTAATCCCGGGGCTCAAGCCCGCGATCGAGTCCAAGGGGCGCCCGCCGCTTTCGGCCTTCGAAAAGGACGCTTTATTGGAGGAAAGGCTGCGGGGAGAATTAAGGGACCTCCAACGGGATTACCATAATTCTTATCTCGTCTGTCTCGTTGAGCCTGAACCCGAGCCTGAGCCTGAGCCTGAGCCTGAACCCGAGCCGGAACCTGAGCCTGAGCCTGAACCCGAGCCGGAACCCGGGCCCGAGCCGGAACCTGAGCCTGAGCCGGAACCTGAGCCTGAGCCGGAACCCGAGCCTGAGCCGGAACCCGAGCCGGAGCCGGAACCCGAGCCGGAGCCCGGGCCGGGCGACGACCTCTATATCCCGGACCCAGATGACGAGCTGGACGATAATTTCGCTTTTCTGTCCGGCTGTTGGCAATCCGAAACCGGTTTATTTAACGTTCGAACCAAGCAGCCTATCATCCATACTTTTTGTTTTAATTCCGATGGAACCGGGGAGTTTACCGTCACGGAAAAAGACGAGCGCGGAAACGACATAGGAGCCTGCGTTGGGTATTTGACGACCGAATATCAAGGGAGAGAGCTTGTTATCGAAGACGACGGCGCCAAATGCGCGGGCGGAGTAAATTACGCTCCGAACGTTACCCGGTGCTCCCGCGGGGAGAATGGGAGGGCCAATTGCCGTGGCAGCAATAGCTCCGGCGATTACGACGTCCGCTTGCGGAAGCTTGATTAGCTTCGCGCTAGAGCGCGCTAAAGTCGCGACCGCGCGAGCGCGTCGCGTACCCAGAGCGCGCGGCCTTCAATCTTGTCAATTCGACTTTGGCGCGGGGTTTTAAGTAGTTCTTGGGAAAGCGCCGCGCGCTCTCGCCGCTCTTTCGGGGTAAAGGCGTTATCCGCGCGCGCTGGCGCTTGCTTTGAGACGCGAACGATCTTTGTAAATAGCCAATTTCTTTTCGGTTTATTTTCGGCGCGATGAACGAGGTTAAGCGGTTCATGGCTAGTCAAACTATCCAGCGGGACGACTTAAAAAAATTGGGTTGGGGCCCCCATGAGCTAACCCAGTTGCGGTTCCAATACGCCCTTTTAATGGAAACCATCGGCGCGGAATTGGGCGGCGAGGCGGCGCGAGTCCTCTCCGAGCCCCAAGCCTCGGTCGGCGGCCCCTTTTTGGAATGGACCACCCCTTTAACGGGGGACGTTTTTCCCGCTGGCTCCCTGGACGAAGCGAAACGGAACGCGCTCTTCGCGGACTTGACGGCGCGGGGCCAGGCCTTCGGGGATTTGGCGGAAAAACTCTTAAAATCCACCTCGGAAAAGCGCCTTCTGGCCGGGAGACTACTTTCCCATTTAGCGGCTCTCATCTCCTTAAGGACCTCCGGGTCCTTTCCGGCCCTGGCCGTTTTCGCGGTGGGGGACAAGCCCGTTTTAGCCAACTGGGCCAGCGCCCCGGATTTTCTCGCGGGGTACCCCAAAACTCCCGCCATTCCCGTCGCCCTTAAGCCCGCGGCCGCTCTCGCGCCCATTCCCTCGGAGCCTTCTCCTCTAAAGACTACCGTTATCTATCAGAGGGTGACGGTCTGGGATCTCGGGAAAGGCCTTTTGGCGGCTCTTTTAGCTTTCCTGGTCCTCTTAACGGCTTTTCTTTTTCTGATCCCGGGGCTCAAGCCCGCGCTCGAGTCCAAGGGGAGCCCGCCGCTTTCGGCCTACGATAAAGACGCTTTATTGGAGGAAAGGCTGCGGGGAGAATTAAGGGACCTCGAACGGGATTACCATAATTCTTATCTCGCCTGTCTCGCTGAGCCCGAGCCGGAACCTGAACCGGAGCCCGAGCCCGAGCCTGAGCCCGAACCCGAGCCGGAGCCCGAGCCTGAGCCGGAACCCGAGCCCGAGCCGGAACCCGGGCCGGGCGACGACCTCTATATCCCGGACCCGGATGACGACCTGGACGATAATTTCGCTTTTCTGGCTGGCTGTTGGCAATCCGAAACCGGTTTAATCAACGTTCAAAACGAGCAACCTATTGTCCATACTTTTTGCTTTAATTCCGATGGAACCGGGGAGTTTACCATCGCCGAAAAAGACGAGAGCGGAAACGACATAGGAGTCTGCGTGGGGTACCTGACGACCGAATATCAAGGGCGAGAGCTTGTGATTGAAGACGACGGCGCCCAATGCGAAGGCGGAGGAAGTTACGTCCCTAACATTACCCGGTGCTCCCGCGGGGAAAATGGGAGGGCCAATTGCAGTGGCAGCAATAAATTCGGCGATTACAACGTCCGCTTTCGAAAACTTGATTAGCTTCGCGCTAGAGCGTATTCAAAGCGCGCCGCGTCCGCGCCCGCGGCGTCCCCTGAGCGCGGCCTTCAATAGAGCGCGGCCTTCAATCTAATTAGTTCGACTTTGGCGCGGGGTTTTAAGTTGTTTGAGGAAGAGCGTCGCGCGCCCTCGCCGCGCTTTCGGGATAAAACGGAATCCGCGCGCCGGCGTTTGGGTTGAGGCTTGAAGGATCTTTTTAAACAGCCAATTTTTTTTCACGTAATTTTCGTCGGCGATGGAAGCGGGAACGCGATTTATGGCTAGTCTAACAATCCTACGGGAGAACTTAAAAAAATTGGGATGGGGACCCTATGAGCTAACCCAGCTGCGGTCCCAATACGCCGTTTTAACGGAGATCATTGGCCTGGAATTGGGCGGCGAGGCGGCGCGGGTCCTCTCCGAGCCTCAAGCCGCCGCCGGCGGCCCCTTCTTGGAATGGGCCACCCCTTTAACGGGGGACGTTTTCCCCGTGGACTCCCTGGACGACGCGAAACGGAGCGCGCTCTTCGCGGACTTGACGGCGCGGGGCCAGGCCTTCGGGGATTTGGCGGAAAAACTCTTAAATTCCACCTCGGAAAAGCGCCTTTTGGCCGGGAGGTTGCTTTCCCATTTAGCGGCGCTTATTTCCTTAAGGGCCTCCGGGTCCTTTCCCGCCCTGGCCGTTTTCGCGGTGGGGGACAAGCCCGTTTTGGCCAATTGGGCCAGCGCCCCGGGTTTTCTCGCGGGGTACCCCAAAACTCCCGCCGCCCTTAAGCCCGCGGTCGCTCTCGCGCCCGTTCCCCCGGCGCCATCAATCTTGAAGACTACCGTTATCTATCAGAGGGTGACGGTCTGGGATTTCGGGAAAGGCCTTTTGGCGGCTCTTTTAGCTTTCCTGGTCCTTTTAACGGCTTTTCTCTTTATATTTCCGGGCCTTAAACCAGCGGTCGAGTCCCATGGGCGCCCGCCGCTTTCGGCCTACGATAATTCCGCTCTACTGGAGGAAAGGCTGCGGGGAGAATTAAGGGGACTCCAGCGGGAGTACTATAGTTTTTATCTCGCCTGTTTCGCCGAGCCTGAGCCGGAACCAGCGGCGCGTGGGCCCGCGCTGGAACCCGCGCCAGAACCAGAGCCAGAATCGGAGCCAGAGCCCGCGCCAGAGCCGGAGCCCGCGCCAGAGCCGGAGCCCGCGCCAGAACCGGAGCCCGCGCCAGAGCCGGAGCCGGAGCCAGAGCCAGAACCCGCGCCAGAGCCGGAGCCGGAGCCAGAGCCCGAGCCTCCGTCGGACGACCTGTATATCCCAGACGATAACCCCGCTGAAGATTTCAATTTTTTAATGGGTTGCTGGGAATCAGAGACCGGATTGTTCAACCGCTCGTCCCATCTGCCCATCATTTTCCAATATTGTTTCAACTCCAACGGAACGGGCGAGTTTACCATCGAGGAAAAAGACGAGGACGGAAACCATATGGACTCCTGCGTTTCCGATCTCGTGGCCGAATTTGACGGAGACGTTTTGGTAATCAGGGAGGGTGGAGCCATTTGCGGCGCCGAGGGGCGGACGTACTCCGAGAGCGTCGTTACCTGCGTGTCTGGGGATGGCGGTAAAGCCGATTGCCACGGGGTTTTTGGCGACGTGGAAATCGACGCTCGCTTGCGCCGCGTAAAATAGTCACGCGTCATATTTTGCCCCGGCGCTCTGGCGCGCGAAGGCCCAGGCGCCACGTAAAGATAGCGATCCAGGCAAGCGCGCGAGACGGCCTAAGCGTCCGCGTCGGCTGGCCTTGAAGACTCAAAAAGGCGAAAGTCGTGGCGAAGCGTCCCCAAAATCGGGCTTTCGCCGAAATAGCCGTCTTTCTCGCGCGGGCGCGGCGCGCGGTTATTTCGTTTGTAGCCTTGGCGCCCCAAAAGGCGCGCTATAGGTCCAAAAGCGCGTCTAAATGATCTTTTTTCCGAAAAGACCGCTGGGGCGAGAAAGAGGCGTTCCGCGCGCTTTAGGGCCCAAGAGGGACGGTATCCGGGGAGAAAAAAGAAGAGGTCGCGCGGGCCCTCGCGTCGTGGACGCGCGGGGACGGTCGCGCGGGATCGCGGCTAAAGAGACGCCGCCAAAGGGGAGCGGCGCGCGTTTCCACGACGCTTTTAAATTCTAAGAAGCCGTCGCTTGGGGCCGGCGGTCGAGGTTTTGGGCCACCGACGGCTTTCGCGCGCGCCTGAGCGCGCGAAAGCCTCAAATGGGAGGGCCGCGCCTTATTGGCGCGCGCTGGTCAAGCGCGTTTGGCGGATGGTTTTACATAAACGTCTAAGTCGCGCGGCATCAATTTTTGAGAGCGGATTCGCTTGTTTTTTGTGGAAAAAATGGTATATATTATTATTTGCGTTTCTTTAGTTTCCTCTTATTCTAAAGTGAGACCAAGCGATGCTAAAACTTCCCAGCGACGGACAAGATTTTGTTAGAATACGTAGTGAAAATTATCTGTACGTGGATAAAACCAAAGCGATCCAGCGGATAATCGGCAAAGGTGGATGCTATTTTCTTTCCAGGCCAAGGCGTTTTGGGAAATCTCTCCTTATTGGGGCTATGAAAGAGATTTTGCTTGGTCATAAAGATCTTTTTGAGGGGCTCTGGATTGCGACGAAAGAGGCGGAATATCAATTTAAGCCATACCCGGTCGTTAAAATATCCCTGGTGGGAGATTTTGGCAATACCGAATTTTTAACTCAAACCTTAATCGGCGAGCTTCGAAGAGCAGCCCGCGAAAATGGCCTTGACGGGATTATCAATGGACAAAATCCTTCAGAAGGCGTCAAAGATTTGATCGCGACTCTTTACGAAACAACTAATGAACGGGTCGCGGTATTGATTGATGAGTATGACGGGCCAATTATATCTCAGATAAACGATATCGCTCAAGCCGAGAAAAATAGGGATAAACTAGCGGCCTTTTGCTCTGGGTTGAAAGCTTGCGCCGACGATGGTAAACTCCATTTATTGTTTGTGACTGGCGTGACAAAATTTGCCAGAGCGTCTCTTTTTTCGGCTTTTAATAATCTTAACGATTTGACTTTAAGTCCAGAATATGGCGATATTTGTGGGTTTACGAGAGATGAATTGGACAATTATTTTGAAGATTACCTGCCTGAGATATTGGATTACAATAAATCGCGTAATTTCGTCCCCAAATCGTTTACGATCGAAGGGCTAAAGACCAAGATTTTGGATTACTACGACGGATATTCGTGGGATGGTAGCGCAAGGGTTATCAATCCCTATACGCTAATCAATTTTCTAAATAAAAAAGAATTCAACAATTATTGGCATAACTCTGGCGTTCCATCATTTCTCTTTAATATTATAAAGAATCGCCCTCAAGATTTTACTAAATATTCCGCCAATATTATACATAAAGATATGTTAGACGCGGTAGAAATAGATAAACTTTGGTTAATTCCCTTACTCTTTCAGACAGGGTATCTGACTGTTGATTATCGTATTAATCAGAATGAATATATGCTTAAAATTCCAAACGTTGAGGTGGAAAGCTCATTCAATAGCTTGCTCGTTCAAGATTTAACAAAACGTAACGATTATGAAATAACTGATTTGGCCGTAAAAATCGGAGACGCTCTCATTAAATTTGACTCAGATAATTTAGCCGTAATTCCCGGTTGAAAATTATAGACACATAGGAAAAAATGAGAATTTTGATAAAATTGCATAAAAACATGCATTTTTACGCTATTCGCTAAAATTTATTGACTTTTTTAGTGCGCT
>JAISCZ010000033.1 GCA_031265205.1 Deltaproteobacteria bacterium
TCCCAATAAGCCCTCACGGCGGGCAAAGCGCCGTTTTGGCCGGCCTCGTGGGCCACGGTCCAGCCCCGCTCGTCCGCCAGCTCAAAGGAAGTAAAGCCGGGAGGCGTAAGGCCGCGCCTGGCGAATTCGTGGGCCACGGTCCAGCCCTTTTTATCCGCCAGTTCCCAACCGTCGAAAGACGGGGGCAAAAAGCCGCTTTTGGCGGCCTCGTGGGCCACGGTCCAACCCTTGCGATCGGCTAAATCCCACCTATTGAAGAGCGGGGGCAAAAGGCCCTGCTTGGCTAATTCGTGAGCCACGGTCCAACCGCTCTTGTCCGCGATTTCCCAGCGGCTAAACCCTGGGGGTAAAACCGCGTTTTTCGCGGCCTCGTGGGCCACGGACCAACCTTTACCGTCGGCTAAATTCCACTGGTCAAAGAGCGGGGGAAGCTTGAAGGCTTTCGCCGCGGCGTGCGCCACGGTCCAGCCGTCCGGCCGCGCGAGCCGCCAATCCTGAAAGTCAGCCGGCAACAGCCCCGCGACGGCCAATTTAAACGCTTCGTGTTTCCCAATCTTTTTTCCCACTCGCTCGCCTTTAACCTAAAGAGGCCGCGTTGGCCATCCGCGCGTTAAACGCCCCTCGTCCAGACCGGACTCCCAGAAAGCCGCGCGGCGCGCCCAAGCCCGCTCGCGAGCCAAGCGCGCGAACCGGCGGCTCCCTCTTAAAAAATAAGGGCGCCGCGACGCCGCTCTTGAGGGCGCGCGCCCCCGTCATGGCGCCCGCCGCGGAACGGAGAGAACGCGTCGTCGAGACCTCCGATTTTAAAGCGAGGAGGAAGGCTCTGGCAAACAAAAGAAGAATAAAGGCCCGCGCCGGCGCCGTCAAGAAAAAAACCGCCGCGAGGGAAAAAACGCGTGGGGTAATTTCCCCTTTCGCCGAGCGGCGAGGCGGGGCAAAGCGCCGTGACGGGCGCGCCTGGCGAAGGAGGCGGCGGGGCCCCTGGCGCGCGCGGCCCCCTTGCTCCAGCCACTTTTCCAAGCGCTTTTTCCAAGCGCGACTATCCCCCGCGAAGCGCGCCTATCCCCGATGGGCCCCGCCGGGCCCTGAGGCCGGCGGGGCCTATCGCGCGGCTCCAGGCGACGCCCCTCAAGAGGCCCGCGCGCGGTCGCGAGCGCGCCGCGTTAGAAGCCCTGGCCGCTGACCCTCTCGCCGCCCACCACGGTCAAAAGGGTTTTGATTTTCCACAGATCCGCGTCCGGCGCGTCCCAAAAATCGCGGTCAATGGCGATAAAGTCCGCGTATTTGCCCACCGCGAGGCGACCTAAGTTCGCTTCCTCCCCCATCGCCCAGGCGGGCCAGGAGGTATAGCTCCAGAGGGCCTCTTCCCGGGTGAGGGCGTCTTCTTTCTGAAAACCTTGGGGCGGGTAGCCCGTCAAGTCTTGGCGCGTCACGGCCGCGTAGATCCCGTGAAAAGGGTTAGGCGACTCGATAGGAGCGTCGGAGCCGTTCACGAGAATGAAACCCGCGCGCCGGAGGCGGCCCCAGGCGTAAGAGTCGCGCAGTTTTTCCGGCCCCAGCCGCTCGGGCGCCATCCGCAGATCAGTCATCAGGCCCACGCTCTGGATGGAAGGGATAAGCCCTAACTCCAGCGCCGCGCCCCAAATGGCGGGGCTGGCCACCTGAAAATGCTCCAGCCGCCAGCGCCGCTCCGGGGCTCTTTTTCCCAAGACCGCGCCCATGGCCGCGACAGCCTGGGACGCGGCCGCGTCCCCGATAACGTGGATAGCCACCTGGAGGTTCCGTTCCTTGGCCTTCCGCAACATTTCCTGGAGTTCCGCCGTTTCGTAATTGTGATCCCCGCGCCTCCCTTTCCGGTCGCGGTAATCCTCCGAGAGCCAGGCGCTCCAGGAGCCCAGAGAACCGTCGGAAAAGATCTTGACCCCGTCCAAAGAGAGTTTTCCCTGAAAGCGGGCCGGGATGGGGCCGTCTTTTAACAATTCCTCGTCCCAGGGGTCGGCCACCACGAAGGTCCGGAAGCGGATCTTGCCCTTACCCGCGCCGTAAAGCTCGCGGAAGAGAAAATAATCCGCGCTCCGGCTCCCGCAGTCCGCGACGGCGGTCAGCCCCAGGCCCAAGGCTTCCCGCTGGGCGCTGAGGAAAGTGCGCGCGGGGTCCAGACCGTCTAAGGGCGGCGCTTTGTCGAGGACCAAAAACATGGCCCGCCCCACGAGAATCCCCGAGGGCTCCCCGGAAGGTTCCCGGACAATCTCGCCCCCCGGCGGCGCCACGGCGCCCCTGTCCACGCCGCAGCGCTTTAAAGCCGCGGAGTTGACCCACAGGGAATGCTTGTCGATCCTGTCGAGGAGCGCGGGGTTGGATGGCGCCACCCGATCCAGGTCGCTTTTTCCGGGAAAACGGCGCCCCGGATAGAGATTTTGGTCCCAGCCCCGCCCACGCAGCCAGGCGGAGGGCTCCAAATCCCGGGCCTTGGCCGCGATCGCGGCCAAGGCGTCGCCGTAGGAGAGTCCCCCGAGGTCCAGCTGGGAGAGGCGCGCGCCTTCGTGGAGGACGTGGGCGTGGCTGTCGATGAGCCCCGGAAGGACGGAAAGGCCCTTTAAATCGACGCTCTCAATCTCCTTCAAGGATGGGAATCGTCCCGCTTTAAGTCTCGCGCGCGTTTCCCGCTCGGCCTCCAGGGGATCGTCCCCCACGTAGAGGAGCCGGCCGGCCAGCGTCCCCAGGACGCTAGCCGCGGGACGCGCGGGGTCCAAGGTGGAGACGCGGGCGTTCCGAAAAATGAGGGGCGGGGGATATTCCTCGCCACTCTCGCCCTTTTCCGGAAAGAAGCCCGCCATGGCGCTAAAAGTAGTAAAAATTAATGGCGCTGTTGAGGTTCGCGAAGCCCTTTTCCGTAATCAGGACCAGATCCTCTAGACGCACGCCGCCTTTGCCGGGGAGATAGATTCCGGGCTCCACCGTGACGAGGGAGCCCGCCAAAAGGGGCTCGTGGATGGCGTTGGGGGAAAGCCGGGGCTCCTCGTGGATCTGCAAGCCGACGCCGTGGCCCAAGGAGTGCTGAAAATAGTCCCCGTAGCCGTATTTGGCGATATAATCGCGGGCCGCCTTATCCACCAGCGACCCCGCGACCCCGGCCTTAATCTCCTCCATGGCCAGGAGCTGGGCGTCCCGGACGATCTTGTAGATCTCCTTCTGCCAGCCCAAAGGCTTGGCGGGGACATAGGTGCGGGTCATGTCCGAGCAGTAACCCCGATAGCGGGCCCCGCAGTCCACGATGACCATTTCGCTCTTGCCGATCTTCTTTTTCCCGGGCTCGGCGTGGGGAAGGGCGGCGTTGGCGCCCACGGCAACGATTGAGGGAAAGGCGACCCCGTCCCCGCCCAGCTCGCGGAATTTGCTCTCCAAAAATTGGGCGGCCCATTCCTCCGGGACCCCCGGCTCCAGCTCGTCCCAGAGAAGGGCCAGGGCCTTTTCGGTGATATTGACGGCCTTTTGGATCAGCCGCGTCTCCAGGGGCGATTTGACGATCCGCGGGCGGGAGGGGTTAAAGGGAGAGGGGCTGAAGGCCACTTTCTCCCGCGCCAGGCTCTCCTCCAAATGGCGCAGGACCGAGACCGTCACGTAATCGGGCTCGTAATGGATCGGGGACGACGGCGAGGGCGCGAGCTCGCGGAGGCCCGAGCCCAAGCCCCGGCGGCAGGCGACTATCTCAAAGAGGGGCGCCTCTTTCGCGGCGGCCAGGGTATAACGGGAGTCCGTCAGGAGCGCTTGGCGGCCATGGTCGATAAAAAGAGCCCCCGAGGACTCGGTGAGCGTGGAGTCCTGCGCCTTGAAGCCCGAGAAATACCTCCGGTTTTCGGGGGAAAGAACGAGGAGGCTCGCGACGTTACGCTGGCTCATCAGCTCCCTTAAAGCGGCCAGGCGCCCGGGGATGGGATCGGGATCGGCTTGAAGGGCTTTGGGGGAGGCTGGACGCTCGCTTTTGGGTTTCCGCGGCGTGGGGGAAGAGTCTTTGGATGGCATCGTGGGTTATAAAGCTCTCAAGTTGGGAAAAAAAATAGTTAAAATAAGGCCTTCCCCGCGCGGGGGAAAAGATAGAGGAAAAAAGCGCGCGTTTAAAGAAAATGGCCAGGCCCAAATGAGGCCAGCCCAAGGGGGAAATCTGTCCACGCGTCTTTACGTTTTAAGAAATATGCCTAAAATTAACCCAAAAAGCAAGGCCTTTAGCCCTTCGCGGCGAGTTCTTCGCGGCGCGCGAAAACTGAAAAACTTTGAAGGGCCCCAGACTCCGAGAAATTTGGTTAAACGCGCGGTTTTTCACGCGTTTCAACATATTATATAAAGGCAAGCGCCTCCCGCGGCGCCAACAAAGCTCCTCCCGAGGCCAGGCTCGCGCGCGCCGCCCATGGCCCGCCACCGCGAAAGCCTACGCGGCGCCGCGGCTCCGGGTTATAGCGCGCGCGGCGAAAAGCCCCGCGCGTGAGCCCTTCGCGATAAGTAAAACAGGCTCTAAACGGATACTTTATTTATTTCATAAGGCGGCTTAAAGCGTCAACCAGAGGCGCGTCAACCGGCGACGCGTCGACGCGTCGGTCGAAGTTTCGCTTCGCTTTCTTAAAAGCTTTAAACTTATAATTTAACGTTTTTTTTAAAAAATAAAATCGCAATTCGCGTTTCCGCGTTTCTTAAGGCGCTATTATTATTGAAAAGGCGATAATATTATTGGAAAGGCGATAAGTCACGGCAAATAGATGAATTCCCACCGCGAGGAGATAGCCGGCGCGTTGAAAAATTCGCCTTTTTTGGAGCGTTATTGAGATTTTGTCTCAATAATTTGGTCGCCTTGAGGCGCGAATGACCCTTTTTAGTTCCAATCACGCGAAATACGCTCATTTTCAAGTGTTTTTACCCTTTTCGCGGCTTTCTTTTCCTGATTTTGGCGTTTCCAGATTTTGGCGTTTCCTGATTTTGACCGTCGCTCCGTAAATGTTCAGCCCCTGAAGTTTAAGCGTGACCGAGAGCCTGACCGCCTCCGCTCCCCTTATCCTTAGCTCGCCAATCCTGAACCGCCGTTTCAGCCGGCTGTCCGTGGCTTCAACGCCGCCTTCCGCTCCGGTAAGCCTTCTTGAACGCGCGAATTGACTGGCGCGCGCGGCCATCAGCGCTCCTTTTTTCTTTTTGGCCCTCGCCAATACTCGCTTTGAGCTTCCCGACTCTTGATTAGAGTCCTTCGGATGGGAACGGTTAAGGCGGAGGCCGCGGTCAAAGTTGGCTTTACCGCAGTCTTTCCCGAGGACTCGGACGACTTCAAGGCTTTTTCCATTGAGGACGGGACTCGCTCTTAATCCTCGCCGCCAAAGGCAAAGTAGCTTGGCGGAAAACTCGCCGAAGCCGCCAGAGTCAGCGCTACCCTGAGCGCCGTCCAAAACCCACGAATCGCCGTCGTCGGCTTTCTTGCCTGGCGCGGGGGAAATGAGCTCATTTCCGTTGCCCGCCACGACCAAAGGCGTTGGCGTCGCCTCCGTAATGAGCGTCAGCCCCTAAAACCTTAATCTCATGACCCCGGCTCTTCCTATTCGCGAACATCGGGTTCAAAGCGTCGCCGTCATGGCGGCTCGCGGATTTGGGTCTCGCCGGAAGGATGATGGATTCCGTCCCGCGGGTCGCGGCGATCTGGACCCGGTATCCCCCCGCGACCCGAGTAGCCGGCGTCAGGGTCAGCGGGGTTCTGGAGAGGATCCGGGGAAACCTCGCTACGATCCTCAAAGCTCAACCTCGGGCTCAGTCCCGCCTTCCGGGGCTCCAAGCCCTTTGTTGATCCTTAAAAAAAACTTTAGGATGGGCATGAAAGTTTCCATGCCTTGAACCCAGCGGACCCCTGAAATCAGCCTGATACGCGCGTAAAATTCCGCCGCCGTCTTCCGCGAGCGGTCCCGCCTCTGACTGGGTTTGGCGGCGCCCAATAAACCGTCGTATCCTGAAGCGGGCTTCAGGTATTTGGCGATTGTTTCGGCGCGCGCGAGACCTTAGGCTTCATCCTCGATCTTTCCGAGGCGTGGCGTGAACCCCTTGGCGGCCTTTGAAGTCCCCTCTCGCTTCCCGCGCCGCCGCGCGGCGGTCGAGCCGCGCGGCGAGGACGCGAATCGCCCATTCGCGGCCGTCGGCCCTTTTGAGCGCTCGCGCGCGAGGCGCGCCTGGGGAGCCCCGCCCCCAAGCGAGAGTCGCCCAAGGTCCGCTTTTTGAAAGCCTTAGGCGCGAGAGTGGGGGCAAAACCCTCCAGACGCTTTGGCGGGCAGTTGACGGAAAAAAGCGCGGCTCTTGGGCTTAAAGACACGCCTAATTTTCCATAAACCTCGCCGGGTCTCCCGGTCCCAAACCAGGTTCCAAGCGAGCGCGAACCGCTTCCAAGAGAGCGCGGAGACGATTTGAAGCCCTTTTTAAGCGGCCATCGCCCTTAGGCCGCTCTCCAGTGGCTCGCGGCGGGGCAAAAGCGAGACAAATTTTTTTCTTGACAAAGCCCCCTCGTTTTCGCGATAATTAATTTATCCATAAAATTTGACGTTTCTTAATCCGTAATTCTCATTTTTTAGGGTGCTATTTAATTTTTTATTAAAAATTGGAATGCGTTTTCAGATTAGGATTTGAATAGTACCATGGAAGACCTTATAAATAAAGGATAATTGTAAATTATACTAAAATATCTGATGGATGTCATGCATTATCTAAAAATTCAAATACCAATAGATTACGTAGAAATTCAAATGCAATAGTCTTTGTCAATAGTTCTTTAACTGTATGATCTAAATAACTGTCGTAGCTGATTGATGTTATGAAATAGCATGTCAATGAAGATGTCATGAGTTAAGGATCTGTGAAGTCGGCTCAAACTTAAACTCCAACGAATTCAAGTGATTATTTGATAATAATTTTTATATTAATATATATAAATAATATATATTATCATATAATTAATCCTTAAAAATATATATTTACTAAAAAAATATGAGAAATAAGTATTTCCAAAATATTTTTTTAAGCGAACTCAATTTGTAGATTAATTTCCAGAAAATCTCATATATATTGTTAACTGTTTTTCAAATTTAGATGAAAGGTCGCTAAAATTTTGATAAATATAAAAATGTACTTGTTTTGGTAAAGATTTTGCCCTATATTCTAATAGCACCCTAAAAAAGGTGCTAGAGGAAATAATCGGCAAAAATATGGATAATATTAAAAACGATCCGAGGCAGACTGAGGTTGAGCTTGGGCAGACCGAGGCGGAGCCTGGGCAAGCTTTGGCGGAACATGGTGGGCAGACCGAGGCGGAGCCTGGGCAGGATTTGAACAACCCATCAACTTCCCCGCTCCCTGGATATATCGGTTATGAAAAACGGTCAACCGGGTTGTTTGCAAAACATTATCTTAGCACTTATGTCAGAAACGGTAGTGTCTATCATAAAAATGAATATTTAGGTAAAGTTGAAAATAAAGAGCAAGGAATATTCAAAAGCCGAAAACGCGGTGTATTTTCTTTCAATTTAATAGATGGCTATGGAACAGCTTCTACTTACGTTGCTCCAACGTCTGTGGTGATACCCCCGCTCCAGATATTTGATTTTGGTGGTATATGGATGATCGATCAAATTCTGAAACAGTCAGGACTTGACCACACCTTAGAAAACTTGATCCCCGAAAATATCGATACTTTAAAATCACTTCTTGGATTTAAATTGTTGGAAACAAAATCTAATCATTTTGCGGCAGATTGGTATCAGAAATCATATGCCAGAGTTCTTTACCCTGAAGCAATTGTTGACTCACCGCGTATTAGTGAGTTACTTTCAATACTTGGTTCAGACTACAGCCACACCAAATTTTTTGAGCAATACTTAGGTACTATATTGAAAGATAAATCTATCGCCCAACAAGTTAAAATACCTGTTATCATAGACAGTGTTGGGATTCAAAATGATATTACCACTTATTTGACTGCCTTAAGTAACCATGGAAATGGAGCTAATAATGAACTCAGAGTCACGTACGTTGTTGACAAGAACACAAGGTTGCCTATTTTTTTTAGGATTTCCGTAGGAAATATTATTGATAACTCTTTGTTGATTGGTACCATTCATCAATTGCGAACATTCGGTATAGAGGTTGATTTGGTGATAATGGATGCTGGCTATTCAGCATTTGATAACATATCAGAATTGGTCGCAGAAAATATCTCATTTTTAACAATAATGCCTCAAAATAGAATTGAATATAAACAACTTATTGAAGAGCATAGCCAAACTCTTAGGTGCTCTGAAAATATGATACCTTATGGCAATAGAGCTTTGTATGTTAAAAAAGTTAATATTGACTATATGGGGCATAAGTTATTTGCATATGTCATGCTAGACATAAAACAAGCATCAGATGATTTAATTCATGCTGCTATAAAATATGACCTTGATAAGGATAGAAATACTCTGATTTCAAAAGAAGAGTTGAATGCGGGAAAGTTTGTTCTCCTATCTTCACGCGAATATTCCCAAAGAGAAGTGGTAAAAGAATATAAAACAAGACAAACTATTGAACAAATTTTTGACATAAATAAGAATTACGCAGGAGGAATGCCACTTCGCGCCCATACCGAAGAGACTATTAGAGGAAGCATACTGATATCATTTATCACCACGGTCATATATACTATCATAAGTCAGAAATTATCTGGAACGAGGTTATCCGCATTAGCGGCGCTCTCAAAAATGGATCAATTGCGGATGATAGTGCATGAACATGGACAGTTTACTGAAGAACTCACTAAAGACCAAAATATTATATTCAAACATATATCGCTTGACAACCCTGTGACTGACTTTTGTTCAAATGGGATAAATAAGAAAAATTTTGCATTTGCTGATTTGAACTCTAAAAGGCGTGGAAGGGGGCGCCCAAAGAAAATCAAAAATTCACCGGTGGAAAACACTCCGAACGGCCTTGTTTCAAACTCGGATGAGATAAGACCGAATTCAGACGGTTCGCGTAGAAGAGGCCGCCCAAAGGGTAGCAAAAACAGGCCAAAAGCAGGAATCCCGAATTCTTTCAACAGCACATCTGTGATCCAGAGTGCTCAAGATTCGATCGAAGAAGAATTACTACGCAGAAGAGGCCGCCCAAAAGGAAGCAAAAATAGACCTAAAATTGACACAACGATTGCCGTTGAGACAAAAGTTGAAGGGCTGCGAAACCGCGGGAGAGGCCGCCCCAAAGGAAGTAAAAACAAATCCAAAAGAGCCTATTCTTAAAAAACGCGTTCCAGCGGGACCTGCCCCCAGTGACCAATAGATTGTCCTGAAAATTAATCTTATGGGCGGGAAATGTTAAAGCAGGACAAATCCTAAAGGCTGTTCACGCAAATAAAGCTCCAATTCAACGATTTCGAGATTTTCTTACAGTCAAAGCCTCCGAAAAAAGCGGTTCATCTCATAACAAGCACTCGTTAGCTCATGCAAATTTCATGCCATGATGACTATAAGACATTCGCATGCTTGGGAGGGCGGAGCGTGACAACAGCACCAAAGGATTGTATCAGATTAAATTTCGACACTATAAATTGTCGTGACAAAATAAATTACTACTATATGAGCGATCGTGGAGAAATAATATAATTAATAATAGCACCCTAAAAAATGAGAATTACGGCTTATTAGAATATTCAAGAAACAAAACCTATTAAATTCCTAAATCCTTGTACAGCTCTTCTAGGGAAGAAACTCTCACCCCTTTACCCGCTTCGAGTTCTTCGATAGCTTTAATAGTGTCCCGATTAGGAATGTCTATTTTAAAGGGAAACGCCTTTTTTTTAGCGGTTTTAGTTATAAAAATCTGGCACGCTTCAGCCATCGTTAAACCACACTCAGAATAAACCGCTTTAGCTTGTTTCATAACACTGGGTTTAAGATTCAGCGCTAAGGTTCTCTGAGTCATTTTGTCCCTCCTTCAGTGGCAAACAACCACGTGATTCTTATAATAGTAGAGTAGCCGACTGGCGCGGTGCCTTTTCAGGTCCGTTTCCAGCCGGCCCTCATCGAACCCATCGTGCCGATTTCCAGCAATTGGGCTCTCGTTTGGACAATTCACGACTTCG
>JAISCZ010000052.1 GCA_031265205.1 Deltaproteobacteria bacterium
TCCTCCAGGGAAGGCTTCATGGCGAGCTGGGCGGCGGTTAGGCGGAAAAGCTCCCGATACTCCTCCTCCGAGAGGAAAAAAGACGTTTTTTCCATAACGGCGTGGAAGAGGATCCCCCGGCTCAAAGCGTCGACGCCTCCCAATGGAAGCGCGCCGCCGGGAAGTTCCGGCTGAACCCATCGGGCCTTAAAGTCTCTCTCCAAAGCCTCGGGCTCATCGTAGTCCCGGGCCGTTTCCTCATCCCAAACGTCCAGCCAGGCGGGAGCCGTGGGAGTCGCCCGTTTGCGCTTTTCGCCCCTAAGGCGCCTCTGGTCATGGATCAGTTGGGCGTACTGGGTGACGGAGGCGGTAATCTTTCCCGAGGGTTTGAGGGGCGTAATGAGGGGCAGCTTAGGGATATCGCCGTGACGAAGACCTACCGCGCCCGGGTCCTTGTCACTCGCCTTGACGCCTTTGTCCTTGAGCGGGGCTTTTTTGGGCGCGTATTTCCAGTCCTCGATCTCGTCCTCGCCCGCGCTTTCCGCGGGGCAACCCACGCGCGCGATATGCCGCTCCGCGCCTTCCCAGCTTAAGACCCTATTGAGCCAGCTTTCCGTCGTGGAACGCTCCCGGTGTTGGCCCAAGAGGACCAGATGGTCCTCGGCCCGGGTGGCCGCCACGTAAAAGAGGCGCTTATGCTCGGCTAAATCGAATTCCCTTTCTTTGAGCTTAATGTCCCGGTAATCCGGTCCCTCCAGCTTGACGGACCGTCCCTCCGGGGTATAGCTGACGGCGAGTTCCCCCGCGTCATTCATGGCCAAGCCGCCCCCGACCATGGCCCTAAAGCCGGAATCCGCCTCCGGGACAATCGCCACGGGGAATTCCAGGCCCTTCGACTTATGGATGGTCATGATCCGGATGGCGTTGGCGGCGCTCTCGTTTTCTTCCTCCAAGGCTTCCGCCTCGTCTTCCCCGGTAAAACGCTCGCCTTGGAAGAGCTCGTAAATATGGTCAGCCGCGCTTAAGGGGCTCTCCAGGTCCCCGAGGGGAAGGTTTTTCACGATTTCCAAAAAACTCTGGATATCGCGGACCCGCTCCGCGGAGCCCTTCGCCGCCTGGAATACCAGGGGAATGAGGCCCCTTTCCTCGACAATGGATTCCATGATGGCCCCCGGGGAGAGGCGGAAGACCTGGGGCCGCAGGGCCAGGAGAAGCTCCCGGAGTTCCTCCAAGGTCTCTCGGTCGTCGCCGGAAAGGCGGTCCGGAAAGGCCTGTCTGTTTTCGTCAAAATACCAGGAGAGGGCTCGCTTTTCCGCGAGGGAAGGCGCGGAGGGGGGCGCGAGGGGGGAGCCCTTTTTTTCCACGGGCGCGCTCTTGGATCTGGCCTTGGGAAAGGCCAAAGCGTCCAAGGTCTCCTCCCGGACGGGACCTAGGGGGGAAAGCAGCGTCGCCGCCAGGTGGAAGTCCGGGGCCAGGCCCGCGAGGAAGAGATAGGCCGCCATGAGTCCCCGGTTCGCGCTGTCGCTTAAAAGATCCCGGCCCTTAAGGTTCTGGAAGGGAAAGCCGGCCTGGCGGAGGGCCCGCTCGTAGTGGTCGACCCGAGATTTTTTGCGAAAAAGGAGGGCCACGTCCCCGTAATTGGGGACCCGGGTCGCGCCTTTTTCCGCGCTCTCCCTATCGGGCAGCAGGACCCCGGCCGCGCCGCTAAAAAGATCCCCCAGGTAGCGGACGAGCTGGGCCGCCTCGCGGGGCTTCCACTCGTCGGCGCGAAATTTTTCCGCGGCGTCGGGGAGCTGGAGATAGGCCACGGCTGGCCCCGGGTAAAGGGAGGGGCGCGCGCTTTGCTGCGCGTGATAATCCTCGTCTAAAAAGCTTGGGAAAAAGGCGTTAAAGAAAGAAATCAGATTCTTTTGGGTCCGGTAATTCGTGTCCAGGGCCAGGAGCGCGCCGCCGCCCGCCGGGAGATCGCGGCCCAGGCTTGTCATGATGGAAGGCTCGGAACCCCGAAAGCGGTAGATGGATTGCTTTGGGTCCCCGAAAACGCCGAGGCGCGGGGGAACCGTTTCCCAGGCGAGGCTCGCGAAGGGCGCCTCCCCGGGCGGATCCTGGAGGATTAAGGCGATAATGTCGGCCTGGAGCCGATTGGTGTCCTGAAACTCGTCGACGAGGATAAGTTTCCAGCGCTCGCGCTCTTGGTCCCGGGTCTCCAGCCTTTCCAAAAGGATCCGGCGGGCCAGCGAGAGGATATCGTCAAAATTGACGCTCCCCGCCGCGAGCCTCCCCGCGAGGAGGCCGCATTGAAGGGAAACCGAGAGACTGGCCAGATTTTCTTTTAAGGGGGCCGAGCGCTTAAGGCTTTCCCAGTCGCGGATCTCTCCCAAGAGTTCCTTGAGGCGCTGTTTGTGGGCGGGGCCCTTGGCGGGATCGCGAATGGAGCTGATAGAATCCAAAAAAGCCCCGGCCCGGAGGAAAAAGCGGTCCATTCCCCGGATAAACTCCTCTCTGTCCTCGCTTGACGAGTCGCCAGAGGCTAAGGTTTCCGCCCAGGGGCCCACAAATTCCAAAAGAGGGCGCGCGCCCTCCGCCACCAGCGCGCTTCCTTTGCGCGCGGGGGAATTCTCGGCGAAACTTAAAAATTCCGCGAGTTCGTCTCTAAATTCCCCGCCCATTTCCGCGATGGGCTTTCCGCTCGCGTAGCCCCGGGCCGGAGATAAGCCCGCGAGCCCCCAGGCGCTAATCCGCGCGGCCATCGCCCCGAGCCACGCCAAAAGGCTTTCCTTCCGTCCCGCGGCGCTAAAGCGGATATCCCGCAGCGCGCCAATGAGACTTGGGTCCTCTTCCCCCAAAAGATCCAAGAGGGCGTCCTCAATGGCGCCGCCCGCGTCCCCCGCGGCCAAAATTTCCAAATTTAAGGGGAGCCCGATGGCGAACGAGCGCCTCCTTAAAATATTGTTGGCGTAGCTATGGATAGTCCCGATTTCGGCCTGGCTCAAGAGCCTTATCTGGCGCGACCAGAAAAGCTCCGCCTCCGCGCCCTCCGCCGCGGAAAGCCTTTCCCGGAGCGAGAGGAGAAGCCGGGAGCGCATTTCGGTGGCGGCCTTGGCGGTAAAGGTGAGGGCCAGGACCCTGTCTAGGCCGTAGTCCCCGGGATTGTTTTCCAGAAAACGGACGATCCGCTCGACCAGCGTCTTAGTCTTGCCGCTCCCCGCCCCCGCCACCACGCAGAGGTTGGTAGCGGCGCGGAGGACTCTTTCCTGGGAATCGTTAAAGCCTTGGGACATGTTCCCCTCAATTCCCCGCCGGGCAGATCCCCTTAAAGGCGCAGTAGGCGCAGGGAGCCCTCTCTTCTAAAATTTCCGGCGTGGGATCGATAGCGCCGGTCAAGAGGTTTTCGTAGAGGCGCGCGAGGTGGCCCTCGTCCCCCTTGGCGGTCTCTAAAAGCCTGGGGTTTCCCCGGGGATCCAAAAACTCGAAAAAGGAGCGGGTCTCCTTTTTCAAATTGGCCCGCGCCGCCAGCCGGTACATGAGGAGCGGATAGTGGGAAGGCTTGACTAAGTCTTCCCCCAGCCTTTCCTCCTCCTTCAAATCGTCGCGGGTAAGCTCGTAGCGCTCGGAGTGGGTCAGCTTATAGTCCCTGACGATAATCTGGCCGTCTTGAAGATCCAAACGGTCGGCCCGGCCCCGCAGATAGAAAGGGCCCTTGGCGGAGGCCACCTTCAAGGGCGCCCCCGGCGCGGGGCCGACTCCGCCCGCCGCCGCGCCTTTCATGGGGGGCCCGAATTCCCACTCGAGGGCCCAGATCTCCTGATCCCGAAAGCCGTCCTGGGCCTCCAGCCAATCCCCGAGCGTCGCGCGCGCGCGGGCCAGGCTATGGCGGTAGAGGGGAAGACGGCCCACGGGCTTGGCGGCGAAGCGCTCCGCGGCGACGCGGTCGAAGAGCGAAAAAAGCCTCTCTAGGGAGACGAGTCCCGGATCCTTGGGGCCTTGGAGGCCCACGAGGGGCCGGGTAAATTCTTCCAGGACCCGGTGCGCGAGGAGCCCCCTTTCCAAATACGACCATTCCTGGGTCTCCTCGGGGACGGGACGCGCCCCCAAGACCCATTCGAGCCAAAAGGCCCGGGGACAGTTGGCGTAATCGGTTAAAAGCCTAATGGAGAGCAGCGGGGCGTTTTTATAGGTGGGAAGGCTCGACAGAAAGGCGCTTAAGTACTCTTTGCGCAAGATCCCCTGATTTTCCTCCAGAAAACTCTCCGCCCGGGGATTGAGCCCGGAAATATTGACCCCCAACTGGCCCAGGGCCCATTCGCGATCCCCGGAAGAGAGCGAGAGCAGAAAGAGGCGCGCCTCGTCCCCGTCCGCGGCTAAGGGACCCGGGGGCGGGACCCGGTAGCCCATCTTTTCGGGGACAAGCTCCCCCGCTGGCCACAGGGCCCGGAGGCTGTCAAGCAAGGGCGCGGGCAGCGTCGGCCTTCGGTCCGGGCCCCGGTCGCTATAGCTTAAAAAGACCCGCCGCGCCTGCCCCAGGGCCGCGGCGACCATTTCCTCCTCCTCCAGATAGCGGTCCAAGCTTTGAGTCCAGGGGCTTCGCTTGAGCTTGGTCTTTAAAAAGCCTTTTAAAAAAGCCTCCGGCCAAAAGGCCCCTTCCGGTTTCCCCGCGGGGAAACCGCCCTCGTTAAGTCCCAATAAAAAAAGAGCCTCAAAAAAGTTCCCGTGTAACTCGTAATAGTTGAGGACGTAAACGGCGTCCTGGTGGACGCTCGGGGAGCCCTCCCGGGCGTAGGCCCCGGAGAGGGCCTTTTGGAGCCAGAGCTTGAGGGACGCGACCGTCGCCGGGGGAGCGTGGGGACTGGCGACGAGGGCGTCTTTGAGTTCCCCGAAAACTTTCCCAAAGCAGGCGACCGCGTCCCGATCCTTGCCTTTCTGGGCCTCGAGGGCCGCGCGGATCTTGGGAAAGGGGCGCCCGGCGCGCTCCTCGCTCTCGGGGCGCTTTTCCTGGCCCCAAGCGAAATTGACGAGGGCCCTGTCCAATATCGCCAGAAAGGCCTCCCAGTCGGCGGCGGCCGCGAGCTCTTCCTCCAGGCTCTTCAGCGCGCGGACGGCGGCCCAGACCTCTTTGAGGCTCTCGCTCGCGCCCAGCTCGGATTTCCCTAAATTATGGGCGAAGCCGCCCCCGGCGCGGTCGTCGCTAATCTGGGCCTCGATAAGCTCCTCGACGGGCGCCTGGGAAAGCCCAAAATCAAAATAGGGGGAAGCGAGGACGCGGGCGACTCTCCGGCGCTCCCAGAGGGAGCCAAAAAGGCTTAGAAGGTCCAGAAGGGCCAGTATCGGCGGGCTTTCGCGCAAAGGGTCCCCCCGGCGGCGGCGGAAAGGGATCCCAAAGCGCCGGGCCACGTCTTCCCAGAGCGTCAAATACGCGGAAAGGCTCGGGGCCGCCACGGCGATTCGCCCCGGGGCGACGCCCTTTAAAATGAGCTCTTTGATAAGCCTTCCCGCGTTTTCCGTCTCCACGTAGGCGTTGGGGGCCTCGATAATCCTTAAGGCGCCCGCGAGGGGAGGCGCCGCCTCGTCGGGAGGCGGCCCGAAAAGGTAGCCCGCCGCGCGCCTTCCGGCGGGGGGAACGTCCTCGCGCCGCAAAACGCTCTCCTCGTTTTCCCCCGTCGCGATATCGGCGAAAAGGAGAGTGAGCCCATCGCCCGCGTCGCCCTCCAGGTCCGCGAGCGTTCTCCGGCGCAGATAGCCCGCGCGGGGCCGGTTCATCTCGTCAAAGACCCAATTGGGGAAATTAAGGGTCAGCTCCACCTCCAGGCGGCGGGAAAGGGCTTTGACGAGTTCCCCCTCAAAGGGGGAAAGCCGCTGGAAAAAGGCCAGCTTAACCGTTTGGGTCCCCGCGAGGAAACGAAAAGCGGGCCCTTTTTCCAGGCGCTCCAAGATCGCGCGGCGGATGGAGGAGCGATCGTGGCGGTCGCCCAGAAAAGAATCGTATTCCCGGCCCAGGCGCGCGACGCTCGCGGAAAGGCGGGCGGGCGCGAGGCCTTCCACTTCCTCCCAGGAAAGCCCCGAGAGCCTGATCCGGGCGATTCCGTCCCCCAAGCGCTCGGCCAGCTCCGCGGCCCGGGCGGGGTCAAGATCGCCGGGAATTTCGAGGGCCTCGCCGAGCGCGGGGGCCAGAGAATTGAGAAAAAAGGCCAGGGGCCAGCGCGGCGCGGGAAAAAGCCCAATTTCCCCCGCGAGGCGCGCCTCCAGGGAAAAAATGGTGTAAACCTTGGGAAAAAGGATCGCCCCGCCTGGGCTTTGGGCCAAAAGATTTTCCCGCGCCTCCGCCAGGGCGAGATCGTTGGGGACGATATACATGACCGCGCGGGGAAAAACCGATTCCCGCCCGAATCCCCGGGGAAAGCCGCCTGGGCGCGCGCTCATCGCCTTCCCTAGCGACCGGAGTCCGGCGCGAAATACAGAAAAAGCGTGGCCTGATAGCGCCCTTCGCAGCGGATGGCCACCTGGAAACGGTAGCCCGCGTCGGGTTGGCGATCTATCGCGTGTTCTTTGAGTTTTTCCGGGGGAAAAAACTCCACCCGGAGGCCGTGGTCCGCCCAGGCCGAGCAGGTGAGCCCGATGACCACGTTCAAAAATTCCCCCACGTAGCTGTCCGCCTCCCCGATGGCGTCCGCGGCCGAAAGGCCCAGGTAGGAGGCGATGTCCCTGGCGAAGGCCAGGGCCGCCGCCATGGTCTCAAAGGCGCAGATGAAGTAACCCGTGACCTTGGCGCCGCGCGCCTCCTGGCCCACGAAGTTGACTCTTTCCCCTAAATTGTAGTGGTGGCGCGGAGAGTTAAAAGACCCGGAAGTAACCTCCACCCGGGTGGGACAATGTCCAGTCATGGTCCTAAAAACAGCCGCCGCGTGCTCGGCCAGGGAATTGGAGCATTTCTCGTACATGAGCCCTACCCGGGGGAAAAGTTAAAAATAGGGTCCGCTGGAAGCCGAAGCTCGCGGGATTCTCTATTTTGGTTATAACCTCCGCGAATTTTTCCGTCAAGGGCGCGCGCTTATCGGGGAATTTATCGCCTTCGCCTTTTCCGGCTGAATTAGCCCTTTCCAACCTTTTAAACTACATGGAGCGGGGCCGCGAACTCCCTTGATCCCGCCCTTATCCCCCAACGCGCCGCGCGCGCCTCTTAAGAAGCCGCGCGCCGAGCCTCTTCAAGTCCCCAAACTCCCCGGGGCCAGAGAGGCGCCTCCTTTGAAGCCGCCTCGCCCCCCCGCCAAAGGCGAGCGAGGCTCTCCCGCGCGCGCCGCGCGCCGCGCGAGGACCCCAAATCGCCAATTCGCGGCGGCCTTAAAAGCGCGCGTCCCCAAAGGGCGCGCGCCGCGCGTCTCGCGCTCCCTCGCCCGTCTCCCATGGGGCAAGACGAGCCTTTCCGCCCGCCTTGCCGTTTTCCTTAAAAGAGCGCGGAAAGATTTCCCTCACGCGGAAAGATTCCCCTCATAAAGAGACGCGCGAAAGCCGCCGGAACCCCAATCTTCCCCCCGCCGCGGAAAAAAAATCCGCGCTGACCCAAGGGAATCGCCCCCAAGCCCGAAAGCGCGCGCTGACCGAACGGTCGCGACGCGCGCCTTTCTGGAAAGCGCTCCCGGAAAGGCGCGCGCCCGCCGCGAGGCTCTTTCCATTGGCAAGCCGTTTTCCCCTGGGCGCCACGCGCGCCTTAATTCCCGCGCGCCTTTCTTCCGCCCATCCGACTCCCTCGCGGAGTCTTCCCGAGTTTCCCGGACGCGTAACGATTTTCGCCGCGTCTTGACGCGCCTCGCGAAGCCTAAACGCGCTTTGCCGCGCCTTGCCTCGCCTTCCGAGGGCCTTTCGGGGGACTTTCAAGATAAACGAAGCCTTGGCGCGCCATTCCCAGGGCCTTTCTTCCCAGTTTAACGAATCCCTAGCCGCGCTTTCCGGGGCCTTCCAGGGCCGCGCGGAGCTTTACCAAGACTTTATTTCAGTTTATCCTCGCGTCCCGCGCCGCGAGGGAGTTCTCCTTAAGCCTCATGAGCGGCGCTTACTCCCCTTCGCTCCAATTTCTAAGGGCCGCGCGCGAAATCCCCACGGCGACCCGCCTGACTCCTCGCGGGTTCCCCGCGTCTCCTTTGGCGCTCCGCGCCAACCCACGCCTCCTCGCCGCTACCCGCGACTGCAAACGTTTCCCGCGGCGCGGCGCCGTTTCCCATGATTTTCAAGAGTTCCGCGCGGCTATCCACTACTCGGGCGGACTCCTCCCCGCGCGGCGTTTTTCGCGCGAGCGCGCTTTTACGCCGAGATAGCGCGCGATTGAAGAGTTCGCCAAGGTCAAAACGCGCCTCCATGGCCACTTTAATTTTATAAAACAGCTATTTTTTTCATTTTTTTAACAATTGTTAATTGAATTTCATCGCGAATGAATCATACCGGGCGCCTAAGCCGGAACGCGGCGCCAAGGGAAAAATTTTACTTGCTTTTTGGAAGCGTTTGGAGGAAAATTACCTAATCAACGAAATCACCCAAGTTTTCCATCCTCAAGGCGCCCTCAATTAAGGGATCGCCCCTTCCCCATTCGCTTCCGCCATCCTTCCGATGTCTCTCCCCGCCCGCCTTCGGGCGCGGCGAATCTCCTCCTCATTCTCTCGCCGATCCCATCGCCATTTCGCTCCAAACCGCGTCATCGCCTTTTAATTTTTAAAATTTTTATTTTTTTAATTTTTCCTTTTTTGGATAAATATTAAAATTATACCTATCGATAACTACGTTTGTTTTTTAACTTCAAAACTACCATCATTCTCTTCCTTTCCGCTCTCGGCGCGCGCGTCGTCGTTTTTTCCTTTCAATTTCGGGGCCACTCGCGAACTTTGGCCTATATCGCCTATCTTCGCGCGAATTCGCCTCGCGCGCGATTGTCCGCGCGCCTTCCATCCAACAACCCAAGCCTCGCGGCGCCCTACCGCGAAAAAAAAATTTTGCTCGTCCGCTCTCTTTTCCACGAAGGCCAAACCCCTTGATTTTGGCTCTATTTGACTCCCGCGAGCCTTCGCCAAAGGCGCCCCCGGGCCCAGCGACAAAGCTTCCTGGCCTCACTTTTTACTTTTTTCTTTTAAAAAAGTGTTTTAAACTCTTTTTACATAAACCCGGGCTTTTTCGAAAGGGTTCGCCTTCTTGTCGCCCTCGGCTTTCCAGGGCGAAACCGTTCCCTTTTGGGGGACGCGCTCCGCTTTTAAAATTTTTTCTTTTTCCTTTCCCGCCCCCGCGCCCAGCGGGAGCTTTTTGCCCCCAAGCCTTAAGCCTCAAGGCCGCCGCCACATGGCGTCTCCTCCGCTACCCCCTAGCGCGAGCGACCGCGGGCCCCCTTCCTGATCACGCCGCCGTTTCCGTTGACGTTGAGGGAATAAAACACGCTAACAAACAGTCGTTAATTTTGACCACCGTCATATCAACCTTTCCCGCGCGCCAATGATTTTTTTCTTGGCGAGAAAACGAGTTATTGTCGCCGTTCTTAATCAATATTTTTAAATTTCAAGGTTTTTCCTTTTTTTTTAAAAATTAGGAGAACTCAATGTCTGACCCCAGCGCCGCTCTCGCCAACCTCGAAGAGAGCCTCCATCGCGTTTTCGATTTCCTGCTCCAACGGGTCTGGCCCGGCGCCGGAGCGGACGGCGTCGTGCCTGTCCCCGCGCCAGTCGCGGACGCGCTCCAAAGAGGGGTGGAACTCTTTCAAGAGCTTATTTCCAAGCCCTCGGGCCTTTCTTTGGGGGACAAGGCTCGCTTGGGCTTGCGCTTTTTTTACGCCTCCCTCTATCTCGCCAATTGGCCCCAAGCCTTGTTTGTCGGAAACGCCATGGAACGGCTGGATTTTTCCGAAGGCGACCTCACGCCGATGTCCTTCGCGGCTTTCTATCTCCATTACTACTGCCTTTCCATCGACAACAACGAAACCGCGCTGCGCGCCTACGCCAAGCTTTTGGAGCTCGCCCAAGCCCCGCCGGATTCTCTCGCCTTCCCCAAAACGCGCGAGAGCGCGCCCCTCGTTTTCGGGAAAAAAGAAGTGCCCTTAAGGGGTATCGCGCGGGAAAGGCGCATCCTCCCTTCCTTAGCCTTCTTCCGCCAGTCCTTTTTCCACGAGGGGGTCCAGGCGGCGCGCTTTTTTCCCCTCGAAATTCTCCAGGGCCAGGAAAGCTTCCACGAGCTTCTCGCCAAAGCGAGCCTCAACATGATCCTGGGGTTCGCGCGGACGGGCGAAATCGCCCGCGCGACGGAGATCTTCGATTCCCTCCCCAGTAACCCCGTCTTCGCCCAGACGCCGCAATACCTCGCCAAAGCGCGCGTCGCCCTCCTTTCGGCCTACGGCGAGGCCGGCGCCCTCGCCGAGGCCGAAAGCCTCTATCAGGCCATCCAAAACGCTCCCCCCCGCCCAGATCTCGTCCTCGCCCTGGAACTGGCCAAGGCCTTTCGCGTCCGCGCCCACTTAAACTCCCCCGAGCTGGATTCCATCACGGAGCTGAAAAAAGCCCAACGCCTTTTGGAGGCCTGGAAGGTGGACAAGATTCCTTCCCGCTGGCTCTACCCCTACGCGGCGGCGACCGGGAGCGTCGTCAAGGCCTCGATTAAGCTGGGGGATCTCGCCACGGGCCTGGAACTGCTCGCGGCCATGGAAAGCCTCCCCAGAAACGACAGGGTCAGCGTGGAGCGCCTCAAAGCCGCGCTCCACGCTCTGGACGCGCTCCTGGAAAGGAAGAACTTCATCCAGGCCGAGCGCCTCAGCGGCAAAATCCAGGAGGCCTCCCTCATCGCCGTCCCCCAGAAATGGAGCCCCCTCTACCGCGAATTTACCGTCGTCAAGGGCCGCGCGGCCCTTTTGCCGCTCCTCAAATACGTCTCCGACGGTCTCTACGACCGGGCCGAGCCCTTTTTCCGGAAAGAGCGCCTGCGCTCCCTCTCCGAGGCCGAGTCCCTCGCGGCGGCGCGCTTCCTCGGGGGCCGCGCGGCGGAACTCCTGCGCGAAGGCGAGCGGCCCCGGGCCATCTCGATCCTCCAAAACTTAGGTTTCCTCGCGCGCACCCTGGATATCCAAACGCTGCGCGGGGACTTGGCCGACCAGGCGATCAACTCTTTTCTGCGGGAGGGCGACCGCGACAACGCCGCGGCCGTCTACCGCCTCACCGCCACCTTCGGCCCCCCCAAGTGGGAATCCCAGATCCGCCTGAAACCCGCGATGTCCCTCATGCGCGCCTATCTCTATTCCCTCGAGCCGCTCCGCGCCAAGGAAGTCTTTATGGGCCTCTCGCGCCAGGCGGCCCGCTCCGAGGACGCGGCGGAGATGGGGAGAATAGTCATCTCCGTCATCAACGCCCTCCTCCACCGCCAGGACTGGGACGAGGCCGAAGAGCTGTGGCGAGAGCTCCCCAAACTCGGGGCCTCAAGGGAAGTCGGCCGCGCCAAGGCCCAGGCGGGCCTCTGCCTAGTTCTCGCTTTGGACCAAAATCTCTTAACGGACAGGGGAGCGAGCGTCTACCGCTCCATCGAAAGGCAGCCGGGCTTCGCCTACGCCGAGACGCGCCGGGGCTGGGCCCTGAGGACTTTGATCTCCTCCTTCGCCCGCCGGGGCCTCAAGGAGAGCGCCGTCGCCCTGAGCCAAAACCTCGCGAGCTTTGACGACTCGCGGGAATCGCACCTCCTGCGGGTGCGCGTCATCTTGGAGCTTATGAGCGTCTCCCAGCTCCAAAAGCGCGACGACTCCCCCTACCCTTCCCACGGCAAAGGCGGCGCCCCCGCCGACGCGCGCTCGGACGCCGTCAAGATCCTCACTTCCATCAAAAACGAGGACATCGGCGAGGCCGAAACGCTCTACAGCGTCTCCAACCTCAACGACATCATGCCCCAGGAGAGCCCCAAATGGGCCGAGGCCCTGGAGAACCTCGCGGCCCATTACATTCAGTCGGGCGAGAGCGACAAGGCCCGGAACATTTTCTGGGATATGGGGGACGCTTTCACCGTCTCCTTAAGACCCCTTTCCGAGGCCCGCGCCCGGGTCGGGGAAAAGCTCATCGCCTATTACGCCAATAAGGGGGCCATCAACAAGGCCCAGAACGTCTTCGCGAACCTTAGGCAAATAGGTTTCACCACGGAAATCATCCACTGCGTCGGGCGCGCCACCGTCAACCTTATTTCCTTTCTGGCCTCCAAAGGCCGCTTCGACGTCGCGAGGCCCCTCCTCTTTTCCCTCAAGGAGCTGCGCCAGACCGAGGAGATCCAAAACCTCACGGCCAAGGGCGCGGCCATCATTTTAAGCTTCGAGGAAAACTCCCTGCGCGACTCCATCAAAGTCTACAAGGTTTTTTTCGCGCTACCCCTTACTCCCTCGATCCTTTCCAAGTTCGGAAAAGCCACCGCGAGCCTCATCCGCGTCCACGCGAACCTGGGGGAACTCGCCAAGGCCGATCTCCTCTATCAGGATCTGGTCACGCATTTTTCCCTCGCCCAGTTTCCCCCGGAGACCCGCCTCGCCATCGCCTACGCCCTGGCCATCCTCGCGGAGCGTTTTTTGGCCAAGGGCCTCGCCGACAACGCCCACCGCGTCCTCGGGTACCTTGAAGACCCCGCCTATCCCGAGGAGGCCCAGGAGATCCAGGCCATGCTCTCGGTAAACGTCATCGCCGTCTACGCGACCTTGGGGGAAGCCACGGCCGCGGAAAAAGTCTTCCTCCGCGCGCTCTCCTTTACCAGGACGCCCCTCGTGCGGCGCCAGGTCGCCCGGGCCGGCGTCAACCTCATGGCGGCCTTCATGGGAATCAAAGCCTTCGCGCGGGCCGAGTCCCTCTACCGGGACATCGAGGCCCTGGGGGACTTCAGCGACGTGAAGGAAGAACTCGCCAAGGCCAACGCCAACGCCGTCGTCTCCTTTACCGAGGCTTCCATTCTCCCGAAGGCGGAAAGAAGCCTCGCGCGCCTCGGCAATCTCTCCGATCAGGCCGCCGTCCCCATTCTGCTCGCCAAATCGAGGGCTCGCCTGGTCCTGGCTTACCTCAAAGCCCGCAAACCCGAAAAGGCCCTGGCCCATTACCGGAGCCTCGAGGAGACAACCGACCCCGAGGAATCCGTCCTCGCGCGTCTCGCCGCCGCCTTCGCCTTGGTCGAGCTTTTACTGAAGAAAAAAGATTTCAAGACCGTCGAAAGCGTCGTCGCGGGCCTTTCGCAATTCCGCGTTTCCCGCAGCCAGGCCATCGCCACGGAGCTGAGCGCCCTTTCCGCGATGGTGGAAACGGCCTACGACATGGAAAACGACTAGAAGGCCCAGCGCGGGGCCGACGCTCCTCGCCACCCCCAAAATAGGCCTCTCGCCTCAAGACCGCTTGGGGTTTGGGGCGAAAAATAGACATAAGAGAAGCCCCTGAGGCCAGGGAGCGGACGCTAACCCTCCGCCCGCCGCGGCCGGGGCCGCTCCGCGCCCCGCCAACCTTGAGGCGCGCCGCGCGCAGCGCTCCCCCAAGAGAAAAAGGCGGGAGACGCTCAGAGCGCCCCCTCTCTTCACGCGGAGCCGCGCCCGCGAAGAGCCGCGCCCTAAAAGAGCCGCGGCGCGCCCCTAAGATCCGCGCCACGCCAATAAAATACGCGCCGCGCCAATAAAATACGCTCCGCGCCCGACTAGAGCCACGCCGCGCGCTAAGAGCCCCTCCCTATAAGCGCCGCGCCACGCCAGGCGAGAGCCGCGCCACCCTCGCTAAGATCCGGGTAACGCCAGGCGAGGGCCGCGCCGCGCCCCGGCGCCCCAATCCTCTTGGCGTCCCTCTGGCGCGAAAGCGCGCCCGAGCCTTCCCTAGCTATTGCCGGAGCGCAAATCGTCCAAGGGAATAAGCGAGGGATTCTTTTTCTGGACGACGACAAAATCCACGTGCTTTTTGACGACCGCGAAGCATTCCCACACGACCTTGGCGTAGGTTCCCACCCGCGCGAATTGCTGGGGCGCGAGGCGCGTTTCCAGGTTTTTGAGCTCTAGCGCTATCGTTTCCGGACTAAAGTCGCGGTCAAGCTCCCGCAAAAGGGTGATATAGGCGCCGCGCTGTCCCTCAAAGGATCTCTCGATGGCTCCGATGAGACTTTCGGATTTGACGTTTTCGGCCTCCCGGCTTTGGACGTAAGCCCTGGCCGCTTTCTCCTCGGTTTTGTCGTAGGCCTTCTGTTTCAGCTTGCCGTTAATGGCCTCTATCTGGAGCTTCTTAAAATCAATATAGTTTCTCTCCACGACAATCCGCACGCTGTTGGCGCGCACGCCCAGGGCCTGATAGACGAGATTCCAGATCTGACGGTTGGCTTGGCTCTTCTTCTCCGCGTCGACCGCGTCGTTAAAATTTTCCACCTCCGTTCTGAGGGACTCGTAGGCGGCCTTTTCCCGTTCCGTCTCGGCGTTCCGGATGAGTTCCTGGAGGATCTCCAAGGGATCCCTCTCCCCCTCCACGGGGGCCGCGTTCCCTCGCAGCGCGGAGTCATATTCCCCGGAGAGATCCCTTAGACGCGCCGCGCTCCCGAGATTCACCGCCGAGACGGCCAGCCGGAAACCCAAGTCGTCGAGCCTCGCCGGGCCCGTTTTGTAGAAAAAGGGGATCTCTTCCCGCGCTCCGGGCATGGTTTGGCCTTCCCGGACGCGAAAGGAGCCGCCCTTCGCGACCATTCCCCCATAGGAGCCGTGGAGGCGGTTCCCGAAGTTCATGCGGAAGGTCTCCTGAGTCATTTCCGCGGCGTTGCCGATGGTGTCGTAAACGCCCAAGGGATTGGGCTCGCGCCTCCCGACGGCCTGGGGCCTTTCGGGGGGCGGGGCTATCCCATCGTTAAAAAGACCGTGCGCGGAGGGGAGTTTCCCGCCCATGGGGAAAAAATCCTCGGCGTTCATGGCCTCCTCGCCGACCGCGTGCCCGCCCCGGGCGGCGTACTCCCACTCCTCCTCCGTGGGGAGCCGGACGATCCCCACGCTTAAGGGGTCTTCCCGATAAGAGGGCAACTCGTCGGGAGCGTTTTCCAGGACATAGGCCATGAGCCTTTCCGCGAAGCGCTGGGCGTCGTACCAGGAGACATCGGTTTGGGGAAGGGCGGAATCGCCCGCGCTCTCGCAGTCGCCGTCCATGAGGGCGCGCCACTGTCCCCGGGTGACCTCGTATTTGCCGATAAAATAGAGCTGATGGCCATCCGACGCGGCGTTTAAAACCCGCCGCAAAATTCCCCTGGCGACGAGGAGATAGGAGTCAGGAAGGTTATCGAGGGACAGGGCCGAGCCCAAACGCGCCAAGCGCTTCCGGTTGAGGTAGCCCCTGGTTTCCGTTCCCTGGTCCTCGACGTTGACCCCAAAAAAGCCCCGCGTCTCCCCCAGGCGCCCCTCTTCCGGGATAAAGACCGGCCGGAAAGCCATTTTCATCTCGCAGGGCAGCGGCAGGAGGTAGTCTTGGGGATCCGGGTGGGGATTCCACGCCGACTCGGCCCCGCCGCGGTCGCGGCCGCCGACCTGGGCCCATAAAGCGGAACCGCAAAGAAGAAACGCGCCGAAAAGCGCGCCGCCCGCCAGGGTCAAAAGTCTGGCCATCCGTTACTCCTTAGGGAAAAATGGCCCCGCCGCGCCCCGCCAAGGCGCGCGGGAAAGCGCGGGGCGCGGCCCCGCGAGAAAAAAAAATTTGGGGGGGGCGCCGCGATCGGGAAACGCGCGCGCGGACGCGCGCGAGAAACAAAAAAAGCGCGCGGTTAAAAATAGATCTTAGGCTCCGCGTAAGAGTTCTTGGGCCTTAAATCGTCTAAGGGAAAACTCGCCGGGTCTTTTTTTTCCACGAGAGCCATATTCAAATGCGCGCGGACCACCGCGAAACAGTCCACGAGTTCGGAGGCGTAATAGTTGGCCTCGCCGGGACTTAAACGCGCGAGCGTGTCCTCAAAGTCCAAGAGCCGTTCGCTTATCAGCTCCGCGCTGAAATCGGCCGTCAGATCTTTTAAAAGGGTCACGTATTCCGCGTGCTGGTCCCGGTTGGATTCCTCGTAGAGCCTGACTTGGCCCTCGTAATACGTGACGCGCTCTTCCGCTTGGGCCAAGAGATCGCGCGCCCTGGCCGCCATTTTCGGCTCCTGGTACTCCTCGGCCTTCATGGCGTCCTTGACGAAGGCGATTACGAGCTCGGCCTGGGCCGCGTTATTTTTGTCCACGTCGGCCCGGAGGCTGTTGGTGTGGACCCCGAAGACCTGGTAGACCAAAAGGAGGATCCGGCGGCGCAGCTGATTTTTCCGGCCCTCGTTCACGAAGCCGTTAAAATTCTCGATAACCGTCTTGAGGGTCTCCAAAGAGCTTTTTTCCCGCGCGTTTTCCTCCCCCGTCGCCTGGGCGATCAATTCGTCCAAAAGGGATAAGGGATCCGTGGACGCGAAGTGGGCGTCCGTCCGCACCGCCTTGGCGAACTCCGCGGCCAGGCTCTGGAGCCGCGCGCGGCTCCCCAGATTGACCGCGGAAAGGGCGAGCCTAAAGCCCATGTCGTCTAGCTTGGAGGGTCCCGAGCGATAGAAGAAAGGCGTTTCCTCGCGCGCCCCGGGCGAGGCCTGGGGCTCGCGCGACCGAAAACTACCGCCCTTTAAGATCACGCCCCCGGAAGAGCCGTGGAGGCGCGAGCCTATATTCATGCGATAGGTCTCCTGGGTCATTTCCGCGACGTTGCCCGCGGTGTCGTAGAGCCCGGCGGGATTGGGCGCGCGCCTCCCGATGGGCTGGGGTTTTTCCGCCGGGGGCGAGACGCCGTCGTTAAAGTGGCCGTAATCCTTGGGCGCGCCGCTTTCCATGGGAAAAAAGCTCTCGCTGTTCATGGACTCCGGGGAGACCCGGTGCCCGCCCCTGGCCGCGTATTCCCACTCGTCCTCCGTGGGGAGCCTTAAAGTCGCCACGCTTAAGGAATCTTCCTTGTAGGAGGGAAGGCTCTCCGGGCTCTCGGCGAGGATATGGATCATGAGTTTTTCGGTGAAGGAGACCGCGTCGTGCCAGGAAACGTCGGTTACGGGAAGGGGACTGTCGTTTTCCAGTTGGCAGTTTCCGTTCATGACGGCCTCCCACTGGCCCCGGGAGACCTCGTATTTCCCCAAAAGATAGAACTGCCGACCTTCCGGGTCATTGGTGAAGGACCTTTGGGCCTCCCGCGCCAGGGGAACGTAAGAGTCCGGCATGTTCTCCAGCGCGAGGGCCGAGCCCAGGCGCGCGTCGCGCCTGGAGTTCACGAAGGCGCGGGTTTGCCCGTCGCCGGGGTCGCCTTGGTCCGCCCCCAAAAAGACGCGGGCTTCCGCGAGATAGCCTTTTTCCGGGATAAAAATGGGACGGAAGGCCATCCCTAAGCCGCAGGGGAGCGGCAGGATAAAATCCGTGGGATCCGGCTTGGGGTTCCAGACGGATTCGGCCGTCACGCGCCCGCGCCCCCCTATGCCCTGGGCCCAAAGATCGGCGTCCATAAAGACAAGAGACAGGAGAAGAAGCGCGCTTCCCCCTAAGATAAGGCGTCTAAACATCCCGCATGCCCTCGGACGGCTCTATTTTAGAAAGAAGGGGCAACGCGGCGAAGGAGGCGACGAGCATTAGAACGACCACCGCGCCGCCGCAGACTAAAAGTTCTTCCCAGGAGAGATAGCAAATCTTGTCCACGTCGTTGATAGCTCCCCTAAAGTACTTGTTCAAGAGGTGGGAGGCGAAATAGAAGAGCCCGATAGACCCAGCCGCCGCCAGAACGCCGGTCAGAAAGGTCTGGACGGAATTGAAGAGCAGGAGGCGCCCGCGACCGAACCCCAACAGGGCGAGATAGGCGAGGGATTTGCGGCTCTTTTCCACCTGATCCGCCGACCCGCTCACGACGGACAGAAAGGCGCCCACCACGGCGACCCCGAAAATAACCCAAAAGAGAACGAAAAAGCCTTTGTCCAGAAGCCGCACCACGGCGATCTCCCCGGCCTTGGTGGAGACGCGGTAGCCTTTCTCCAATAAATTAAGCCTTAAAGATTCCACCGCGTCAATGTTCCGCGCGTACATCCGAAAGCGGGGGTAAATCTCCCGATAGCCCGCGACCGCGGAGGAGTCCGGGGCCTCGGGGAGCGCCAATGAGGGCGCGGCGGGAGTGTCCGGCGGCGGTTCCAGGCCCGGCGCGGGCGTCGGCTCCAGGGAAGCGGGCGACGGCGCGGTCGGCGCGGCGCCAGGAACGCTCGCGCTCTCCAAGGCGCCGTCCGGCGAGGCCGCTGGCGACGGCGCCGTGGGGGAGACGGAAGCGCCCACGCTCTCCAAGTCGCCGTCCGGCGAGACCGGGGCCGCCAGACTCTCGCCGCCCGAGCTTACGCCCGCGACGTTTCCGCTCTCGTCCGGCGCGGAAGGGTTAGGAGGCGTTTCCGACGCAAGGCCAGAGGCGGG